>QBYM01000031.1 GCA_003282825.1 Pelagibacteraceae bacterium AG-325-J17 | reverse complement strand
ATTTTTTTGGAAGTTCAATATAAGGTGATATAAAGTTAAGTTGATTTAATAAATCAACTCTTTTCTTTTCAATTTCAATTCCATTTATTAACACTTTACCATTTGATGGTTTTAATAATCCTAAAATCATTCCAATAGTAGTTGTTTTTCCACATCCATTAGGACCTAGTATTCCAATAATTTCATTTTTATTAACTTTAAAAGAAATATCTTTTACAGCATCTTTATTGTTATAAATTTTTGATAATCCAATTACTTCCAATGGAATTTGCATTAAAATTTCGAAGCTCTTAACAATCTATCATTGATAGTTATACCCAATCCTTTGTTAGGAATTTTTCCAACGACAATAGATTTAAATTTACTTTTTTTTATTTTTCTTAGTGTTGTGTATAAATTTTTTGCAGCTTCTTTAAGACTACCTTTTTTAGATAAAAAATAATAGTTTGGTTTTGCTTTTTTAATTCTTTTAAACAATATATAGGCCTCGTTATCTTTTGCCTTTTTTACATTCATCTTTAATGGAATTCCAGGAGAATAGTGAAGCTTATATTGGCCTGGTGCAGTAATCTTTAATGGATTATTTTTTATTTTTACTTTTTGATTTAATACTTTTTCAATATTACTAATTTCTAAACCTCCTACCCTTAAGATTTTTGGTTCTTTTCTAAGATCAATTATTGTAGACTCCAGACCTATTTTAGATTTTCCACCCTCTAAGATATATTTAATTTTATTTCCAAAATCCTCCTTTACATCTATTGATCTTACAGCACTTACTTTTGAGGATAAATTAGCACTTGGTGCTGCTAGAGGAAATTTCAGTTTTTTTAATAGAGCTCTTGTAACAGGATGTTTTGGAAATCTTATAGCCAAGGAGTTTCTTTTGTTGGTTGCAATTTTAGAAATTTTTGAATTTTTATGTAAATTTAAAATAAATGTAATTGGCCCTGGACAAAATTTTTTATATAAGTCTAAAAATCTATTATCAAAATTACAATCTTTTCTTAATTGTATATTGTTGTAATAATGAACTATAAGAGGGTTATCTCTTGGTCTTTTTTTTAATCTAAATATCTTTTCACAAGCTTTATTTGAGTATGCATTTCCTGATAAACCATAAACAGTCTCAGTAGGTATGGCTACACACTCATTTTTATTTAAGTGTTTTATAGCTTTTTTAATATTTGCAAGATTAATTTTCATGTATTATCTCAGAGTAATATATGAAAGATAAAAATTTACCAAATGATTATAGTGACCTATCTTTAGAGGAACTAACTAATGAAGCAAATAAGATGATCGAATATTTAGAAAACCAAAAAGATCTAGAAAATTCTATGGAAAACTATCAAAATCTTATTAAGCTTAATAATATAATTGAGAAGAAATTTCAAAGAAATATCAAAAATATAAACATAAAAACTAAAGAAAAGATTACAAAAATTTTTAATAAAAAAGATGCAAAGTAAATTAAATAAAATAGCTAAAGACACTGATTTTTTTTTAAAAGGTTTTATAAAAAAACAAAAAAAATCTGAGTTAATAGTACCAATGAAATATGGTTTATTTTCTGGCGGTAAGAAAGTTAGATCAAAAATTCTGATTGATGCTGGGTCAATATTTAAAATAGATTACAAAACATTAATAATGATAGGTTCAGCTATTGAGTGTATACATGCTTATTCTTTAATTCATGATGACTTGCCTTGCATGGATAATGATACAATTAGAAGAGGCAAACAATCGACGCATATCAAATTTGGGGAGTCAACAGCTGTTTTAGCTGGAAACTCACTTTTAACTATGGCGTTTGAGATTTTGACTCATAAAGATTTAAAAACTTCTCAGGCTGTAAAAGTTGATCTTGTAAATAAGCTTTCAGAAAGTGCAGGCCATCTTGGAATTGCTGGGGGACAATATTTAGACTTAAGTTATGAACATGAGAAAGTATCTAAAAAAAGAGTTCTTGAAATGGAAATAAAAAAGACTGGTAAATTATTTAGTTTTTGCTGTGCAGTACCTTT
>QBYM01000030.1 GCA_003282825.1 Pelagibacteraceae bacterium AG-325-J17 | reverse complement strand
ATCAAAACCTATCTGACCTTTTATTCTTTTAAATGAAGCTCGACCTCCTGGGCCTCTACCTTTATCAAATAAATTGACTTGAAATTTTTTGTTAAGTAAATTTGCAATAGTTGCACCTGAAATGCCAGATCCAATTACACAGTAATCACTCATTTACCAGCAACAACCATTCCCTCAATCATCATTGTTGGAGAATTAGTTGAGTATTCAAATTCTAAGTCATTTGCTAAAGTTAGATTTTGAAACATATCTTTAAAATTACCCGCAATCGTTATCTCGTTTATTGGATGTTTGAATTCTCCATTTTCAATTAAAAATCCAGTTGCACCCACAGAGTAGTCACCAGTCACAATATTACTTCCGTGTCCTATTGTTTCTGTTATGTATAAACATTTGGGATTAGAATTTAATAAATCTTTATAGCTAATTTTTCCATTTTCAAAGTAAAGATTGCTAGTCCCTCCACATCTTCCATTAGATTTAAGGTTTAACTTTCTGCCACTATAGGTATCTATTAAATAATTCTTTAATACCCCTTGCTCAACTAATTTTAGTGTATCTGTTCTAACACCTTCTGAGTCAAAACTTCTGGAGCCTTGGCCTTTAAATATATCAGGCTTATCAAAAATATTTACTGAATCTGAAAAAATTTTTTGATTAATTTTATCTTTTAAAAATGAAGTACCTCTCGAAATAGCCGAAGCAGATATAGCACTTGCAAAAGTACTTAATATTACTTTGGCAATTCTTTTATCAAAGATTATAGAAATCTTTTCACTGCCTATTTTTTTTGGACTGAGTTTTCTAAGAGTGTATTCTGCAGCTTTTTTTCCTAATTCTTCTGCATTCTTTATATCATTTAAATGACATTTGTGAGTATATTCATAGTCCCTCTCCATACTTTTATCATCTTTTGCAACAGCTACACTAGAGGCAACAAATGATGAAGATTTAAAACCTTTACAAAAACCATCGCTATTCGCTAAAATAAAATTTGATTTGTTTTCTACAAAGCTGGATTCTGTATTTACTATTTTTTTATCATTTGAGGCAGCAGCCTCTAGTCTTGTTAAATATTCAGCCTTACTATCATTCTCTAAATGCGTGTCATCATATAAATTAAAATCTTTAACTTCTTGAGCCAATAGATCCTTTTCAGGTAGTGAGTTAAATTCATCTTCTGGAGTATTTTTTGTAGTTTCGATACATTTTTCAATTAAAATATTTAGATTATCTTTTAGCAAATTTGATGACGATATTGATGACTTTTTCTTGCCAATGAATGTTGTGATATCTATGCCAAGATTATCAGATCTGTTTGACTCATCTAACTTTTTATTTCTAAAATTTACTGTTTCAGAAATAGAATTACCTACATTAACACTTATATCCGTAGCTCCTAATTTTTTTGCTAAATCTTAACAATATGATGCTTTTTTTTCAAGATATTCCTGATCTTTAACCATTTATAAATTTGTGCCACCAACAGTCATTTTATTTATTAAAATTGAAGGCTGCGCTACTCCCACAGGAACTCCTTGTCCTGCTTTACCACAAGTACCAATTCCTGGATCTAACATCATATCGTTACCAACCATTGAAACTTCTTTCAAAATTGAAGGACCATCACCTATTAAAGTTGCTCCTTTTATAGGTGAACCAATTTTACCATTAATAATCTCATAAGCTTCTGTGCAATTAAAAACAAATTTTCCTGAAGTAATATCAACTTGTCCTCCTCCAAAGCTAACTGCAAAAATACCTTTATCTACAGATTTTATCATCTCATCTTGAGTTTGTTTTCCACTTAGCATCATGGTATTTCTCATTCTTGGTAATACGATATGTCTATAGTTTTCTCGTCTACCACTACCTGTTGACCTAGTCTTCATTAATCTTGCATTTAATCTGTCTTGCATAAAGTTTTTTAAAATTCCATTTTCAATCAGTACAGTTTTTTCTGTTGGTGTGCCTTCATCATCAATTGTAAGACTCCCTCTTCTATTATCTAAAGTTCCATCGTCAATTATGGTTACACCCTCACTCGCAACTTTTTGTCCCATCAAATTATGAAATGCAGAAGTTTTTTTTCTATT
>QBYM01000029.1 GCA_003282825.1 Pelagibacteraceae bacterium AG-325-J17 | reverse complement strand
ATTGGAAAAATTAGATAATCAACCAAAATTACAAGCTGAAAAGAAAGGTCAAATTTCGGAAGGTCTAAGGATTTCTGAAAAAGAAAAGGAAGATAATGAGTCTATAATTCATTCTACAGATGAAAAAATAGATACTCTACGAGCACAACTAAATGAGGTTCAAGAACAATCGATTCAAATTAGAGAAAGAAAAGCAAGTTCCGGAGCAACAATTGAAGGTCTAAAAAAAAGAAAAAGTGATTTGATTGATAGAATAACTTCTGAACTAAATTTAACTGAGGAAAATATTCTAGAGAATTCGAGTCTGTATGGAGCCGAAGATCTTCCTGATGCTGTTAATCAAGAGGATTTACTTGATAAAAAAAGACAGGAAAGAGAAAAATTAGGATCAGTTAATTTAAAAGCTGATGAAGAAACTAACAAATATGAGGCGGAAATTAAAAAGATGGAACAAGATCGTGCCGATTTGGTGAGTGCAATTGTTAAACTCAAAGATAGTATTAATGAATTAAACCAAAAAGGTAGAGAGCGATTAATTGAAGCTTTTGAAAAAGTAAATAGAAAATTTAATGAAGTTTATACAAAACTTTTTAATGGTGGAAATGCTAAGTTAGAATTAGTTGATTCCGAGGACCCACTTGAAGCTGGTTTAGAAATGTTAGTAAGTCCTCCTGGAAAAAGACTTCAATCGATAACTTTGTTGTCTGGTGGTGAACAAGCTTTAACAGCACTATCACTAATCTTTGCTGTTTTTTTAACAAATCCTTCACCAATTTGTGTGCTAGATGAAGTAGATGCTCCACTAGATGATGCCAATGTTACAAGGTTTTGTAGCTTGCTCGAAGAACTTATAAAAATTACAAATACAAAATTTATTATTGTAACTCACCATGCTTTAACCATGTCTAAAATGAACAGACTGTATGGTGTTACAATGCCCGAAAAAGGTATTAGCCAATTAGTTGCTGTTGATTTACAAAAAGCAGAAAGTATGGTTGCTTAAATAAATAAACAAAATGTCTAAAGATCCGTTTAAAACTCGCTTAGAGATTGCAAAAAAGAAAGTTTCTAAGAGAAATTTAGAGGACAAGAAACATAATCCGTCCTCAATTGGCACTGCTTTTAAGCTGAGTACCGAATTAGTGTCAGCAGTAGCAGTAGGGACAATTATTGGGTTTATTTTAGACAAGACCTTTGGTACTAAACCCTGGTTAATTTTAATATTTTTTTTTGTAGGTGTGATTGCTGGAATAACAAATGTAATCAAATCTGCTAAAAATATGCAAAAATAGATACAAACTTATGGCAGCAAATCCGATGACACAATTCGAAGTTTATAGAATTGGTCCACAAATTAAAATAGGTACATTTGACATTTCTTTTACAAATGCAAGTTTATTTATGGTTATTAGCTCTTTAGCAATTTTGATTATTTTCAATTTAGGTTCAAAAAAAAATTCGATATTGCCAAATAAAATTCAGCTGTTGGCTGAGCTTAGCTACTCTTTTGTTTCTAAAATGATCAGTGACACTGCGGGTTCAAAAGCAAAACCATATTTTTCATTTATTTTTTCATTATTTATGTTTGTACTTTTCTGTAATATGTTTGGCATGATCCCATACACTTTCACTGTTACAAGCCATATAATAGTGACATTTGTACTAGCTTCATTTATTTTTATTGGGGTAACAGTAATTGGATTTATAAAGCATGGCTTTGGTTACCTAAAATTGTTTGTTCCAAGTGGAGTACCAGTTATACTACTCCCTTTAATAGTGGTTATAGAAATTATATCATATTTAAGTAGACCAATTAGTTTATCTGTAAGACTGTTTGCAAATATGATGGCTGGACATACTATGATGAAAGTTTTCGGAGGCTTTGTAATAAGCCTCGGAATTGTCGGTGGATGGCTTCCACTGAGTTTTTCGGTTGCTTTAACAGGTTTGGAGATCTTAGTTGCTTTTCTTCAAGCATATGTTTTTGCAATCTTAACCTGCATCTATTTAAATGATGCATTAAACTTACACCATTAAACAACATAGGAGGATATAATGGAATTAGAAGCAGCAAAAATGATCGGAGCAGGATTAGCAGCAATAGCTTTAGCCGGTGCCGGAGTGGGAATTGGAATAATTTTTGGAAATTATTTGTCTGG
>QBYM01000028.1 GCA_003282825.1 Pelagibacteraceae bacterium AG-325-J17 | reverse complement strand
ATTATTTCAAAAGACAAAATTAAAGAAGAAAAAACTGAAGAAATTTTAAATTAATCCTTAATTTAATATGATTGATAAAAGAAAATTTTTAAAATTATTAGGATTTTCTTACTTATTATTTTTAGCATTACCCTACAGGGTTTTATCATCAGCGACTAAAAAAATTATTAATCCAAATCTTTCAAAAGCTCAAAAAAACATAATGTTTAATGAGGGTACAGAAAGAGCTTTTACAAGTGATTTACTTAAAGAAGATAGAGAGGGATTTTACCATTGTGCAAACTGTAATGCTAAGCTATTTGCATCTAACTCAAAATTTGATAGTGGAACAGGGTGGCCTTCATTTTCAGAAGCGTTACCAGGAGCGTTTAAAACAAAAATAGATTATTCTTTTGGTATGAAGCGAGTTGAATATCATTGTGCAAACTGCGGTGCTCATCATGGTCATGTTTTTTTAGATGGTCCAACTGCTACTGGAAAAAGATTTTGTAATAATGGATTGTGTTTAATTTTTATTCCAGAAAATTAATTAGAAAAACCGTATTTTCTAAGTCTTGCATCACCTGTTCTAGCGTGAGCTTCCATACCTTCGTATCTTGAAATCCTTACACAGGCTGCTCCAACAGATTTTGTAGATTCTTTTGTCATTCTTTGAAAACTTAATGTTTTAATAAATTTTCCTACAAACAATCCACCTGTATAACGACCAGCACCTTTTGTAGGTAAGATATGATTTGTGCCAGAGCACTTATCTCCATAAGCAACTGTTGTTTCTTCACCAATAAATAGTGAACCATAATTTTTTAATCTTTTATGAAACCATTCAAGATTTTGAGTTTGAACTTCTAGATGTTCAGGTGCATACTTATCACTTATAGTAGCCATTTCCTCATTGGTATCACAAAGTATAACTTCACCATAATCTCTCCATGCTGCTTCAGCACTTGTTCTTGGAACTTCAGGTAATTCAGCAATCAATTCTGGAACTCTTTTTAATACTTCTTCAGCTAGTCTTTTACTGGTTGTGTATAACCAGGCAGGAGAATTATATCCGTGTTCAGCTTGACCTACTAAGTCTACCGCTACCATTTCAGCATCAGCTTTGTCATCCGCAATTACAGCAATTTCTGTTGGACCGGCAAATAAATCAATTCCAACTTTTCCAAATAAAATTCTTTTTGCCTCAGCAACAAACTGATTCCCTGGACCAACTAATATATCTGCAGGTGGATTTTTAAATAGTCCATTAGTCATTGCAGCTATACCAGGAACTCCACCCAAATTTAGTATTACATCAGCACCACACAGATCAGCTGTATAAACAATTGCTGGATGAGCCCCAACTCCTTCTTTGGGAGGACTACAAGCAATAATATTTTTTACTCCAGCAACTTTTGCTGTTGTTACACTCATAACAGCAGAGGCTATATGTGCGTAACGTCCGCCAGGTATATAACAGCCAGCAGTGTTGACTGGTATTAATTTTTGACCAGCAAACAATCCTGGAGAAAGTTCTACTTCAAAATCTTGACCATAGTTTTTTAATTGGGCTTCAGCAAATTTTCTTACTCTTTCATGAGAAAATTGAATGTCATCTTTTGTTTTTTGATCTAACTCTTTTTTGATCTTTTCAATTCTTTCTTTAGAAACAATAATTTCACCGTCGTATTTATCGAATTTCTTAGTTAAATTGATACATGCATCTTCTTTTGAATTTTCAATTTCTTTTAATAAATTTTTAACTATCTCAGTAGTTTTAGTATCATCTGTAGAAGATGATTTAGGAGATTTTTTTAAATAAGTAATTGCCATAGTTTTTATTTGAATTAATGGAACTATTTAATGCAAATTAGTTTTTTTTTCAATGAAACTATTAATCTAAAGCTACCACTGCAGCAGCCATCGAGGCTAATCTAGCAGGTGCTTCGTCTGATCGACTTGTAATTACCACTGGTACTTTACCACCAATTACAACTCCTGCAGCACAGGCTCCACAGAAATATATTAACATTTTAACTAAAGCGTTTCCTGTTTCTACACTTGGAACCAATAAAACATCAGCTTCACCAGCTACAATATTTTTTATTCCTTTAATTGATGCTGATTTTTTTGAAATACTATTATCAAAAGCAAGTGGACCAAAAACATCTGCATTTAAATTATCTTCTTTAGCT
>QBYM01000027.1 GCA_003282825.1 Pelagibacteraceae bacterium AG-325-J17 | reverse complement strand
TTATCATGTTTTTTTTCACCAATTTTTATTTCACCATTAATAAGGTAGATAAATGTATTGTGAGTAGAGGGTAGACTATAGTTAAATTCTTTTTCTTTTTTCAGCTCAACATCAAAATAAGTAGGATCCACATTGTGTTTCTTAACAGGACCTTCAGCTTTTTCAAATTTACCAGCGATAACTTTTACTTGCTTATCATCATCTTTATGAACACTCATTTTATCTGAATCAATGTAAATATATTCTGGTTTACTCATTTTTAATTTAGCCGGCATATTTATCCATAATTGAAATCCGTGAAGTTTACCTTCTTTCATCGCAGGCATTTCAGAGTGAATTATTCCACTTCCAGTTTTCATCCATTGCACATCACCAGCAGTCATTCTTCCTTCGCCTCCAGTACTGTCTTTATGCTCAAAGTCACCTGCAAGCATATAAGTAACTGTTTCAATTCCTCTATGAGGGTGGGGAGGAAACCCTGCAATATAATCTTCACTATTCTCTGACCCAAATTCATCTAACATTAAAAATGGATCAAAATAATTAGGCTCAACACCAATACTTCTTTTTAACTTTACTCCGGCACCATCTGATGCTGGAATTGGGTCTATAATTTTATCTATTTCAATTATCATATTCTAGTAGAGTAATTGTTAAATTTAAATTTTCAATGTTACTTTTTGTTATGTGATCCATCGCAAAATGGAAAATTGTTTGTTTGTTTGCAGGCACAAAAAAACATTTTTTTTGTTTCTTCAGCTTTGTACGCTACTGGATTAAACTCAGTTCCCTTATGCGAACCATCACAGAATGGTTGTTTGGAACTTTTACCACAACTACACCAATAATAAGATTTTCCTTGTTCAACATCTACTGCTATTGCACTTTCTCCCGCTCTTTGTCCTTTAATCATGTTCTCCTTTAAATTAATTTTGTTAGTTCACTTAAATTTTTAATTTCATTTTGAGGCTTATAATCCAAATTGTCAAAAATATTATTATTCCTATTCACCCAAATCGAGTTAAAGCCATAATTCCCCCCTCCTGAGACATCCCATGTATTTGCACTCAAGAAAGCAACTTCATTTTTTTCAATTTTATATTTTTTAATAGGTAAGTCGTAGACTTTTGAGTCTGGCTTATAAATTCCTACTTCTTCTATAGAAAATAAATCATCAAATAAATCATCTAAATCATTACTCTCAACCAACTCATTTAAGAGAGATGGAGTCCCATTTGAAAGTATAGCTAATTTAAAATTTTTTTCTTTCAATGTTTTTAGAGTTTCTGGAACTTCTTTAAAGGTAGAGAGAACTTTATATAAATTTAACAATTCATTTTTCATTGAAGGATCAATTTTAAAAGCTCTCATTGATTTAGCTAAACTGTCTTCTGTAATTTGCCAAAAGTCTTTGTGTCTTTTCATTAAGCTTCTTAACCAAGTATATTCTAGTTGAGTAGTTCTCCAATAATTTGCAAAACCTTCCCACTTATCTCCAATTTTATCCTTACATTTCTCAGCAGCTGAATTGACATCAAACAATGTCCCGTAAGCATCAAAAATTATTGCTTTAATATTTTTCATAAACTAACTTAACATAAATGAGCATTATTAGATTATTTTTTTCAGCGACATTATCTGCTGACATGATTGATAAATTAGATAAGTCTCAATCTCATTATTTAACTAAAGTGATGAGAATAAAAGAAAATGAGGTTTTTTCTTTATTTAATAAAGATGGAGAATGGGAAGCAAAAGTTTTAGAAATATCAAAAAATATTGTTGAATTTAAAACAACTAAACAATTAAGACAAAAAGAAAATTTTAAAGAATTATGGTTAGCTTTTTCTCCTATTAAATCAAATTTTCAAAACTTTATGATTCAAAAAGCAACAGAATTAGGTATCACAAGATTTTTACCAATTATTTTTGACCGGACAGTGGTTAGAAAAATAAATAAAGAACGCTTGGAAAAAATTGTAATTGAAGCAAGTGAACAATCAAACCGTATTAATGTACCCATAGTTGAGGAGTCTCAAAACTTAAATAATTTTTTAAAAACTGCCTCTATAGATTTAATTTTTACAGACTTAAATTCCAGTAATAATAAAATTGATAAATCTAAGATTACGGATAAACCAGTTTGCATTATTGTAGGTCCAGAGGGTGATTTTTCAGAAGCTGAAAGAGAGAAGATTCTTTCATTTAAAGGTGTTCAGCCAGTAAAAATTAATGAAAATATTTTAAGGTCAGAAACAGCG
>QBYM01000026.1 GCA_003282825.1 Pelagibacteraceae bacterium AG-325-J17 | reverse complement strand
AGAACAAAAAACAAACATGTCTACATTCTGATTTGTACCAGGGTCTCTGTCTGTTTTTCTCAATCTCATAAATTTAATACTTCCATCTTTTGTAATACAAAGAGAAGTGCTAGAAGGGTTATGTGCCCCATTAGGATAAACATGAACATCACTATCATTATTTGAAACACTTAACTTCAAAGTTTCTAAACTTCTATTCCTTTGAAACCCTGATTGTCTATATCCATAATCACATTGTCTATTGGATTTATATGAACTATTTGATGAAATATCTTGATAAGTGTTAAAAAAATTTTGGGGACTCATTGTGTAAACCTCCAAATTTGGTTTAAGAACAATTTGTGTCATTCCATATTTGCCACTAGTGACCTCAGCTTTACGTTCTTTAATAAAAGCAACGGTTTCGTAAACTTCTTCCTTTACTTCACGATCTGTAATCCAACCAGAAATATTTGGATAAGCAATTACAGAAAAAACACCCAATACAGCTAACACAACTAAAAGCTCTAAAAGAGTAAAAGCTTTTATTTTTTTTTTCATATGAGCTTAAGGAACAGCTTTTCTGTTTGCTATGCTCTCACCAGCTTTATAAGTTACTCCTGAATTTAAAACTGTGTAAGTGCCATTAGCAAAATTATATTTACAATTTCCACCATTACATGATGATGCAATATTTCCACTTGCAGATGCACCTTCTGTCATAACCCATCTCCATTTACTTCCAGCTCTACCCGGATAAATTCTGTTTCCATTTGAATCTGTTGTATACCAATTAGGCATTTTTCCATTAAAACAGTCTGGACCACACGCATGAGCACCTTGGCCAGCTAACATATTACCATTTTCATCAACTATAATTCCAGCTCCTGGTCCACTATGAGGTGGTTTGTAAGTATAGATAGTTTGTTTAGGACCGCTTGATGCAGATGCTGTAGATGCACAAGTAAAAGCCACTGAAGTTGTTTTAGTTTTAGAATAATTTTCTGACCAACCAGAGCTTACTAGAGAGGTATGTTTTTTCTTCTTTTTAATTGATGCATAAGCAACATTATATGATCCTGTTTCTTTTTCTGAAATTGCAATTGATCCAGATGTACAAACATTTGATTGTGCAACAGGTTGACTTTTATCATAAGGATTTTTAAGACCTAAACTGTTAACATAATTGTTTATAGTACCTGTTGATGGACGATTAGATGAGTCACACTTATGAGAATTAAATATCTTAGAACTTTTATCTAATTTACATTTCGCAAATTCACTCTCCATACTATTTACAACTTTTGTATGATTAGCTTTTGTGGCAGTTTCTTTTGCAGCTGAAGTATAACTATTATAAGCCACTACCCCTGTTCCTGATAAAATACCAATTATAGCAATAACCACTAATAATTCTATTAAAGTAAAACCTTTAACTATTTTTTTCTGCATTAGAAATGTCACCCCTACCTATTAAGTCTTCAATTGATTTCTCCATTGTAATCATTCCTTCACGTTGACCTGTTTGCATCACGCTTGGAATTTGATGAATTTTAGCTTCACGAATTAAATTTTTAATCGGCGCGTTACAAACCATTACTTCAAAAGCACCCACTCTTCCTGAGCCATCTTTCTTTTTAAATAATTTTTGTGTAACCACCATATTTAGAGATTCTGCTAATTGAGCTCTTATTTGCCCTTGTTGCTCTGGAGGAAAAACATCAATAATTCTATTTACTGTATTTGGTGCACCACTCGTGTGTAATGTTCCAAAAACTAAATGACCAGTCTCTGCAGCAGTTAATGCCATACCAATAGTTTCAAGATCTCTTAACTCACCAACTAATATTACATCAGGATCTTCTCTAAGAGCTGCTTTTAAAGCGTGAGCAAAACTCTCTGTTTGTTTTCCAACTTCTCTTTGTGAAACAATACTTTTTTTATCTTTATGAATAAACTCAACAGGGTCTTCAATAGTAATAATATTTGCAGGTCTAGACTCATTTATTTGATTAATGATTGCAGCTAATGTTGTGGATTTACCTGAACCTGTGGGTCCTGTAACTAATACTAAACCTTTATGAGCATCTAGTAATGAAAATAAAACTTGAGGTAAATTAAGATCTTCCATTAAAGGAATTTTCGTTTCAACTCTTCTGAGAACAGCAGCCAGACCATTTAAAGTTTTGTAAAAATTGGCTCTAAATCTTAACTCACCTAACATTACTGCTGTATCTAATTCGTTTTTAATCTCAAATTTTTTTATCTCAGATTCTGAACAATTATTCTTTAATAACTCTTGTAAATCTTTATCAGAAATTTGACTATTTGGTTCAATTACAATATCGCCCAAAACTCTATAAGAAATATCCGAACCACCTCTTAAATGAAAATCAGAAATTTTTTTATTCGTTTTTGCTAACTCTGATATTTTATTTATCATGATAAAATAAT
>QBYM01000025.1 GCA_003282825.1 Pelagibacteraceae bacterium AG-325-J17 | reverse complement strand
TGAGGTAATAGAGGATAAAGGCGTTAAAGTTTATATCGATTCAGCTGCAGTTATGTATCTTTTAGGAACAGAAATGGATTATAAGAGAGAGGACTTTTCCTCAACATTTGTTTTTAATAACCCAAATGAAACCGAGCGTTGTGGCTGTGGAGAGTCATTTAAAGTATAGTCCCATTTTGAACATATCAGAATTGCAATAAATGCATAGATGGGATATATTTTATGTATGAACGTTTTTGAATTTAGAAATTTGCTAAATAGTGAAGACAGAAAAGAAAAGAGAAAAAGTTTTATAAGATCTCTTATTAAATCTGTAGAAACTGGAGCAAATGGAACTCAAGATTACATTGTTAAAAAAGGTTCTGGCAAAAATAAAATTGCTAAAACTAGACAGTAATATTTAACAGCTGTAATACATTTCGAACTCAATCGGATGAGGAGTGTGTTCAAAATTATGTATTTCTTCAAATTTTAATGCGATGTAAGCATCTATTTGATCATCAGTAAAAACATTTCCTTCTTTTAAAAAATCTCTATCTTTATCTAAACTTTCCATAGCTTCCCTTAGAGATCCACAAACAGTTGGAATTTTTTTAACTTCATCTTCTGATAATGCGTAAAGATCTTTATCGAATGATTTACCTGGATCAATTTTATTTTTAATTCCATCTAAACCAGCCATTAACATAGCAGCAAAAGTTAAATAAGGGTTACCTGCTGCATCACCAAACCTAATTTCACATCTTGCAGCTTTTTTACTTAAAGTAATAGGAATCCTACATGATGCTGATCTATTTCTTGCTGAGTAAGCTAATAAAACAGGGGCTTCAAATCCTGGAATTAGTCTTTTGTAGCTATTAGTTGTTGCATTTGAAAATGCGTTTATAGCTTTAGCGTGTTTTAAAATTCCACCAATATAATGTAATGCAGTTTCGGATAAACCAGCATACTTATCACCAGAAAATAATGCAGTGTCACCTTTCCAAATTGATTGGTGTACGTGCATTCCTGAACCGTTATCACCTTTAACTGGTTTAGGCATAAAAGTTGCAGTTTTACCAAATGAATGAGAAACCATATGAACAGCATATTTATACAATTGTAAATTATCTGCTTGATCCACTAAGGTTCCAAAATACATTCCAAGCTCATGTTGACTTGGAGCAACTTCATGGTGATGTTTTTCAACCTTAATACCCATGTCCTTCATTGCTTTCAAATATTCACTTCTCATATCCTGTTCACTATCGACCGGTGGAACTGGGAAGTAACCACCTTTAATTCCTGGTCTATGACCCATGTTTCCATTTTCATATTCTCTTCCAGAATTGTAAGGGCCTTCCTTACTATCAATTTTAAAACCTGTTTCATTCATATCATTTTTAAATCTTACATCATCAAATACAAAAAATTCTGCCTCTGGTCCAAAAAATGCTTTATCTCCAATACCCGAACTTTTTAAGTAAGCTTCAGCTTTTTTAGCTGTTCCTCTTGGATCTCTTTCATAAGGATCTTTTTTAATTGCATCTAAAATATCACAAAAAAGATTCATTGTGTTATGAGACGTAAAAGGATCTACAATTGCTCTTGATAAATCAGGCTTAAGTATCATGTCAGACTCATTAATAGCTTTCCAACCTGCTATAGATGAACCATCAAAAAATATACCTTCATTCAACATTTCATCATCGACCATTTTAGCATCCATGGTTACATGCTGAAGTTTACCTCTTGGATCTGTAAATCTTAAGTCTACGTATTCGATGTCTTTATCTTTGATAGTTTTTAATACATCTTTTGCGCTCATGTGATCTCCTTTATAATTCTGTGGTCTTGTGATACCAAATAAAGACTGTTAAAGAATGTTCTTTTACTTAATAACACCTATGCATTTTTCACATGAGTGTATAATTAAATGTTAAAAATAACTAACAATTATAAGTTGAATAATGACTTTATTACTTAAAGAGCCTGTCAAAAGAGTTGAAAAATTACTGAGGGAATTTGATCAAAATCAGAGAGTGATTATACTTGATAGTTCAGCAAGGACAGCTTTAGAAGCTGCTTCATCTTTAGGTTGTGAAGTTGGATCAATTGTTAAAAGTTTACTTTTTAAAACAGAAAAAAATTATACTCTGTGTCTTGTAGCTGGAGACAAAAAAGCTTCTTTAAATAAAATTAAAAAAATTCTTAATATAAAAGATGCATCTATGGCCTTAGCTGATGATGTAAAAAAAGTCACAGGTTTCACAATTGGAGGTGTTTCCCCAATAGGTCATTTAAATAAAACTAATATTCTAATTGATAGTTCTTTAGAAAGATTTAATTATTTATTTGCTGCAGCAGGTCATCCTAATTGTGTATTCAAAATTAGCTTTAAAGACTTAAATAAAATTACTAAAGGATCAATTGAAGAGTTAATAGAATGAGACAACCAAAATTACTAGATTATATATTATTAGTTTTGTTAGCATTAATCTGGGCTTCAGCTTTTTTTAATATCAAAATTGCAACTTACTCTTTTGGACCAGTGACAATTGCTTTTCTCAGAGTTTTTTTTGGAGCCATACCTGTTTTACTACTTTGTTATTATAAAGATATTAAGATAGAAGCATTTTCAAAAGATTGGTATTGGTTTGCATTAATAGGATTTATTAATTTAGTAGCTCCTTTTTTCCTCATTGCTTATGGAATTAAATCACTCCAGAGTAATCTTGCAGCTATTCTTATGTCTACTACACCCCTTAGCTCGACTGTACTGGGTCATTTTTATACGAAAAATGAAAAATTTAATTTTATAAAAACTTTTGGAATTTTAATTGGCTTCTCTGGCATAGTTTATTTATTTTCAGACAACTTATTAATTGACGAAAATAATTTTGTATCAGCTCTTTTAATTCTCTTAGGCTCTACATGTTATGTAATTGGTGGGGTCTTAACTCTAAAAATTAGTAAGAAAAAAAATGAAAATGTAACTGGTTCAATATTAATCTGGGCTACA
>QBYM01000024.1 GCA_003282825.1 Pelagibacteraceae bacterium AG-325-J17 | reverse complement strand
GTTTTTTTTATAATTCATTAAAAACTTGTACCTAAATTAAATCTAAACATTTCTGTTACATCTGATTCTGCTTGAGTTACAGGATGGGCTAATGAAAATGTTAGAGGACCTATCGGAGTTAACCAATCAAGACCAACCCCAACAGAACTTCTAATTTCATCATTATCTAAAGAACTATTATAATCAACACCCCATATATTTCCAACATCTGCAAACATTACAATATCTACATTTTGAATATTTTCTAAAAAATATGGAATTGTAGAGGTAGCATTTATGGTTGATATGTAATTACCACCAACATAATCACTTCCATCTTTTGGTCCCACTTTACCTGCCTCAAAGCCTCTTAATTTTCTAGCTGGAATATATAATCTTTCAGACAGCTTAATATTATCTCCAGTTATTGAGGTGGATGATCTTAATAAGAATGAAAGTGTAGTTACATTCTCATCATACAATTCTTTAAAGATTTTATAATTGTATGAATTCATTAAAGTATTAGTGTCACTTAGAACTGGTATATCCACTGAATAATTACTAAAAAAACCACTTGTGGTTTGAAATTTTTGATTTCTTTTATCGTAATTAAAGTCTATTCCTATAAAATTATCAAAGTAATTTCCCTCTTGTTTTTTTTGTTTTTCAGAAGCTTTGGAATCAACAGTTATTTTTTCTATAATATTTTTAGTTGATATCCCAAATTTTAAATCATCTAGATATTCAAAATCAGTTCCTAAAGAAAATCCTGTAACGTTAGATTTATATCCAGAAGTAGATAATCGATCAATGACTGAAGACTCTAAATTTAAAAAAAGACTTTTATCTGAATTTTTATAATTTGGATTAGATATAAAAAGTTTTCCTTTAACTTTTGTCTCAGACAAACTTAAATTTGTATCAACTAAAACCCCAGTTCCTAAATAATTATTTTCTTTAACACCAAATGAAATATTAGATCCACCAGTTCCAGTACCAACACCTGCAAAAATCTCACCCGTCGCCTTTTCAACAACCGATATGTTAATAATTTTTGAGTTAAATTTGTTGCCCTCTAACACTTCACCTTCAACAGTTTTGAAAAAATTCAAAGACTTAATATTATTTAAAGATTTTGTATATAGGATTGAATTAAAAGGATCCCCTTCATCAATTTCAATTTGATTTCTAATAACTGATTCTTTTGTGATATTATTTCCTAAGATATTTATTCTTTCGATAAACATTTTCTCAGTTTCTTCAATATTAAAACTGATATTAATCTTATTATCTAAAATAGTTTCTTTAACAGTTGCGTTAATTGATTCATATTGTTCATTAACAGTAATATTTTCAATTTTTTCTAAAATAGTTTCAACTCTATAGAGCGAGTAAGGCTCATTTTCTAATTTATTAAAAAATTTTTCTAAACTTTCATAATTAGATGGAGAAAAATCAGTTGGTAAATTTAAATTTAATTTCCCAAAATATAATTTAGGATTAGCTTCAATATTAAATACTAGTTCAAATTCTTGATCATTAATCATCTTTGCAAATGATGAATTGATTGAAACATTAAAATATCCTTTATTAAGATAAAAGTTTTTAAGTAACCTTTTATCATATTCTATCATGGTTTCATTCAGGAATTTTTTTCCAGACAAAAATTTCCATGCTTTATATTCCTCACTCAATATAATGCTTTTAAGTTTTTTATCTTTATAAATTTTATTACCTATGAAAGATATTTTTTTAATTTTTGCTTTTTTGCCAATGGAAATATTAAAAACAAGATTGACTTTATTGTCACTAAGTTCTTCAACTGAAGTTTCAATTTCTGCAAAATAATATCCTAAATTTTTAAGTTTACTTGCTATATTTTCTTTGTCTTTAATTAATAAAATCTCATTAAAAGAGGATCTGGATTTTAAATTAACTTCCTTTTTAATTTCTTCAAGTGTTTCACTTGACTTAACACCTTCATATATAACGTTTTGAATAATAGGATATTCTTTGACTTTAATTTTTAAAATATTATTTTCTATTTTTACAGATACTAACTCAAAAAAATTTGATCCATATAATTGTTTTAAAACTTGATTTAGATTGTTTTCAGATAAATCATCGTTCACTGATACTCCAGAAAACATAATAACAGTCTCTGGTGAAACACGATCATTACCCTCAACAATAATTTTGTTTACTGTTTCAGCTTTCAAATTACTCATTGATAAAATGAATACAAACAAAGATATAATAATAAGTTTAAATTTATATATGGAATTGAACATAGTTAAATTTTGTTTTTAATTTCTATCTTGCTTCTAATTTTATTATTTAAAAAAATTATGTCATTAATTTTTCTAGGTTTAATCATTTTATATTTTTTTAATTCATTTAAATCGAGCATATTATGCATTTTTTTAGGAATATCAGTAAATTTAATTTTGTTAGCTAAGAATAATTCAACTAATTTATCATTGATTGAGACCAAAATGGTTTCAAACAATGAAGAATTTTCAGGCAGTTTACTTAAAATCTTAATCACAGAAAATCTTTTAAAATCTATTTCTTTTAATGCTAAATTATTCAAAATTTTAAGATTTAATTTTTTTGAATTAATATAATTATTTGATGAGTATAAAGAATTGAAGATAGGAATTTTCATATTAGTGTCGTGTGCTACAATTTTTGTTAAACCGTTCTTTAACTTTATTATTGCATGTATATATGATTTAGGGTGAACCAAAATTGACAACTTTTTGTAAGATAAATTAAAAATTTTTTTAGCTTCAATAATTTCAAATACTTTATTCATCATTGTTGCTGAGTCTATCGATATTTTTTTTCCCATTTTCCAATTAGGATGGTTCATTGCTTGTTTAGAACTTACATTTCTTAATTTATTAAGAGGCTTATACAAAAAAGGTCCACCTGAAGCAGTGATATAAATCTTTTCTATTAATTTTCTATCTATATCTTTTAAGGCGTACCAAATTGAAAAGTGTTCAGAGTCTACTGGAATAAATTCTGTCTTATTTTTTTTTAATTCTTTTTCAATTAAGTCCCAGCCAC
>QBYM01000023.1 GCA_003282825.1 Pelagibacteraceae bacterium AG-325-J17 | reverse complement strand
AAAAATTAATGTATAAGAGCCACAAATTATGAGTAACGATATAAGAAACATCACTATCATTGCACACGTTGACCACGGCAAAACAACTTTAATTGATAATCTAATGAAACAAAGTGGTTCATTTAGAGAAAATGAAGTTGTTGATGAAAGATTAATGGACTCTGGAGAACTTGAAAAAGAAAGAGGAATTACTATTCTGGCAAAACCTGCTTCAATAAATTGGAAAAATTCAAGAATAAATATTATTGATACTCCTGGTCACCGAGATTTTGCTGCAGAAGTTGAGAGGGTTTTAAGTATGGCTGATGGTGCCTTATTATTAATTGACTCAGCTGAAGGTGTTATGCCCCAAACAAAATTTGTATTGTCAAAAGCTTTAAAACAAGGATTAAAACCTATTGTTGTAATCAACAAACTTGATAAAGCAGATCAAAGAGCTAATGAAGTATTAGATGAAACATTTGATTTATTTGTAAGTTTAGATGCAAATGAAGAACAATTAGATTTTCCAGTTTTGTATGCAAGTGGAAGATCTGGATGGGCTGATAAAGAAGTAGAGGGTCCAAGAGAAAATTTAAATCCTCTTTTAGATCAAATAATTGAACATGTTAAACCAGCAGAATTAGATAAATCTAAGCCATTTGCAATGCTATCAACATTACTTTATGCGGATAGCTTTTTAGGAAGAAGTTTAGTAGGAAGAATTACTCAAGGAACTGCTAAGGCTAACCAATCAATCAAAGCAATTAATCTAAAAGGTGAAAAAGTTGATGAAGGCAGATTAACAAAAATTTTTAGATATGAAGGAACAAAAAAAGTTCCTATAGAAGTTGGAGAAGCAGGAGATATTGTGGTTGTTGCAGGTTTAGAGAAAGCTAGTGTTGCTGATACGATTTGTGATTTAGAGGTTAATGAACCAATTTCTGCTACTCCTATTGATCCTCCAACTATGTCTATTACTATTACAGTTAACACATCTCCTTTGGCTGGCACTGAAGGCAAAAAGCTTACCAGTACTCAAATTAGAGATAGATTAATTATTGAAGCACAGAATAATGTTGGAATTACTTTTTCAGAAAATGATGAAAATGACTCTTTTGTAGTAAGTGGTAGAGGAGAATTAATGTTAGAAATATTACTAACTCAAATGAGAAGAGAAGGCTTTGAAATGACAGTTAGTCCACCAAAAGTTTTATACAGAAAAGATATAGATGGAAATAAACTTGAGCCAATTGAAGAAATTACTATGGACCTAGATGAAGAATACTCATCGAAAATTATTGACTCTATGAATAGAAGAAAAGGAAAGTTAGTAGAATTAAAAGATACTGGTAAAGATAAAAAGCGATTAATTTTCCATGCTCCTACAAGAGGTTTAATGGGTTATACAAGTCGATTTCTTACACTTACAAAAGGAAATGGCGTTATTAATAGAATTTTCCATGATTACGGTAAATTTGAGGGAGAAATGGAAGGGAGAAGAAACGGTGCTTTAATTTCAATGGAACAAGGAAAAGCAGTTGCTTTTGCAATATTTAATTTACAGGCAAGAGGTGAAATGTTTGTAACACATAATGATCCAGTTTATCCGGGCATGATAGTTGGATTATCACCAAAACCAGGAGATATGATAATTAATGTTATGAAGGGTAAAAAACTTACCAACATGAGAACTCAAGGTACAGATGAAAATGTTGTGCTTACTCCAGTTAGAAAAATGTCAATAGCTGAACAGTTAAGCATGTTAAACACAGATGAGGCTTTAGAGATTACACCAGAATCATGCAGATTAAGAAAAGCTATTCTTGACCCGCATGAAAGAAAAAGAAATGAAAAATCAAACTCTGCAGCCTAATTAAATATTTTATCTACTAAATAAAGTCCAAAGGCAACACAAGGGCCAATTCCAAAAGCAAATAATAAAGTTCCAACTCCAACCGTACCACCCAAATACCACCCAATACCAACAATAAAAATTTCTAAAGTTGCTCTTACAGCTGCTATTGGTAAATTTGAAACTTTTTGTAATCCTATCATTAAACCATCTCTTGGACCTGGTCCTAGATTTGATACTAAATATATACCACCACCAACACCAACTAAAATTACTGAAACTATAGCTAGTATTAATTGATAAATATAATTGGATGGAGTTGGAACAAACTTAATACAAAGATCAATCATTAAAGCAATTATCAAAGCATTAAATATAGTTCCCATTCCAGGTCTTTGACCCAAAGGAATCCATAAAATTAAAACCGCAATACTTACTAAAAGAGTTATTGTTCCAATACTTAAATTTACATTTAAGGAAATGCCTTGTGCTAGAACACTCCAGGGAGAAGCTCCAGTGAAGGAAACTATTAATAGTCCTTCACCTAGGCCAAATAAAGTAAGACCAAAGCATAAAAAAAAGAATGTTGAAAATTTTGGCTTAAAATTGAATGGCCTCTCTGAACTCCAATGTACCTTTGGTATTTTCTTTATTTTTAAGAACATTTTTTTATTAAGTTATTTCTATTATTGAAAAAGTCTACTAATGTAATTCTTAAATGAGAAAATTAATAGTTACTTTGTTTCTTATACTTTACCCCTCTACATCCATAGCCCATATGGCTCATTACAATAAATATAACAAACTTGAAATGGAAATATTCAGAAATGGCGAGTTAATTGGATATAACTATTATTTTTTTAACAGAAAAGGTGATCAAACTTTAGTTACTAATCAAATAAAATTCAGTGTAAAACTTTTAGGTGCAGTCATTTTTCAAGTGGAAAGTTATGGAGAAGAAAAATATCATAAAGATCAATTAATTTCATACAATTCTAAAACTTTACAAAATAATAAAGAAAAATTTGTGAATCTATTATTTAACAATAATACTAATAAATTTGAAATAAAAGGCTCTTCATTCAATGGTGAAACATCTATTGATAGTATTATTGGGAATTGGTGGAACCATAAAATTCTACAGGCAGATAGTCAAATTAGTCCAATTTCAGGAAGTATAAAAAAACAGGTAGTCACTTTTATTGGTAAAAAAAAAATTGATCTCTACGGCAAGATTTATCAAGTGGACCATTTTACATTAAAGTCCAAGGACATGAGTATACCTAAAGATAAAAGACTAGATTTTAATATTTGGTACAATCAAAAAAACTCTACAATTTTAAAAGTTTCATATTCAAGAATGGGAGATTGGGAATATCGTTTAAAAAAAGTTGAGTAATTGTTTAATTAATTTTTTTAAATAAGTCATGTGCACTTATCCATCCTGATTCTAATCTAGGTCCAATAAACCAATCAGCACATACTCCTATTTTTTTTTGAGGATCCCAATAACTTCTTATTTTTAAAGGTTTAGAATTTGATGAGTATTTCCAACCATGATTAATACTATAAATTACTTTAGTTTTTTTAATTTTTGTAAGTTTAAAAAATTTATCAATTAAAATTTTTGAGTTTTTTTTTAAATTTTTTTTGTTTTTATCTATATTTTTGTTTGCCCATTTAAAGGTACTTTGAAGTGTCCATAAATCATATTTTGATTTAAATCTTTTTTTTGCATTTTCATTACCTGCCCAACCTAAGACTGGGTCATCAAAAAGAAAACTGCTAGGTGATTTTTTATTTTTTTTAATTGCAATCATAACTGTAATATTTGCATCCATTTTTAATTTTCTTTTTATAAATGTGTTATTTATAAATTTTTCTGAAAGTTTTTTAAGTTGTGGAAAAGGGCAAGTTAAGATGATTCCTTTATAAGTTCTTATTTTGCCATCAGTGAATAATAGAAACCATAATTTATTTTTGTAGTAAAT
>QBYM01000022.1 GCA_003282825.1 Pelagibacteraceae bacterium AG-325-J17 | reverse complement strand
AGGAAATTCTAATTCTTTAATGATATCAAATTTGTTAGTTTTAAGCATTGATATAAATGTTTTATGATTTCCTATTCCTGAAAAAGCCAAATATTTATCTTTTTTATCAAAGTCATTAATATTTAATGCAACATATCTTCCTTCATAAATATTTATAGTTGGATTAATTTTTAAGATATATTCTTTAATGTTTTTTAAATTTTCATTATTACCATTCAAAAATAAATTTTTATATTTTTTCAAATTATTTAGATTTTCTCTAAGAGGGCCAGCTGGAATAGTAAATCCATTTCCAATCCAGTTGATGTTGTTAAAGCAAACAAAACTTAAATCATAATTTATGGAAAAATCCTGTAGACCATCGTCAAAGATTGCTGTTTGATAACTTTGTTTTATTGCTTTATTTATTGCAATTTGTCTATTACTGGCTGTAAAAAGCATGCCATTTTCTTTTAAAATTTTTTGCTCGTCAATTTGATCTGGGTAATATTTTTTAATAAAGCATGTTTTAATTTTTTTTTCTTCTAAAATTTTTTTAATTTTAAGACTAAGTGAAGTTTTGCCAGTTCCTCCCAAGTAAATATTACCAATGCAAATTGTTTTGATTGACGAATATTCTTTTTTATGCTGGATGGTGGATCTTAAAAAGTGGATAATTTGTATTATGACTGAAATAGGCCAAAGAATAAAAGATATAATATTTGGTTTTTTATAATCCCAAAATTTGGGTTTATTCAATTTCATTATTTATTGTTTTATCAAGCTCATTTAAGGTTTTTTTAAGAATTTTTTCTCCAAGATATTTCATTTTTCTAACATTTTTCATATTTTTTTTAAAAACTATTAAATTAGAACATTCTAAAGGGGTTTTCACTTTTTTAGATATTTTTAAATTATTTAAATATTTATAAACTTCCCTGAAGTTATCTACATTAGGTCCATGAAGTATTTTTGCACCAAAACGAGCGGGCTCCAAAGGGTTCTGCCCACCTTTATTAACTATAGATCCACCTAAAAACACTGAGGTTGATATTTTATAAAATTTTTTAGACTCACCAAAAGTATCAACAATATAAATATCTATATTCTTTAGTTTTTTATTTTTTGAACTGTGAGTTATGACATTAAGATCCAATGATTTTATTCCATTAATTATTTGACCTACTCTATTTATATGTCTTGGAATTATAATTGTAATTAAGTTTTTTTTCTTCTTTTTTAAAATTTTATGAACTTTTGCCGTAAATAATTCTTCTTTATCATGGGTACTTGCGGCAATAAATGTTTCATGATTTTTGAATTGTAAAAACAAATTTTTATCAGTAGGATTATATTTTGATTTATCATTTTCAATAAACTTTAAATTTCCGATAAACCTAATTTTTTTTACCTTAAATTTTTTAAGATATTTTTTTGTTTCTAAATTTTGGGGATAAGCGATATCAATTAAATTAAAAATTGATCTTGAAAAATTTCTTAATTGATGCCACCGAAAAAAAGTTTTTTTAGTTATTCTGGCATTTAACAGAACTAAAGGAATATTTCTTTTTTTAATTGATTTAAACATACTTGGCCAGATCTCTGACTCTATAAAAATAGCAATGTTAGGTTTCCAGTAATTTAAAAAATTATTTGAAAAAAAAAAGAGATCTATTGGAAAAAATTGATGAATAGTTTTTTTAAATTTAATTTTCTCTAAAATTTTTGCTGAACTTAAAGTGCTAGAAGTAATTAAAATCTTACATATAGATTTATCATTTTCATATTTTTTAATTAATGGAATAAAACTCATTATTTCTCCCACGCTTGATCCATGAAACCAAATAAGTTTACCCTCACCTCTTTTTTTTGATGGAAAACAAAATTTTTCTTTTACTCTCAGTCTGTTTTCTTTTTTTTTTATAATTCTAAAAATTATAATGAAAGGAGAAAAAATTAATAAAATTGAAATAATAAATTGATAAATAAAAAAAATCATTATCTCTGAATTTGTTTGTCATGAAAATTCTTATAAATTTTTGATTTAACTAGTAATTCTTCATGTTTACCATTATCAATTACTTCTCCAGAGTCTATAACATAAATATTATTTGAATTTAAAATTGTAGAGAGTCTATGAGCAATTACTATTGTAGTTTTATTGTTTGTTAAAATCTTTAAAGCATCCTGAATTTTAGTTTCAGTTTCTGAGTCCAAAGATGAAGTTGCTTCATCCAAAAGAATAATAGAACTTTTTTTAAGCATTGCTCTAGCGATAGAGATTCTTTGTTTTTCCCCACCTGATAATCTTACTCCATCTTCACCAATTAAAGTTTCATATTTATTAGGTAGTTTGTTAATAAATTCATCACAATGAGATAGTTTTACAGCATCAAAAATCTCTTGATCAGTTGCATCTAAGTTTGCATATTTAATATTATTTTTAATAGTATCATCAAATAATGTTGTTTCTTGGCTCACCAAAGAAATGCTATTTCTGAGTGAATGGATCGTGACATTATAAATTGATTGATCGTCTATAGTAATATCTCCACTTATGCTGTCATAAAATCTGGGAATTAAGTTTAATATTGTTGATTTTCCTGATCCACTATGTCCAACTAGTGAAGTCATTTTACCTCCATCAAAATTTAAATCTATCTTTTTTAATACGTCTCCATCAGATTTTTTATAGCTAAAAAGAACATCTTTAAATTTAATATTAGCATTTTTAATATTAATTTGCTTTGCGTTTTCTGTGTCTTTTATTAAACTTTTAGTATCTATAACTGGTAAAATTCTGCCAGCTGCAGAAAGTCCTTGATTAACAATAATATTTAAAGTCGATAAAGATCTCACAGGTTGATAAGCAAGCATCATGGCTGCAAGAAAAGAGAAGAAATTATTCACACTAAGTTCATCGTTTGCTATTAACTTTCCAGAATAAAAGATTAATATTGCAATCATTACCCCAGTAAGAACTTCCATAATTGGTGAAATCCTTACTATTACAACACCAATCTTTATACTCTTTTCCTTTAATTGGTTTAAATAATTATTAGCTCTAATTGTTTCATATTTTTCTTTTTGAAAAATTTTTGTTAGTTTATGGTTTTTAAATAATTCAACTAAATATCTGGTTAAAAAAGCAGATTTTTCTTGAGCTTCTGTTGTAACTTTACCCATTCTTTTACCCAAACTTCTTGCTGCGATACTTGCTATTGGTATTAAGACTATTGCTATTAAAGAAAGTTTCCAATTTTGTAAGAACATTACTGTAAGTAAACCAATTAAAGTTAAGCTGTCTTTAAAAAGATTTAATATCCCATTGCTTAATAAAGTAGTTATATGAAGAACATCGTAAGTAAGGTTTGAAATAAATTTACCTGAGTGTTTTTCATCAATTGATTGAGTGTCTGCACTGATCAGAGTGCCAAGCATATCGTATTGAAGTTTTTTTTTAATATTTTCGGCTACGTTAATCATAATAACTTTTGCAACATAAAGAGAAACACCTTTTACTGTAAAAGCAATAATTATCATTCCAGGTATTATTACTAAAAGAGATTGATCTTTTTCTATAAATATTTTTTCTATTGCAGGATCTAGAAGCCAAGCAATAGAAGATGTGCTTCCAGCTACCAATAAAGAAAAAAATATAGCTAAGAAAATTTGTTTTATATATTTTTTTGTATAGTCTTGATAAACTCTTTTAAATATTTTTACTTTGTTCATAATATATTTTTACCTAAGATAATATTAATTAATATTATGAACCCAAGATAATTATTACTTTTGAAAATTTTTAAACATATATTAGGATTACTTGGATCAAATATTCTTATTTGGTAAAAAAATAGATGTGATATTGGCAAAATTAAAAAAAGATAATAATATAAATTAAAACTCATTGTATATCCTCCTATTAAAAATGAAATTATTAAAATTAAATAAGCTATCATTAAAAAATACTTTGCTGTCCCTTTAAATTTTATTGAAGTTGATTTTAATCCTATAATTTCATCATCTTGTATATCTTGATATCCATAAATTGTGTCGTAACCTAGTGTCCAAAATATGGCTCCAAAATAAAAGATTATTGGAATTATATCTAGCTGACCTGAAATTGATGTCCAGCCTAATATTAATCCATAATTAAAAGTGATACCTAAGAATAATTGTGGCCAATAAGTATATCTTTTCATTAAAGGATAGGTAAAAGCTAAAGGCATTGATCCTAATGCCATTATAATTGTAAAATAATTAAAATTTATTAAAATTATAAAAGCAAAAAAACATAAAGTGATCACGTAAAAAATTCCCAAATGAACAGAAATTTTTCCTGATGCAATAGGTCTATTTTTTGTTCTAAAAACTTTTTTATCAAATTTTCTGTCCAAAATATCATTAACTATACAACCCGCAGATCTCATTAAGATAGCTCCAAGAAAAAAAAGAATTAAATAAAAAAAATATTTGTCTAGACTTTCAGAAAAATTATAAACTAGTGTTAGACCCCATGCACATGGCCAAAAAAGCAACATATAGCCTATTGGTTTTTTGAGCCTTGTTAGTTCAACAAATAAGTTTAATTGGTTCATAAATTTTACTTGTAAATAACAAAGGCAGGATTGATAATCAAATTGATTCGTATGAATATAGATTACACTGTTACAGCGTTAATGTTTCCAGCCATTCCTCTATTGATGGGCGTCTATAGTAATCGATTTCACTCGCTAAGTATCTTAATTAGGCAACTGCATGACGAACATGTTTATGAAAAACATATTCCAGCAGAATGGAAAAAACAATTTATCAACTTAAGTACAAGGATTACTCTTTTAAGATGGACAATCTTATTTGCGGCTTTTGGCTTTCTGTTTAATATGCTTACTGTATTTGCTCTCTACTTAGCTGAGGTTTTTATGGCAAGAGTAATTTTTGGATCATGTTGTTTGTCTATGATTATTTCAATTATTTTTTTCATTCGAGAAATCCATATTTCTACGAATGCTCTTAAGCTACATATGTCTGATATGGATGTTAATGTTGATTAAGGAATTATTACCGCAGGTCCAGTCAATAATCTAGCTTCTAGATCTTTATGAGCTTGTGCAGCATCTTTAAGAGAATACTTTTTTGAAATTTTAACAGTAAATTTTTTAGACAAAATAGCATCAAAAACTTTTTTTGCTGACTCGACAAGCTCTTCTCTTTTGATAGTGTAATGAGCAATAGATGGACGAGTAAAAAATAAACCTTTAGCGTTAATATCTTTTTTGATATCTAATGTATCTACATAACCAGAGGCATTTCCAAAAGCTACCATCATCCCTCTTACCTTTAATGTCTCGATTGAACCTTTGAATGTTTTTACACCAACACCATCGTAAACAACATCAATACCATTTTTTCCAACTATTTTTTCTACCTCTTCAACAAAATCTTTTTCTGAATAATTAATAACATGATGACAACCATTTTTTTTTGCAGTTTCCTCTTTTGCTTTTGATCCAACAGTTCCAATAACCTCAGCACCTAAAGCATTAGCCCATGGACATAAAATTTGACCTAAAGCACCCGCTGCAGCGTGATATAAAACTTTATCACCTTTTTTTAAAAGATAGGCCCTATGTAATAAATATTCTGCAGTAATTCCTTTTAAAGTAATACATGATGCTACCTCATCTGAAATACCATCTGGAACTAAAACTAATTTTTCTTCGGGCATAACTTGTTTTTCTGAGTAGGCACCAATAGGCATTGATGCATGTGTAACTCTATCACCCACTTTAAATAAACTTACTTCTGAACCAACTTCTTCAATTTGTCCACAAGCCTCAAGCCCAATTCCACTAGGAAGTGGAATAGGGTAAAGTCCAGTTCGATGATAGATATCAATAAAGTTTAATCCAATAGAATTATTTTTTATTAAAACTTCTTTCGGACCAGGTTTTCCGACCTCTATTTCTTGTATTTTAAGAACTTCGGGTCCACCAAATTTTTCTATTTTTATAGATTTCATTA
>QBYM01000021.1 GCA_003282825.1 Pelagibacteraceae bacterium AG-325-J17 | reverse complement strand
CTTTATTACATCCTAATAAATTTAGCATTTCTGGCATCATTTTCACTTGTTTTTCTTTTTCAGAACTAGAATTAATGATTTGAACAAATAGTCTCTCTAAAATATCAATTCTTACAAAAAAATTTTCAAACTTTTCAAATCCACAAAGTAACATAAAATTTCTATCTTTAACTTTATTATTATCTAAAAAATTTAACCCAAAAGTAGGTGGTTTAAGAGTGAAATTTTTTTGGTTATAATTTTTCCAAAGTAAGGTTCGTAACGAGACAGCATCAGGTTTTATTAATCTATATAAAAAGACATGATATCTTCCAAATTTAACACCAAGATCTCTTAAAATCTTTCTTTCGTTTTGTCCTAACTTCTTTAAATATTCAGACACCTGATCTCTTTTAAGAACTCCATTATTCTCATAAAGTTGATAAGCTAAAGCTTTCATAGAGGAATTTTTTTCTTTAAGATTTTTTAAATCAATAAGACTTTTTAAAGTCATATTGATTTTATTTTTTAACCAATTTTCTAGAAATTCAAGTAATTTTTGACTTTGATTTTTCTCTAAAATATCATCAACAATTAATTCAATATTTGGATTTAAGTAGTCTCTTCCTGATAATAATCTTGCGATAGGTGAGTCTTTCCAATATATTTTAAAATCATTTTCAAGATCAATTAAACTTGTTTCAATTATAATTTGAATTCTTTTTTCAAGTTCCGGACCAACTGTTTGCCTTGCTGCCTTTTTAAGAGATTTAATATCAGTTTCTAAAGCTCCTTTTTTTAAATCTAGCTCTAATTTAAGACCATTAATTTTACCAATGAATTGATCATCAATCATAACTTCATTATTATCTAAAATTTTTGTATCAAATTTCATATCCTGTTTTAAACCTCTCGCCAAAATACTAGCTCTTTTATCAATAAAGGTTTTTGTAAGTTCTTCATGTAGTCTATCTGAAAGTTTGTCCTCCAAAGATTTTGTTTTTTCTATCCAATAGTTTTGATTTTCTACCCAATTTTTTTTATTTGAAACATATGACCAAGTTCTAACATTTGCAATTCTATTTGATAAAGAATCTACATTTCCATCTAATTTATCTAATTTCATTAGTTGTAATCGCATGTAATTATCACTTATTCTTGATTTATTACTGTTTAAATATTTAAAAACACTTGCAATTACATCGTAGTGATTTCCATAAGTTTTTTTTACAAAATCTGGTATTTGACAACATTCCCACAAAAGAATTAGCTTTTCTCTATTAAATTCAATATCTTTTAAATTTATATCTCTCAAAAAAAATTTAAGAGCTCTCTCATCTTCACATTCATGTATTTTTCTCAACCATTTTTTTTTTGGTTTTTCATCTAACGAATTTATTAAAGATGAGGGATTATTAAAGTTTAAATCAGAGTTTCTCCAAAATAGGGATTGAATTTCTTCAAATTTATGACTTTCTAATAAATTAACCTCTTCAGCACTAATCTCTTTACATTGACCTGTGATACCAAAATTACCATCATTTAGATATCTACCGGCTCTTCCTGCAATTTGTCCAATTTCAGATAGATTAAGTTTTCGTAATTTTTTACCATCAAATTTTTTTAAATTTGAAAAATAAACCTGATCAAGATCCATATTAATTCCCATGCCTATAGCATCAGTAGCAACAAGAAAATCTACATCACCTGACTGATACAATTCAACTTGAGCGTTCCTTGTCTTTGGACTAAGAGAGCCCATCACTATTGCTGCTCCTCCCTTTTGTCTCCGGATTAATTCTGCGATTGCATAAACTTCTTCTGCTGAAAAAGCTATAATTGCAGTTTTTCTTTGTATTCTTGAAATTTTTTTATGTCCAGCATATGAAAGTTTAGATAATCGGTTTCTATTAATAAATTCTACATCATCATCTAACTTTGAAATAATATTTTTAATAGTATTTGAACCCATTAGCATTGTTAATTTAGTTCCTCTCATATTAAGAAGTCTATCTGTAAAAATATGTCCACGTTCATGATCTGCACACATTTGTATTTCATCTACGCCCACAAAATCTAAGTGTTTATCTATAGGCATAGACTCAACAGTGCATAAGTAATATTTTGCATTTGTTGGTATAATTTTTTCTTCCCCAGTGATTAAAGCAACCTTATCTAAACCAATTTTTTTGATGACTTTGTCATAAACCTCTCGAGCTAATAATCGTAAAGGAAAACCAATCATTCCACTATCAAAAGACAACATAGTATCTATTGCTAAATGGGTTTTCCCCGTATTTGTTGGACCTAGAACAGCAGTAATTTTATATTTAGTCATTTCTACTTTTAGTATACTTTTTTTTTTACCTACTAGATCTTGTTAGACGTATAGAACAAAAATAGACTAAAACATGACCGAATCAGAGAATAAAAAGTTCTCATTTATCTTTTAGCTAAAATTTTCCAAACTCCCGAAGCTGAGGTAATAATTTTGTCATTACATTTTAATTCACAGAACAAAAAAACTAAAGTTTTTGTTTTCTTAAGTATTTTAACTTTTCCAATTATTTCGTCATCAACTTTTGATGCCCCTATAAATTTTAAATCCAATGAAATTGTTACACATGGTGCATTCTCAGCAGATCTATGAGCAGCTGTACCAGCACCAGCATCAATTAAAGCAGATAGATATCCACCATGAGTTATACCAGCCATATTTAAATGATTTTTGTTAATTTTAGTTTTAAATTCATATTCATTTTCTGAAATATTTCTGAACAAAACACCTCCATTATGTTTCATAAATCCAGGATTTAAGCTAATTTGTTCAAAATCTTTAGACATTATTTATTATAATACAAAAGTTAAAATTAATAAAATTATAAAAATTAATATAAAAAAATAGATTACAGATTTTTGTAGTGAAGATTTTAAAAACCAATCAAACATATTTACCTTTTCTTGGTGCGCCTGCTAGGAGTCGAACCCAGAACCTCCTGGTCCGTAGCCAAGCGCTCTATCCAGTTGAGCTACAGGCGCATTTTTAATTTTATTTAATTATAATATAACAATTTTTAGTGTATTTTAACTACAAGAGAAAACTAAATTTCATGGGTGATAATTCAAAAGATGTAGTTATAGTAGAGGCAGTAAGAACTCCTATAGGTACTTATAATGGGTCCCTTAAAGACATAAGAGCACATCAACTTGGATCGATAGTAATTAATGAGGTTTTAAAAAGAAGCAATGTAAATCCTCATGAAGTAGATGAAATAATTATGGGTCAAGTTTTAACTGCAGGAATGGGACAGAATCCTGCTAGACAAGCTGCAATCAATGCAGGAATACCTGTTTCAAAACCTGCTTATATTGTAAATCAAGTTTGTGGTTCAGGATTAAGAGCTATAATTTCAGGATTTCAATCAATTAAATTGGGAGACTCAAAAATAGTTATTTCTGGCGGACAAGAAAACATGTCAATCGCCCCCCAAATAGCTCTTAAAGAAAATGAAAAAAAAAATTCAGAAAACAAATTTTTAGATGTAATGATGAATGACGGATTACTTGATGCATTTAAGAATTATCACATGGGTGTAACGGCTGAAAATGTTGCAAAGAAATTCAATATTTTGAGAGATGAACAGGATGAATTTGCATTAAATTCTCAAAAAAAAACTTTAGCAGCAATAAAAAATAAAAACTTTGAAAAAGAAATAATTGAGGTAAATTTTAACGGAAATACCTTAAAACTTGATGAACATCCAAGAAATAATTTAACCTTAAAGGATTTACAAAAATTAAAAACAGTCTTTCAAGAAAATGGAACAGTCACTGCAGGAAATTCATCAGGCATCAATGATGGAGCAGCCGCTTTAATGTTATTAAGTTTAGAAGAGTCTGAAAAAAAATCTCTTGAGGCGTTGGCTAGAATAGTATCTTGGGCGTCAGTTGGGGTAGATCCTTCACTTATGGGATTAGGACCTATTGGAGCAATTAAAGAAGCTGTTAAAAAAGCTAACTGGAAATTAGAGGATATAGATCTATTTGAGATAAATGAAGCTTTTGCAGCACAAACTATTGCAGTTATTAAAGAACTGAATATTGATATAAGCAAAGTGAATATTAATGGTGGAGCTATAGCTTTAGGTCATCCAATTGGAGCATCAGGAGCAAGAATATTAATTTCTTTAATATATCAAATGAAAAAACTTAATAAAAAAAAGGGATGTGCCTCACTTTGTATTGGTGGAGGTATGGGTATTGCAATATGCGTTGAAAGAAATTAGGAACTAATTTTTCCGTATTTCTTCTCTAATAAAATTTTTTGAATCCATGTTTTAGCATCTATATAGGTGTTAACTTTTGGTTGAATAAGTACATTTAATAATTTTTTAATCATTTTATTAATTTGAACTTAAAGAATGTCAAAAAATTGAACAGAATGTGTTAAAATTTGCAATTTACTAAGCATTTATGGTGTATAAAACATAATTAATGACTGAAAAATTATTAGTTCCTGATATTGGAGAATTTGAAGGTGTTGAAGTAATAGAAATTCTAGTACAAGAAGGTCAAGAAATAAAAAAAAATGATCCAATAGTTACTATTGAAAGTGACAAATCAAGTGTAGAAATTCCATCAACTATTGAAGGTAAAATAGAAACAGTTAATGTAAAAATTGGAGATAAAGTTTCAAAAGGTGATTTATTACTTACGACAACAGGGACAAAAATTTCTACAAAAGCAGCAGAGGACGTACCCAAAAATACTGAAAATTTAATAAAAGAGGCTGAAAATTCATTAAAAGAATCTCAAGAAGAAATAATTGAAAAGCTTGGAGCTCAAAGTCAAAAAACCACAAATAAAATTTTAATAAAAGAAGAAAATAAAACTGATAATATTCAAGTTGTTAACAAAGGTGATATTGATCCAACTGAAACAAATGAGTGGTTGGAATCTTTGTCTGCAGTAATTCACAAAGATGGGAATCAAAGGGCTCATTATTTAATAAAGGAGTTAATAAATAAAGCCTATAGAGAAGGTGCAAATATTCCTTATACGCAAAATACCCCTTACATAAATACTATACCAGTCAGTGAGGAACAAAAATCTAATGGAGATCAAAATATAGAAAGAAGAATTAGATCTTTGATTAGATGGAATGCTGCAGCTATGGTAGTAAGAGCTAATAAAAAGTTTCCTGAACTTGGTGGTCACATAGGTACATTTGCTTCTGCAGCAACTCTTTATGATGTGGGTATGAATCATTTTTGGAGAGCGAAAAATAATAAATTTGGAGGAGACTTAGTTTATTTTCAAGGTCATAGTGCTCCAGGTATGTATGCAAGAGCTTTTTTAGAGGGAAGACTTAGTGAAAAACAATTGGATAGTTTTAGGCAAGAAGTGAATCCTGGAGGTTTATCTTCTTATCCTCATCCTTGGTTAATGCCAAAATTTTGGCAATTTCCCACTGTTTCAATGGGTTTAGGTCCAATGTTAGCAATCTACCAAGCTAGATATATGAAGTATCTGATCAACAGGGGCCTTATTAAAGATGAAGGAAGAAAAGTTTGGGCTTTTTTAGGAGATGGTGAGATGGATGAACCGGAGTCTTTAGGCGCTATTGGTTTAGCATCAAGAGAAAAATTAGATAATTTAATTTTTGTAGTCAATTGTAATTTACAAAGATTGGATGGTCCAGTTAGAGGCAATGGAAAAATAATTCAAGAATTAGAAGGAATTTTTAGAGGCGCTGGTTGGAATGTGATTAAAGTTATTTGGGGATCTTATTGGGACTCATTATTAGCAAATGATAAGTCAGGCCATCTTGTTAAGATAATGAATGAAACAGTCGATGGAGAATACCAAGCGATAAAAGCAAGAGATGGTGCTTTTGTTAGAGAAAAATTTTTTGGAAAATATCCAGAGACAGAAAAATTAGTTTCAAGTTTATCTGACAAAGATATTTGGAGGCTAAATAGAGGTGGTCATGATCCCCATAAAGTTTTTGCTGCATATGATAAAGCTTCAAAAAACATTGGAAGCCCAACAGTTGTAATTGCTAAAACAATAAAAGGTTATGGGATGGGTAAAAGTGGAGAAAGCGTTAACACTACGCATCAAACAAAAAAATTAGATATTGATGATTTAATGTACTATAGAGATAGGTTTGATGTTCCATTGACAGATGATCAAGTAAAAAATATTGAATATTATAAACCTGATACTAGTTCAGCTGAGATTAAATATCTAAAAGAAAGAAGACTTCAACTTGGTGGATTTATTCCTGAGAGGACAACTTATGCTAAATCTATAAAAGCACCACCTAAAAATATTTTTGATAATATGAAAGAATCTACTGGTAAAAAGGAGATGTCTACTACAATGGCGTTAGTAAGAATGCTTACAAGTTTACTTAGGGATAAAAATGTTGCACCAAGACTGGTTCCAATTATTCCCGATGAAGCTCGAACATTTGGTATGGAGGGTTTTTTTCAAAAGGTTGGAATATATGCTCATGAAGGCCAAAAGTATGAACCTGAAGATGCTGCTCAACTAAGTTCTTACAAAGAAGAAAAAAGTGGTCAAGTATTAGAAGAGGGAATTACTGAAGCAGGAGCCATGTCTTCTTGGATAGCTGCAGGAACTTCCTACACAAATCATGATATAGAAATGATACCCATATACTTATTTTATTCTATGTTTGGTTTCCAAAGAATTGGAGATTTTGCTTGGGCAGGAGCTGACAGCCAATCGAGAGGTTTTTTAATTGGTGCTACAGCTGGAAGAACAACATTAGCTGGAGAGGGACTGCAACATCAAGATGGCCACAGTCATTTGATGGCATCAACAATACCAAACTGTATTTCTTATGATCCAACATTCCATTACGAATTAGCAGTAA
>QBYM01000020.1 GCA_003282825.1 Pelagibacteraceae bacterium AG-325-J17 | reverse complement strand
GGGTAATCCTTGATAATTATGACCCTGTGCAGATAGCGAATATATATTACCAAAATAAAGCTACTTGTTTATCAGTACTCACGGAAGAAGATTTTTTTTTAGGAAACTCTTTACATATAAGTAAAATAAAAGAAAAAATAGACCTACCTATTCTTTGTAAAGATTTCTTTATTGATAAGTATCAAGTACCACTTGCTAAAAGTTATGGGGCAGATGCAATACTTATAATTATGGCTGGAGTATCGGATAATCTAGCATCAGAAATATATGATGAAGCTTTAAAACATAATATGTCAATAATTGTAGAGGTACATACTGTAGAGGAAGCTAAAAGAGCTTTGCGTTTTAATGAAGCTTTGATTGGTATAAATAATAGAAACCTAAAAACTTTAAAAACAGATATAAATACAACTTACGATATTCATGATGTATTAATAAATCATAAGGGGCCATTAGTTTCTGAGAGTGGTATTAAAACAAAAGATGAACTCTTAGAATTATCTAAAAAAACTTCTATTAAAACTTTTTTAATTGGTGAATCACTTTTGAAGGATCTTGATAATAATTCTATTTTTTCAGTTCTTTAGTTGAATAATACCCTATTTTATTGGCTTTTTTTACTATTGTGAATTGTAGAGAACTTTTGTAGAACAGACTTTGTACGATATTTGTTCTTATGCTTACTAAAAAACAAAAAAACCTGCTGTTATTTATCAACAAGAAGTTGAGAAACTCAGGTGTATCTCCCTCGTATGAAGAGATGAAAGACTCGTTAAATTTAAAGTCTAAATCAGGAATCCATAGATTAATTAGTGCATTGGAAGAAAGAGGATTTATTAAAAGACTTGCTCATAAAGCAAGAGCTCTAGAAGTTATCAAATTGCCAGAAACCGCATCAGCTAATGATATTTATAACAGTTTTTCTCCTAGCGTTATAAAGGGTGGTTTAGATGAAGAAAAACCATTATCTGACGATGTTGAAGTGCCAGTTTTAGGTAAGATAGCAGCAGGGACACCTGTTGAAGCTATACAAAATGAGGTTTCAAGAATTCCTTTACCAAGCAATTTAGAAAAGAACGGGGACTATTTTGGTCTAAAAGTTCAAGGTGACTCAATGATAGAGGCAGGAATTAACGAAGGTGATACAGTTATTATCAAAAGAACCGATACTGCAGATAACGGGAAAATTGTAGTAGCCTTAATAGATGAACATGAAGCAATGCTTAAAAGAATTAGAAAAAAAGGCAAGGTAGTTGCATTAGAAAGCGCCAATAAAAACTACGAAACTAAAATCTTTGGTCCAGATAGAGTTAAAGTTCAAGGCGTTTTAGTATCTTTATATAGAAACTTCTAGTAAAATAGTCTAAACAATTTCAATGAAAAAAGTAGCAACTAGATTTGCTCCATCACCTACTGGTCCACTACATATTGGTGGAATAAGAACTGCTCTATTTAATTGGTTATATTCTAAAAACCAAAATGGTGATTTTTATTTAAGAATTGAAGATACCGACAAGGAAAGATCAAAAGATGAATATAAAAAACAAATTATACAATCTCTAAAATGGATAGGTATTACTCACGATGGAGAAGAATATATTCAATCAAAAAAAGTAGACGATCATATTAAAATTGCTAATGAATTATTAAAAAATGGTTATGCATACAAATGTTATTGTTCAAACGAGGAAATAGAAGAACAAAAGAAGAGATCAAGGCAAAAAAAAATTCCTTATATCTACGATAGAAAATGGAGGGATAAAAAAGAAACTGATGCACCAAAAGATATAAAGCCAGTCATAAGGTTTAAAAGTAAAATAGAAGGATCTACTATACTGAAAGATTTAGTTCAAGGTGATGTGGAAATAGAAAACAACACTATCGAAGATTTTATAATATTAAGAAATGATGGTACTCCTACATATAACTTATCAGCCTCTGTAGATGATCATCAAATGAATATGACTCATATCATTAGAGGAGATGATCATAAAATAAATACTTTTAAACAAATTCAAATTTATCAAGCAATGAATTGGGACTTGCCTTCTTTTGCTCACATACCATTAATCCATACGATTGAGGGAAAAAAACTCTCAAAAAGAGATAAGGCTTCAACATTAGATGATTATTCTAAAATCGGTATCATGCCTGATGCTCTTAGAAATTACCTACTCAGATTGGGTTGGTCTTTCAAAGATAAAGAAATATTTACTTTAGATGAGAGTATAAAACATTTTAGTTTGGAAGGAATAGGCAAATCACCATCAAAACTTGATATGAGCAGAATTCTATCAATGAATGAACACTATATAAAAAGTATTAATGAAAAAGATTTATACGACCAGTTTATGGATTATTGTAAATTATTTAAAGATGAAATTAAATCTGAAAAACAAGATAAAATTAAAAAATCCCTAGCTTTCTTAAAAAATAAAGCCAAAACATTAGAAGATATATTTATTAATGGTCAGTATATAATAGTTGATGAAATCAATTTTAATCAAGAAGATCTTAAATTGATTGATAACAAAGCCAAAAAAGTCATTTTAGACTTTAAAAATGAATTTGGAAAAATTACTGAACTTAACAAAGAAGCATTAGAGCCAATAATTAATGGGCTTATTAAATCTAATGACACAAATTTTAAAGGAGTTGGTCAACCATTAAGAATAGCTTTAACCGGTTCAAAGTTTGGACCAGGTATTTATGATATAATCATATCATTAGGCAAAGAAGAAGTGACAAAAAGATTAACTAACAAGATAATTTTGTAAAATTAATGATGCCTCGGTAGAAGATGAGGATTTAGATCTAATCCCTTCTAAAGTTTTATTGCACTCCTCAAGTTGTTTTCTAATTAACTCTGGTTTTTTTAATAAATAATTAACTGACTTAAAAATTTCATTAGCATTGCATTCACTTTGTAGAAGCTCGGGAATTACTTCTTTATTATTAATAATATTAATAATATTAGCAAATTTTACATTAACTAAAAATTTAAAAATCATAAAATTTATAAAATTTAATTTATAGATAATGATTGAGGGAATTTGAGCACTACATACTTGTAAGGAAACAGTTCCAGACTTACAAATTGCAAAAATAGATTTAGATAAAACTTGAGATTTTAAGTCATCATCAGAAATAACATTTAAATTTTTAATTTTTTTATCTTTAATTGAATTAACAATAAATTCTTTGTTTTCATCTGTAGAATGAAAAACAAATGAATATTCTAAATTTTTTTGGTTCATAAGTTGAATAAAATCTAAAAGTATTGGTAACAAAACTGTTATCTCTGATTTTCGGCTACCAGGAAATATAGAAATAATCTTTTTATTATCAGTTAAGAAATTATCTAAATTTGTTTTAATCTTTTTTTGATTTTCTATTAAAGGATGACCAACAAATGTACTCTTAACATTCTCCTTATCAAAATATTTCTTTTCAAAATCAAATAATAAAAGAATATGATCAATGAAGTTTTTGATCTTTTTAACTCTACTTTCTCTCCAAACCCAGACTTGAGGAGCGACATAATGAATAGTTTTTATTTTAGGGTTTATTATTTTTACTTTTTTAGCAACTCTCATAGTGAAATCTGGGCTATCAACACTAAATAAAATATCTGGATTAAACTTAATGATTTCATCTACAGTGGTATTAATTTTTTTTCTTATCTTTAAGATATTTAATAAAACACTAGTAAATCCTAGATATGTAATATCTTGGAGTTCAAATATAGATTGGATACCTAGATTTCTTAAGTTAGATCCTCCAACAGATAAATATTCAATATTTGGGTTCTTGTTTTTAAGTTTAGAAATTACCTCTGATGCTAACTTATCACCAGAGGGTTCACCTGTTAAAATAAATATTTTTTTCATATAATTTTAATAAATATTCTGTTTCTATTTGCAAAATTGATACATTTAAGTTTATCTAAAAAAATATTCTTTTTTGACTTAAGAACTATTCCCTTTAAACCAAATTTTTTACAGTCTTTAAAAGTATTTAGCCCTACAGTTGGCAGATCCATTCTTAGATCTTGTTTTTTTTTGGGAAATTTAATCAAAATACCACCAGAACTTTTTTTAAGATTTGATAACATTTTTTTTGTTCCTCGATTATCTTCTTTGGATATTACTTTGCCATCTTTAACAATTAGTGCCTGTACATGATCAAGATTATTAAATTTATTAAAAAAACTAATACCTTTCTTAATAGAATTTCTATCAATTTGAGTTGGTTTGACTTTTGTGTAATTACCTCTATTCAAAGCTAATTCTGGATTGTAAAATATTGAACTGATTACCTTTATGTTTTCATTTTTTAAGATCTGTATAATTGCTTTTATGATAGCAGCATCACCAAGTTTTGCTGCTTTTATTACACTTGGCATATAATAAATTCCTTTAAAATCTAATCTAAGAGTTGAAAATTTAGGTTTTGCAATTTTTCCTGCAAATAGAACTTTTTTAGATTTTTTTTCTTTGATTAAATCTATAATTTTACCAAATTTACCTATACTTATTCGATAAGAGTTTTTGTCTTTTTTAAATTTGTTATTTTTAGAAAAATCAATAACAAAATAATTTTTTTTTAATTTTTTTATTTTCTTAAGTACAACCTCTGAAAAATCGGTATCACCTAAGAATAGTCCTATCATTTTATTTTGAAAAAGGCGTGCAGATTGGTCTTTTTTTATCTTTTTCTAAAAACTTTACCACATCATTAACTAGATCATTTTTTTTAAACTCTTCTTTCAAGTTTTTCAAATTAGTAGTTAAATTTTCATCTTTAAATATTTCTTTATAAGCTTCTGTTAAAATTAAGATTTTTTTATTTGGTATATTTTTTCTTCTTAAGCCAATCAAATTTAATCCTTGAAGAATACTTCTATTGCCATGAACCATTGCGTATGGAATTATATCTCTAACTACTCCACACATACCACCAATCATTGATGATTTTCCTACTCTAGTAAATTGTTGAACAGCTGAATTGCCTCCTATTATAACGTTTTCCTCAATATGAGCGTGTCCACCTAGTGGAACATTATTTGCTAATATAACATTATCTTCTACCAGACAATCATGTGCTATATGAGATGAAACCATAAACAAACAGTTATTTCCTATTTTAGTCAAACCCCCTCCACCTTTTGTTCCAGGATTGACTGTAACATATTCTCTAATCTTGTTATTATCACCAATTTCTAATTTCGTTACCTCTCCATCAAATTTTAAGTCTTGGGGATCATTTCCTATAGAGGCAAATGGATATATCTTATTATTTTTTCCAACTTTTGTATTTCCTAAAATACTTACATGAGATTGGATAATTGTATTTTCACCTATTTCAACATTTGGTCCAATAACTGTAAAAGCACCTATGCTAACACCAGAAGAAATTTTTGCCTTTGGATCTATTATTGCTGTATTATGAATCATTACCTATTATCTTTTAAAAATTCTCGTATATTTTTTGCTGGATAGCCCATCACTTTAGAGTTATTTGGAATACTTTTTATTACACCACTACCACCAGCTATATCAACATTATCTCCAATTCTTAAATGACCTGAAATTCCAGCTTGACCACCAATTTTAACATTATTTCCAATTATTGAACTTCCAGCAATACCAACTTGACCAGCTATTATTGTATTCTCACCTACTTTAACATTATGAGCTATGTGAATTTGATTATCGAGAAAAGTATTTTTGCCTATTTCTGTATTAGACATTGACCCTCTATCAATTGTTACACCACATCCTATTTCACAATTTTCATTAATAATGACTATACCTATATGAGGATACCTCATGTTCTCATTTGATTTAGGAAAAAAACCAAAACCTTTTTTACCAATAACACAATTATCCAATATAGTTACATTATCTTTTATAATTGAATTTCTAATAATGACATTAGAACCAATTTTACAATTGTTTCCAATTTGAACGTTTTTTTCAATGATAGTATTATGACCTAATAAACAATTAGATCCTATTTTAACTTTATTACCAATTAAAATATTCTTTCCAAAATTTACGGTTTTACTAAATTCAGTTTTTTCAATATTATTCACTGAATTGTCAAATTCATCCTCAACTGAATTGGGATAAAATTTCGCAGTGATCAAAGAAGTAGCAATTAATACATTTTCCACAATAATTGATTTACACTGAGAAGATAAATATTCTTTAAAATTATCTGTAGTAATGCAATATGAAGCTTTAGTTTTTTTCGCTAAATCTTGATATTTTTTTGAATGAAAAAAAGTTATACAATTAGTTTCTGCACTTACTAGATCTTTTATATCAATTATCTCCTGGTCATTTTCTATTTTAGTTTTTGAATTTAATAATTTTAAAAGCACTGAAATATTGAAAGGTCCTTTATTAATAAAGAATGGATTAGACATGCTAGCTTTTATCAAAGCATGTCTTTTTATGTTATCAAAAATTATTGCTAATTATTTCTTGTCTACAATTGTAGCAGACCAAACAGCATCTGCCATTTTCTTATCATCAACAAATGCTTCTCCTTTATATTTCCAGACACGACCATGCGATCTTATAGCTTCTATTTTAAGAGTTAATTTGCAATTTGGTATTACGGGATTTCGAAATCTAGCTTTTTCAACACCCATTAAGAACACTAATTTATTTTCATAAGTGGACTTGTCTAAGCCATGAGCAGTAAGTGCTGCAGCAGCTTGACCAAATGACTCTACTATTAAAACACCTGGCATCACTGGTTGACCTGGAAAATGACCATTGACAAAAAAACTATCTTTTTTTACATTTACAGTAGCTTTAGCTGAAAATAATTTTTTGATATCATATAATTCGTCAATTAAAAGCATAGGTTCTCTATGGGGTAATAATTCAGTTATTTGTTTTTTATTTAATGAATTTGTCATTTTATTTTTTCATCAATAAGTTTGATAATTTCATTTGTAATATCATTTTTTTTATTTGCTAAAAAAATATTTTTTTTATCCAAAACAATATCTATGTTTTTTTTTTTTACATACTCTCCTATAATCGGAGTAATTTTTTTAAAAAAGTTTTCAA
>QBYM01000019.1 GCA_003282825.1 Pelagibacteraceae bacterium AG-325-J17 | reverse complement strand
GTATGGTTATGAATTTACCAGAAAGAGATAAACACGGTCATTCAATTAAATATTTAAAAGCTAGATTAGCTGTATGTTTTGGTGGTAGAGTTGCAGAAGAAGTTATTTTTGGAAAAGACAATATATCAACAGGAGCTGGTGGAGGTAGTGGATCAGACATTAATCAAGCTACTCAACTTGCTAGAGCAATGGTAACAAAATATGGAATGAGTGAGGAGATGGGACCTGTAGAATACGGTGAAAATCAAGAAGAAGTTTTTTTAGGTAGATCTGTAACACAAACACAATCTGTTTCAGAGGAAGTTGCTCAAAAAATAGATAAAGAAATTAGAAAATTAGTTGATGAAGGATACAACAAAGCCAAAGAAATTTTAACTGAAAAAGTTGATGATTTACACAAGATTGCAAAAGCTCTCATAACTTATGAAACTTTAACAGGTGAGGAAATTGAGAATATAATTAATAAAAATATATATCCTGCCGATAAACAAGATCTAAAAGTTGAAGATGATAAAGGTTCAGCAATGGGTGCGTTGGGCCTTAAACCTAAAATTGTTCATTAATTTTTAATGTCTAGATATTACACTAGGGTGTGTAATTTCTATTATGGTTCTAAATCAAAAGCTTTAATAAAAAAAGCAAAGTCTTTGCCATTAAATGGAAACAATCTAATTTCTTTTGATGAAATTGAAATAATTTCAAGAAAATCAATAAAAAAATTATCTATTAAAAATATTAATGACTTACCTGATCTAGTTAAAAAAATTGTAAAAAAAGATATTAAACTTATTACAAAAAAAAAAAAATTTAAAAATTTGAATTTTAAAACTTTACCAAAAATTATGGGAGTTTTAAATATGACACCGGATAGCTTTTCTGATGGAGGAAAATATAATAAAAATTATTTAGCAAAAAAACGATTAAACTATCTATTTAATAGTGGTGCTAATATAGTTGATGTTGGCGGGGAGTCCACAAGACCCGGTTCAAAACCTATAAGTTCTAAAATTGAATGGAATAGAATAAAATATATTTTAAATCATTTTAATAAAAAAAATTTTTTATCACTTGATACAAGAAAATCACACATAATGGAAAAAGGTATTAATTTGGGTGTAGTTTTAATTAATGATGTTTCAGGTCTTAATTACGACAAAAATACTATAAAAGTTTTAAAAAAATACAAGATACCTTTTGTATTACAGCATTCTCTAGGAAATCCAGATGTAATGCAAAATAATCCAAAATATAAAAATGTCTTATTAGATATTTATGATTTTTTTGAAAAAAAAATAGAATATTTAAGAATGAATGGAGTTGACCATAATAATATAATCCTAGATCCAGGCATAGGATTTGGAAAAAATTTGAAACATAATTTGAAATTAATTAAAAATATATCAATTTACCATTCCTTAGGATTGCCTATATTACTTGGAATATCAAGAAAGAAGTTTATTAAAGAACTATCAAAAAAAAACGATAGTTCATCAAGAGTGGGAGGCACAATTAGTTCAAGTATTTATGCTATGATGCAAGGTGTTCAATTATTAAGAATTCATGATGTCAATGAAATTAATCAAAGTCTAAAAGTTTTCAAAGAGCTAATTAAATAATAATGAAATATTTTGGTACAGATGGAATTAGAGGGAATGTAAATAGTAAAAATATAAATGGTGATATGTTTTTTAAATTTGGCCTAGCAGCAGGTAAATACTTTACAAATTTAAAGAAAAAAAAACAAATTGCGATTATAGCTAAAGATACAAGGCTTTCAGGTTATGCACTTGAACCTGCTTTAGTTTCTGGTTTAGCATCAGCAGGAATGCATGTTTTTACTTTAGGACCTTTACCAACTAACGGACTAGCTATGTTAACAAAATCTATGAATGCTAATTTAGGAATTATGATAACTGCATCTCATAATTTATATGATGATAATGGGTTAAAACTATTTGGCCCTGACGGACTGAAATTATCTGATAAAATTCAAAAAAAAATTGAAAATCTAATTGATCTTAATGTAAAAAAACATTTATCTAATCCAAAATCTTTAGGAAGAGTAAAGAGATTAGAGACAGGTACAGATGATTATTTAGCTATAATAAAAAAAAAAATTCCCAAGAGCTTTAAATTAAAAAATATGAAAATTGTATTAGATTGTGCGAATGGAGCTGGATATAAATCTGCCCCTAAAATGCTTAAAACCCTTGGAGCTAAGCTGACAGTAATTGGAGATAAACCAAATGGTTTTAATATTAATAAAAATTGTGGATCTACTTATCCAAACACATTGCAAAGATATGTCAAAAAATATAAAGCTGATTTAGGCATTTCTTTAGATGGAGATGCAGATAGAATTATAATGTGTGATGAAAAAGGATCTATAATAGATGGTGATCAAATTATAGCTGCATTGGCTGTTTTGTGGAAAAAAAAACGAATTCTTAAAGGAGGAGTAGTAGGAACTTCAATGTCAAATTATGGTTTAGAAGATTTTTTTAAAAGAAAAAAAATTAAATTCATTCGAGCTAATGTTGGTGACAGATATGTTAAAGAAATTATGCAAAATAAAAAGTTCAATTTAGGAGGAGAACAATCAGGACATATAATTCTTGGAAAATTTGCTACTACAGGTGATGGTCTCTTAGTTGCTCTTGAAGTTATTCAGGCATTAAATAAAAAAATAAAAGCAAGTAATTTTTTTGATGTATTTGAGAAAATACCTCAAGTATTAGTAAATATTAAAATTAAAGATGAAAACATATTAAAAAAATTCTCTGTAAAAAATTCAATAAAAATTGCTAATAAATTAATCAAAGGCTATGGTAGAATTCTTGTCAGAAAATCTGGTACAGAAGCAAAAATAAGAATTATGGGAGAGAGTAAAAATAAAGTTTTACTTAATAAATGTATTAAAAATATTATTAAAACAATTAATTAAATTGAAGCCAAAATCAAAAATTTTAATTATAGCAGGATCTGACTCCTCTGGTGGAGCAGGAATTCAAGCAGATATTAAAACAGTTACGACTATTGGCTCATATGCTATGACTGCCATAACTGCAGTTACAGTTCAAAATACTCAAGGGGTTAAATCTGTAATACCAATCCACCCCAATGAAATAAAAAAACAAATAATCTTTACTTCAACTGATATTAAGCCCGATGCAATCAAAATTGGTATGCTTCATTCGTCTGAAGTTATTAATAAGGTCGTAAGTTCTTTAAATATTATCAAAATTAAAAAAATAATCCTAGATCCGGTTATGGTAGCAAAAGGAGGCACAAGATTAACAGATTATAAAGCAGTTAAAACCCTAAAAAAAAAACTTATAAAAAAAGTTTCTTTGATTACTCCAAATATTCCTGAAGCCGAGGTTTTGACTGGTATAAAAATTAATAATAAAGAAGATATGATATTAGCAGCAAATAAATTGATAAATTTAGGAGCTAAAAATGTTCTAATTAAAGGTGGTCACTTAAAATCTAAGAATGTGCAAGATGTTTTTATGAATAAGTCAGATTTGAAAGTTTTTATAAGCACAAGACATAGAACAAAAAATACTCATGGTACTGGATGCACTTTATCTAGTGCTATAGCAACTTTTTTTTCATGTGGAAAAAGTATTAAGAAAGCTTGTGAGCTTGGAATTAAATATGTAAATTCTGCAATATTAACCAACCCTAAATATGGAAAAGGACATGGTCCAATTAACCATCTTAATTCAATGAAAATAAATAAAAGATTTAAATAATGAAGAACATAGTTGTTGTCGGGTCCCAATGGGGTGATGAAGGTAAAGGTAAAATAGTTGATTGGCTCTCTGAACAAGCAGATGTAGTAATCAGATTTCAAGGGGGTCATAATGCTGGCCATACATTAGTTATAGATGGAGTAACTTATAAACTTAGATTATTACCATCAGGAATAGTCAGAAAAAATAAAATTTCAATAATTGGAAATGGTGTTGTAGTAGATCCTTGGGCTCTACTTGATGAAATAAAAGAAATTAAATCAAAAGGTGTTGAAGTAGATGTTGACAATTTAATAATTTCTGAGTCAGCAAATTTGATATTGCCATTTCATAGAGAAATGGATGAAATAAGAGAAGATGCTGCTGGTAAAGGAAAAATAGGAACCACTAGAAGAGGTATTGGTCCAGCCTATGAAGATAAAGTTGGAAGAAGATCTATTAGAGTAATGGATCTAAGATCTGAAAAAAACTTAGATCAAAGACTGGAGTCAGTTTTGTTGCATCATAATGCAATTAGAAAAGGGTTAGGTAAAAAAATTTTCAAAAAGAATCAGCTAAAAAAAGATTTGTTAAAAATTGCTCCAGAAATTTTAAAATTTTCGCAACCAGTATGGTTAAAGATTGACCAATTCAAAAGACAAAAAAAAAAGATTTTATTTGAAGGAGCACAAGGTATTTTATTAGATGTTGATCATGGGACATATCCGTTTGTAACTTCCTCTAATACTGTTGCATCAAGTGCTGCAACTGGTACTGGTTGTGGACCAAATTCAATAAATTATGTTTTAGGAATAACTAAAGCATACACAACAAGAGTAGGTGAAGGACCCTTCCCAACAGAACTTACAGATACAATTGGGGAATTATTAGGAACTCGAGGTAAAGAATTTGGAACAGTAACCAGTCGTAAAAGAAGATGTGGTTGGTTTGATGGTGTCTTAGTTAGACAAACTATTAAAATTTCAGGAATTGATGGAATTGCACTTACAAAATTAGATGTACTAGATGAGTTAGAAGAGATTAAAATGTGTGTTCAATATGAACTTGATAACAATAAAATTGACTATCTGCCTGCAGCTGTTGAAGATCAATTAAAGATTAAACCTATATACAAAACTTTTCCTGGATGGAAAACGTCTACTAAAGGGATTAAAAATATTGATGATCTGCCCCAGAATGCAAAAAATTACATCTTTGCAGTTGAAGATTTTATTGGAACTAAAATCTCGAGTATCTCTACCAGCCCCGAAAGAGAAGATACAATATTAATCGAAAATCCTTTTGAAGTTTAATTAACTGGTAGTAAATTTTTAGACTTGGCAAGTAACAGCATGTGTTTTTGTAATTTTTCAAAAGCTTTATTTTCAATTTGTCTTACTCTTTCTCTACTTATTTTGTATTTTTTACTTAGATCCTCAAGAGTCGTTGGATTATCATTTAATCTTCTTGAGTATAAAATTTCTTTTTCTCTTTCGTTTAAAACTTTAATAGAATTTTTTAATAAATCTTTTCTCTGCTCCATTTCTTCTTGGTGTGCAAATTTAAGATCATGATCTAATTCTTTATCTACTAACCAATCTTGCCATTCATCACCATCTTCACCTACTTGGGCATTAAGTGAAAATTCTTTACCTGATAATCGTCTATTCATAGAAATAACCTCATCTTTGCTCACATCAAGTTTATTAGCTATTTCGTTTACATGTTCATTTCTTAAATCACCTTCTGATTGAGGTGCAATTTGGTTTTTTAATTTCTTTAAATTAAAAAATAATTTTTTTTGTGCAGATGTTGTGCCAATCTTCACTAAACTCCAAGATCGTAAAATATATTCTTGAATAGATGCTTTTATCCACCACATAGCATAGGTGGCAAGTCTAAAACCTTTCTCTGGTTCAAATTTTTTAACAGCTTGCATCAGACCTACATTCCCCTCCGAAATCATTTCATTTACAGGAAGACCATAACCTTTATATCCCATTGCAATTTTTGCTACTAATCTAAGATGACTTGTAACTAATTTTTCTGCTGCTTTAACATTCCCATTATTTTTCCAATTTTTTGCCAGCATATATTCCTCCTCTGCATCCAGCATAGGAAATTTTTTAATCTGTTCCAAATAAACAGAAAGACCTCCTTCATTACTTAAAGTAGGTAGATTGTTATTTATAGTTGCACTCATAAACAGTTTATCTAATTAATAATATATTTTTTTCAATAATTTATTTGTTAGTATTTCTTAGCATTTTTAGAATTATTTCAAGTTCTTGTGGCAAAATTGAGTTAAAAATCATTTCTTTATTTTTTTTTGGATGAATAAAACCAATAGTTTTAGCATGAAGAAATTGACGTTTTAGATTAACCAGTTTTTTTTCTAATGTGGCGTTAATATTTTTAATTTTTTTAAATTTTTTTTTATATTTATCATCACCAACAATACTATTACCCATGAAATTCATGTGAACTCTTATTTGATGAGTTCTACCAGTTTCTAACTTACATTCTAATAAACTCAAAGTTGGAGTATATTTATTTTCAAAAATTTCTTTTGTTTTATAATTTGTAATTGCTTTTTTTCCTTTTGTTTTACTCACCTCCATCATTTGCCTATTTTTAGAACTTCTAGTAATAAGTGTTTCTATCTTTCCCTTTGAAGGTTTTACCTTCCCCCAAATTAACAATTGGTAGACCCTGGTAATTGAATGTTTACTAAATTGAATTGAAAGATTTTCGTGTGTTTCATTATTTTTTGCCACAACAATTAAACCAGATGTATTCTTATCAATTCTATGTACTATTCCTGGTCTTAACTCATCACCAATATTTGATAAAGAATTTTTATCATAGTTTATTAAAGCATTAACAACAGTCTTGTCAAAATTTCCTGCTCCAGGATGCATTACAATTCCTGCAGGTTTATTTATAACAATCAGATCCTCATCTTCATAAATGATATCTAACTTATATTTATAGGGTGTAAGTGAAGCTATTTTTGGCTCTGGAATAATTAGCTCTAAAATATCACCACAAGAAACTTTCTTTGATGGATCTTTGTTAATTTGATTATTCAACTTTAATTTTTTATCTAAAATTAAATTTTTAATTCTTGTTCGGCTGATTTTATTTTCTTTTTTATTGATAAAAACATCAACACGAAGGTTTTTATCAACATCTTCTACAATCAAATTTATTTTTTTTTTCATAAAATAATATATTAATATTATATGCGCTTGTAGCTCAACTGGATAGAGCGCCTGACTTCGGATCAGGAGGTTCTGGGTTCAACTCCTAGCAGGCGCACCATTTATTCGCCCATATTTATTAAGGTTCCTTTAATTCGAGCTTTTAAAAAAGAATAGTAAAATAAAATAATTCCAAATGTTAAATAAATTAAATTTAATAAATAAGCTTGTTTTAAATTTTCATAATTAACAAAATTATTTAAAAGAATGTTTCTTGTTTCATCAAAAATATAGACTAAAGGTAATCCTTTGGCAATTGTTTGAAAAAAATTAGGAAGGATCTCTATCGGATAATATATACAACCGAGAGGAGCTAATAAAAATAAAGATGACCAAGCAATATTTTCAAAAGACGGACCAAATCTCATCAGACCAGCACTGACAAATAAACCAAGTG
>QBYM01000018.1 GCA_003282825.1 Pelagibacteraceae bacterium AG-325-J17 | reverse complement strand
CCCAATGTAAAAATCCACTTTCCATTCGCATAATATCCATCGCATGCATACCACAGTTAGAAAGATTAAAATCTTTACCTTTTTCTATAAGTAATTCGTATATTTTTTTTGCATCTTTAAGATCTACATATAGCTCGTAGCCTAATTCACCTACATAAGATAATCTTTGAGTCCAGATTTTAACTCCATCAATTGTAATAAACTTTGCAAATCCAAATCTAAATTGATCATTTTCAAAATTATCTTTACTTAAAGTTTTAAGTAAATCCCTACTTTTTGGACCAAACAAACCAAACACACATAAATCATCTGTAATATCTTTTAATTCAACATTTTTTGAAAGATGTTTGTTAATATGAAATTTATCTCTCTCTCTTGTTGCTGCAGAACTGATTATTCTAAAATGATTTTTATCAACACATACAACTGTTAAATCAGCCTCTATTCCACCATCAGAATTTAACATATGTGTATAAACACATTTACCAGGCTCATTTTTAATGTTTGCAGTGCAAATTTTCTGCAGTTCTTGATGTGCTTTATCTGATTTTATTTCAAACTTAGAAAAAGGAGTTAAGTCAAATAAACCAACATTTTTAACTGTATTATTTGTTTCATATTCAGCAGATGGATACCAACTTTGATAATTGTAACTATATTCGTACTCAGCTTTTTCCCCATCCAAAGCAAACCACATGGGTCTTTCATAGCCACCTGAAACACCAAAACATGCACCAAAGCTTTTTAGATTATCATGATGAGGTAAAGTTTTAATATTTCTAGAGGTTTTATGTTGCTTGAATGGCCAATGCATTCCATACAAATCCCCTAAAGTCTCTGTAATCCTTTTTTTAATAAAACCCAACTCTGAATGAAATTTTTGAAATCTTTTTATATCGTAGCTAAAAATATCTTCATTGATATGGCCAGTCATTAACCATTCTGCGGTAACTTTACCAACACCTCCTCCACTCCCTATTCCAATACTATTTAATCCACAACAAACAAAAAAGTTTTTCACTTCTGGTACTTCTCCTAATAATGTATTTGTATCAGGTGTAAAAGACTCTGGTCCTGAAAAGAATTTTCTAATACCAGCAGACTCTAAAACTGGAAATCTTTTAATAGCAGAGGCTAAATAAGGCTCAAAATGTTCAAAATTTTCTTGAAACTCACCAAAAGAAAAATCTTCTGGTACTTTGTTTGTCTTATCCCAGGCGGGAATAGAATTTCCCTCAAAAATGCCAACTAATATTTTACCTGCATCTTCTTTAATATAAGTTCGATTATCGAAGTCTCTAATTACAGGTAATGTTTTAGACAAATTTTCTATTGGTTCAGTAATAATATAAAAGTGTTCAGCAGGATAAAGTGGGATACTTACTCCAGCTTTTTCTCCAATTTGTCTTGACCACATTCCAGAGGCTAAAACAATATATTCACATTCAATTTCTTGCCCATTAACTTTTACTCCTGAGATTTTTCCATTCTTAGTTAAAATTTCATCTACTGGAGATTTTTCAAAAATTTGTGCTCCCTCTTTTCTTGCAGCTTTAGCTAACATGTGAGTAACACCTGATGGATCAGCAGCACCATCTCCAGGCATTAAAATTCCACCAATGACTTCGTCAGTATTAATAATTGGATAATCTTTTTTAATTTGATTTTTATCTAAAATTCTTACATCAACATCATAAAGTTGTGCCGTAGTTGCTTGTCTTTGAAGTTCTTGCCATCTTCCTTTATTTTGAGCAATTGAAAGGGCGCCGTTTAATCTTAAACCTGCAGAATGATCAACTTCCTTTTCAAGTTTTTTATATAAATCTAATGTATATTTTCTTATCTTAGTTATTGCAGCTGTTGGACCTAATTGACTAACCAATCCTGCTGCGTGCCAAGTTGTTCCTGATGTTAACTGATCTCTTTCTAAAAGAATTGTATCTTTCCAACCAAATTTTGCTAAATGATAAGCAACAGAACAACCTACTACACCACCTCCAATAACAACAACCTTAGTGCTATTTGGTAGTTTTTTTTCCATTTAATTAATTTTTGATAGCTTCTCCAGGATCAAGATATTCGTGTCCAAATACATCTGCAACTGCTTTATAAGTCACATGGCCTTTATGAACATTTAATCCTGCTAAAAAGTTTTTATCCTCCCCTAAAGCTTTTTGGTAACCTTTGTTTGCTAATTTTACTAAAAAAGGAAGTGTCGCTTTATTTAAAGCTAATGTTGAAGTTCTAGGAACTCCACCAGGCATATTTGCTACACAATAATGAACAACATCATCAACTATGTACGTTGGGTCACCATGAGTTGTTGGTTTGCTAGTTTCAACACACCCTCCTTGGTCTATTGCTACATCAACTATTACAGAACCTCTTTTCATTAACTTTAACATATCTTTTGTAACTAATTTTGGTGCTTCAGCCCCAGGTATTAGCACACCCCCAACTACTAGATCTGCTTCTGCAATTAAATTATTTAAATCTATTTTATCACTTTGTTCAGGAATAATTTTATCTCCAAACATTTCAACTAATTGATTGAGTCTTGCTTCTGATTTATCAACTATATGAACTTTAGCTTGCATCCCTGTTGCTATAACTGCAGCATTTTCTCCTACAACTCCACCACCTAAAATAACAACTGTTCCACCAGTTACTCCTGGCGCACCTCCTAATAAAAGACCTCTACCTTTTTGATTTTTTTCTAAACAATGTGCCCCTGCTTGAACAGACATTCGTCCTGCAACAGCACTCATAGGTGCAAGTAAAGGAAGTCTACCATTATCATCAGTAACAGTTTCATAGGCAATATTAATACTTTTAGATTTAATTAATCCCTCAGTAAGTTCTTTTGCAGCAGCTAAATGAAGATAAGTATAAACAATTTGATTTTCTCTAATCATGTCTACTTCAACTTTTTGAGGTTCTTTTACTTTAACAATTATTTCAGCATCATTAAAAATGTCAGCTGCATTACTGGCTATTTTAGCACCAGCTTTTGTATATTGATCATTTTCAAAACCAGCTTCAAAACCACCATTATTTTCAACTAAAACTTCGTGACCTTCAGATACCAAAGTTTTTACACTTTCGGGTGTTAACCCTATTCTATTCTCTTGAGGTTTTATTTCTTTAGGTACGCCTATCCGCATTATCTCTCTCTGTGTTAATTATAGATATGAAAAATGTAAACTAACTAGTTCTTCTGGTTCTTTTGATAGTTAGTGATACCTGTTCTTAATTTATCAATAATCTCATCGATGTGTTTTTTTTCACATATAAATTGTGGAGCAATGATTAAACAATCACCTGTTGCTTTAAAGTTTACACCTGCTTCATAACAAGATTTAAAAGTTTCATATCCGGCTTTACCAGGTTTCGTATTTAGCTTCATATCTATTCCACCCATCATTCCATAACCTCTTATGTTATCTACAGATTCTAAATCTTGAAGAGAGAATAAACCTTTTTGAAAATAAGGTGCTAAATCTTTTGCTCGATTAAAAATATCTTCTTTTTCAAAAATGTCTTGAACTGCCAATGCAGCAGCCACTGCAACAGGAATTCCTGAATAAGTATAACCATGAAATAATTCAACTGAACCCATTGGAGAAGAGTCCATTACTGCATCATAAATATAATCGTTACATGCAACAACACCCATTGGAACCACTCCATTAGTTGTTGCTTTTGCCATTGTCATTATATCTGGAGTAACTCCAAACTCATGTGCTGCAAACTTTGATCCAGTCCTTCCCCACCCAGTGATAACTTCATCAAAAATTAATAGAATTCCGTGCTTATCACAAATTTCTCTTAATTTTTGTAAATACCCTTTCGGAGGAACTAATGTTCCTGTAGATCCAGCAATAGGTTCAACTATACATGCTGCAATATTTTCTCCACCAAAATTTGCACATATAGTTTCTAAATCATTGGCTAAATAATCTCCTGTTTCTGGTTGACCACTAACAAATTTATGTTCTGGTAAATGAGTATGGCTTATATGTTGAACACCTGGCATTAAAACGCTAGCAAATGTTTTAACATTATTAATCATTCCACCAACTGAAATACACCCTATATTCATTCCGTGATATCCTCGTTCTCTACCTACAAATCTAAATCTTTCTGCATGACCTTTGGCTCTATGATACGCAATTGCAATTTTTAAAGCAGTTTCAACTGCTGTTGATCCACAAATAGTATAAAATATTTTATTTAAATCACCTGGTGTATGTTTTGAAATTTTAGTAGCTAATTCAAATGATCCGCCAAAACCTTGTTGGAATGGTTGGGCATAATCTAAAGTTTCTAATTGTTTTGTAACTGCTTCTGTTATTTCTTTTCTTCCATGACCAAGAGGATTACAAAACAAACCCGAGCTTGCATCAATTTGGGTTTTTCCATGGTGTGTTTTAAGATAGACACCTTTTGCTTCAGTAATTAATCTAGGATTTTTTTTAAAATCTTTATTGGATGTAAACGGCATCCAATGTTCATTTAGAGAATTAGGAATATTTGTTCTATTTTCTGAGCTCATAATTAATTATTATTTAAGTGTTTTTTAAATTAATAGACTAAATTTGTTTGTTTGCTAGAAATTTATTAAAACTCATATTGGACTAATCATACAATACAACTTTAAATTGTACAATTGAAAAATTTGCAATTCTGGTTCCAGATATAATTTGTTTTACTTCTATTCGAAATTGAATTTAAATATCCACAATTAAATAATTAAAGATAGGGGAATAAATGAAAAAAATAATAAGTTTTCTTCTAGGATGTTTTGTAGCTCTTAACTTGAGTATTTCTGCTGCTAATGCGGCTGCTAATGAAGTTAGAGTTGCTTATTTTCTAGAATGGCCAAGTCCAAATTTAGAGGATATGCAAAAAAAAGCATTCGCTAAAGCTCTTGGTGTTCCAGTTAAATGGACAAATTTTACAAACGGTGGAGCAATGACTGATGCTATGCTTGCAGGAGATATAGATATTTCTTATTCTCAAGGTTTAGTACCTTTCATTAACGCTGTTAAATCTAAAGCACCAATTAAACTAGTTGATATTGCTATGGAATACGGAATGGGAGGAACAACTTGTGTTACTTCTAATGCTTCTGGAATTACAAAAGCAAATGCTACTGAATTAGAAGGTAAGAAAGTTGCTGTTCCATTAGGAACAATGGCTGAATACGTTTTTGATGAAAGTATGAAAGTTGTTGGAGCTGATAGAGGCAAAATGGATATTATTCAAATGGATCCTGAAGAAGGAGCTGCTGCATTGGTAAGTGGTGATGTTGTAATGGCATGTTTATTTGGTGGTAACTCAATTAAAGCTGCTACTGCTGTTGGATCTAGATTACTTACTGTTCAAGAAGCAAGAGATGCTGGTATCCTAGGTATTGATATCACTTCAGTAACTACAAAGTTTATGAAGGAAAATCCTGGAATGCTTAGAACTTTCATAGAAGTAACTCATGAAGCTAACGCAAGATACAAAGCTGGTAAAGCGGATATGAATGCGATGTCAAAAGCTTCAGAAATGAAAGTTGCTGATATGAAAGAAACTTTAAGTGGTTTTAAATTTCTTTCACCAGAGGAAACTAAACAGTCTATGGAAAAAGGAAATCTTAAGGCGTTTCTAGATGGTATGGGAACACCAAGAGGAAATGTAGATACTAGTTTCTTACCTTTATAATCTAAAGGTATTTAAAATTTAAATAGGCGCCAATTTTATTAAATTGGTGCCTATTTTTTTAATAAAAATTTTAATATAAAGTCATTTTATGAGTGATCTAATTTCTCAAAATCTTAATATGATTTTTAAGACTCCTAAAGGAGAAACAGTTCATGCTTTAAAAGATTTAAATTTTACACTTAAAAAAGGAGAACTTCTTACAGTCCTTGGACCATCTGGTTGTGGAAAAACAACTTTACTTAATATCACTGCAGGATTTATCAGGCCAACTTCAGGTGTTATAACTTTAAATAATAAAGAGATTGATGGCCCTGGTGTTGAAAGAGGAATGGTTTTTCAACAAGGAGCTTTGTTTGAATGGTTAACTGTTGCAGAGAATGTAAACTTTGGATTAAGAATGAAGAGAGAAGATCCTATTCAAACTGCAAAAAAAGTTGATGAGTGGTTGGAAATTGTCGGTTTACAAGGATTTGGTAATACTCCAACCTATCAGTTGTCAGGAGGAATGCAGCAAAGAGTTGCTCTAGCAAGATGTCTTATTAACGATCCAGATTTAATTTTAATGGATGAACCATTAGGTGCACTTGATGCATTAACCAGAGAAAAAATGCAGTCTTTAGTTTTAAAAATTTGGAAGGAAACTGGCAAAACAATTATCTTAATTACTCACTCAGTTGAAGAAGCTTTATTACTTGGTGAAAGACTTTACGTGATGGCTCCTAGACCAGGCCGTATACATAAAGAATACAATCTACCTTTTGCTTTGATGGGATTAAAAGAAGATTTAAGGGAAATTAAAAAAAATAAAGATTTTTCTGCTAAGCGTGAGGAAATATTAGAAATGATTTGGAATATGGAAGAAGAAATTATGGGTAAAGATATTTAAATGCTTACTCAAATAGTAACTTTTTTGATTTTTGTAGCAGTTATAGGCTGTATTCTTTATGGAAGAAAATTAATTAAAACTGAAAAAGTTGATGCAGTATTTGGTAATCCTGAAAGAGCATTAGGTGGTACGCATTGGGTTATCGTAGGAAGCAGCTTTCTTCTTTTAATTTGGCTTTACTATTCTTGGGATATTGCAAAAGGATTTTATCCAAAATCTGCTAACGAACTTTGCCAAGTTGCAAAAGTAAATGACTCATTGCTAGGTTTAAAATATCAATTTCCTATTGAGGAAAGGGAATTCAAAAGTACATCTCAAATCAAGAAGGAAAATAAAAACCTTAATCTAATTTTAAACGAAATACAAAATTCTCAAGAAATGGATAATCAACAAAAAACAGTTCTTGCAGGATTTATAAAGAAAACAAATCAATTAATTCCATTATTAACAAATGAAGATTTGATTGAAAATGAAACCAAACAAAAGATTAATGATATAACAGGTAAAATAAACCTTTTAACTGAAAATTTTCAAAAACCAAATTATCCATTTGAAACTGAACAGGAGCTTAATGAAAGACTTAAAGCTGTAAGTGAAGAAGGTGGATGGGGAATTGTAAAAGTACAATCAGGAACTGGTTCTATAGAAAATACTATGGAAGTACCCTTAATTCCAGCAACTGATAGAGGTTTAAAATTTCATGCTGCTGCACAAGAATTAAACTTAATTAGCGATGAATTTTTTAAACTAAGAAATCATAATCCTCAATTTAAAAATCAAATCAAACAACTTAAAGATGATATTAAATCTTATAGAAATGATCTAAGTGACAGTGAGGAAGTGGCATCTACCTATGCAAAAAATATTGTAAAGATTGCAAGAAGAATAGAATTTGCAAGTATATATCCGCCCAATGCATTAAACAAAATGCAAAATGCTATTATTAAATTTGATAATGCACAATTAAAGATACAAGGTGGTCTAAGATTAATAGATATTTTATTATTCCCAGCCGGAACAATAGTTGCTAGTGGTCCAAGTTGTTCTGAACAAGGTTCTGGTAGATGGCTTCCAAAACCATCTGATACTTTTAATAAGTTTATATTAATGTCAAAACCAAGCGTTGGTTACAAAGATATACCTCTTCTTTGGATAGATATGGTTGATGTCAGTAAAATGATTGGATTTATTTTACCTGATTGGATAGCAGATATTTTACCTGGTGAATATCCAGTTCATACTAAAGATGGAATTGTAAAAGAAAATTTCAAAGGTAATGTTTTAAAAGTTGTAACAGGTGATTTCAAATTATTTAAGGTGCCAGTACCTTACGGACACATTTGGGATTCATTTTTGAGAGTTTTTCTAGGATTAGTGTTTGGAATAATCATTGGTGTACCACTAGGTTTATTTATGGGACTAAATAGATTTGCCAAAGGTTTTTTTGATCCTTTGATTGAACTTTATAGACCTGTTCCCCCTTTAGCTTGGGCACCACTAATTATTTCTGTATTGGGTATAGATAACACTGGAAAAGTATTTCTTTTATTTATGGTTTCTTTATCAATTATGATTATTTCAGCCAGAGCTGGTGCCTCGGGGACTCAGCTTTCTAAAATTCATGCTGCTCATTCATTGGGGGCATCTAAACGACAAATATTAAGGCACGTAATATTTCCTAATTCATTACCAGAGATTCTTACTGGTATAAGAGTTGCAGTAGGTATGTGTTGGGGAACTTTAGTTGCAGCAGAGTTTTTAGCAGGTACAACGGGTATTGGATTTGTAGAAAACGTTGCAAAAAAATATTTTCAATATGAAGTGATTTGGATAACAATATTTATAATGGGTATGCTTGGATTATTGTTTGATATCACTTTGAGAAAAATTATAGATAAAACAATCCCATGGCGCGGAAAAGGATAGTTTGAAAACGGATATTTTAAAAAAAGAAGTTATTAAAATCTTTAAAAAATTTGGCTTAAACAATAATCATGCTTTGATTTCGGCTAATGCTTTAATCAATGCTGAGTTAGTAGGTGCTTATGGGCACGGTCTTTCACGATTAAAAATGTATTGTGAAAGAATTTCTAAAAAAGTTATTAATCCAAAACCTAAAATTAAGATTAAAAAGATTTCACAATCTATCTCACTTGTAGATGCAAATAATAGTATAGGTTTTGTGGCTGCAGATGTTGCTATAAAAAAAGCAATACAAAATGCCTCTAAAACAGGGATAGGAATGGTTGCAGTAAAAAATAGCGGTCATTATGGTCTTTCAGGATATTATGCAGAACAAGCAGTAAAAAAAAATCTGGTTACTATGATTTACACAAGTGCACCTCCAGCAGTAGCTCCTCATGGAGCATTAAAAAGTTTATTTGGTACTAACCCGATTTGTTTTGGAACTCCTACAGGTTCAAAAATTCCATTTATTTTGGATACCTCTATTTCAATGATTAACAGAGGAAAAATTAGAGTAGCTGCAAGAAATAATCAAAAAATTCCAGAAGGTGTTGCTTTAGATAAATTTGGTAAACCCACAACAGATGCAAAAAAAGCTCTTAAAGGAGTTCAGTTACCTATTGCTGGTTTTAGAGGTTCAGGATTAGCTTGGATGGTTG
>QBYM01000017.1 GCA_003282825.1 Pelagibacteraceae bacterium AG-325-J17 | reverse complement strand
TTTTAGACTTTTAGGTTTAACAATTTCTTCATTTATTGGGGGTAAAATATTTCAATTAATTGGACCTTTCTTTCGATCAAAAAGAATAGTACATCTTAATATCAAAAGAGCATTTCCAAATTTAGAACAAAAACAAATAAATAAAATCACTTCAAATATGTGGAACAATTATGGCAGAGTATTTGCGGAGTATATGTTCATAAAAAAATTTAGAAATAATAAATTAAATAATAATATAATTATTGAAGGTAAAGAAATTCTCAATGATCTTAAAGAAAAAAATATAAAAGTAATTTTTATTTCAGGTCACTTTAGTAATTTTGAATTAATGGCAATGCAAATAGAAAAAATTGGAATTAAAATTGCGACCATTTATAGACCATTGAATAATATTTTTTTAAATTTTATTATGGAAAATATTAGAACAAAATATATTTGTAAAAAACAAATTAAAAAAGGGATTGGGGGATTAAAGGATTTATTAAAGCTTAATAAGGAAGGTTACTCTACAGCTCTTATGATTGATCAAAGAGTATCTCAAGGTTCAAAGTTAAATTTTTTTAATGAAAAAGCTTTTACTACTACAATTCCTGCTCAGCTGGTTAAAAAATTTAACATACCCATCGTACCAATTTTTATTGAACGATTTGATGGAATAAAATTTAAAATGAAAGTACAGAAGCCAATATACTTTCCGGATAATAGCTCGATAGATGATATTACTGGTAAGTTAAATAAGATACTTGAAAGGATGATATTAGATAGCCCAAATTATTGGATTTGGTCCCATAATAGATGGAAATAGTTTAATCTTTTTCTAATTCCTCCTTTTTTTTTGATGCCTCAACATATGAAAAGTAAGGTTCCTGGAGATCTACATTCCAATAATTTAAATTTTCAAGACTTATCTTTTTACTTGAGACAGCACATATCACGTAATCACCTTGCTCTACAATTTTGAAATTATTAGGTAAATATTTTATTTTTGCTAATTTTTTAGTCATTTATAGTTTATATATTTATACATGAAAGTTGGGATTATAGGAAGTGGTGGAAGAGAACACGCAATTTGCCATGCTTTAAATAAATCAAAAAAAGTTAATAAATTATATTGTTTTCCTGGAAACGCAGGTACCTCATTGATTGCTGAAAATATAGATATAAAATTAGATAATTTTCAGAAATTAAAAGATTTTATTTTAGAGAAAGAGATAAATCTTGTTATTGTTGGGCCAGAGCAACCATTAGTAGACGGTATAACAGACTATTTGGAGAAATTTAAGATAAAAGTTTTTGGTCCTAATAAAATAGCTTCACAATTAGAAGGTTCTAAAATTTTTACAAAAGACATCTGTAAAAAGTATAATATACCTACTGCTAATTTTGGAGTGTTAAAGAGTCAAACTGACTCAAATAAATTTTTAGACAAATCAAAATTTCCTATTGTGATAAAAGCAGATAATTTAGCTTCTGGTAAAGGAGTTTACATATGTGAAAATAAAGAACAATCATATGAAGCAATAAAAGAAATATTTAATGGTAAATTTGGTGTAGCAAAAAGTGTTCTTATTGAAGAGTTCTTAAAAGGTGAAGAAATGAGTTTTTTTATTATAAGTGATGGCTATACCTATCAAAACTTCGGAACAGCTCAAGATCACAAGAGAGTTATGGAAGGAGATAAAGGAAAGAATACTGGTGGCATGGGTGCATATTCCCCATCAAGATTGATCAATAAAGAATTGGAAAAAAAAATTTTAACTAAAATTATAAATCCAACTTTAAAAGCAATTAAAGATCTTGGAACGTTCTATAAAGGTTTTTTATATGCTGGACTAATGATAGTAAATAATGAGCCTTTTTTAATTGAATATAACGTTCGAATGGGAGATCCAGAGTGTCAAACTTTACTTCCAAAACTGGATACTGACTTATTTGAAATTTTAAATTCATGCTGCGATAATGAATTAAATAAAATTGAAATTAAATGGAATAATAAAAAAAGCTTATGTATTGTAATGTGTTCAAAGGGTTATCCAGATACCTACAAAAAAAACATTGAAATTAAAAATATGGATTTTATTGATCTTCAACCAAATGATTTTTTATTTCATGCAGGTACAGTATTAAAAAATAATTCAGTTTTATCAAATGGGGGTAGAGTACTTAATTTTGTATCACAATCTGATAATTTTTCAGATGCTAGAAATAATATTTACAGACTAATAAATAATCTTAATTGGCCAGGTGGATTTTATAGAAAAGATATTGGATACAAAGTTATTGATGAATGAGAATTATAGGTGGAAATTTTAAGGGTAAAAAAATTTTAGACCCACAAGATAAGAAAACGAGACCTTTGAAAGACTTAACTAAAGAGTCAATTTTTAACGTATTAAAGCATTCAAATAAATTTTCGATAAATATTGAAAACTCAATAATTTTAGACTTATTTTCTGGTGTTGGATCTTTTGGCTTAGAGTGTTTATCAAGAGGTGCTAAATATGTAACTTTTGTGGAGAACTATAGTGGTGTTTTGCCAATATTAAAAAAAAATTTATTAAATCTTAAAATAGATGGAAATTACAAGGTTATAGATGAAAATATATCAAATAAAATCGATTTTAAAAAGATAACAAATAAATGTGATATTATTTTTTTAGATCCTCCATACAGAGAAAAAAAATTACCAATTATTATTGATCAAATTTTTAAAGACAGAATTCTAAGTAATGATGGGATTATCATAATACATAGACATAAAAAAGAAGAAGATCAGTTTACAAAAAAATTAAGAATTGTGGTTGAAAAAAAATATGGAATATCTAAGATTTTATTTTGTAAGTTAGATTAATATACTTCTTGTTTCTTTTTTTATTGTCTCAACAGCTGGTTGATCATAAGGGTTAACTTTTAAAGCTTTACTTAATAAAATTGTTTCCAACATAAAAAAACAAAACAATTCTCCTAAGGTTTTTTCATCTCTTTTTTTAATTTCAAAGCTTCTAAAAGGTATATTTTTTTTTTTAAAAATATTTTCAGTAGCTTTTTTTTGAGCAAAAGTAATATTACTTACACTTTTATTTTTGATAAAATTGTATTGACTTAAAATATCCTTATTGATTATTTTCGTAGAATTTTTTTCATTAACATAAAAGAAAGTAAAAAAATTTTTTTTAAAACCATCTAAATAAAGTTGCATTACACTATGATTATCCTTTGGCATACTTGATACAATTGGTAACACTCCCTTACTTTTTTTACCTAAACTTTCAGCAATTAATTGCTGATACCAATTAAATAAATTTTCTGATTGTTTGTCATAATTAATAATTACCGAATTAAATTTTTCTTTTTTAATAAAATAAAGAGTGGAACTAACATTAGAAACTAAAGTATTCAAATATCTTTTATTTCTTATAAGATTATTAAATTGTCTAAATTTTTTTGAATCAAGTCCCATTAACTCTGCAGGTAACATTCCTACTTCTGATAAAACAGAATACCTACCACCAATATAATTATTGTGATGAATAATATCTGCTTTAAGCTTTTGGCCCAATAAATAAAGGTAATTTTTTTTATTTTCAGTAATAAAAATATTTTTGTCTTTTTTTTTAACAAGAATATTTGAATTAATTATTGTTTCAATTGTATTACCAGATTTTGAGACAATCAAATTTAAAATTTTTTTGTTATTTTCTTTTTTTAATTTAGGATTCAAATTATTAATAAAAAAAAAATTCTTTTTAATCTTATATTTTAAAAAATCGTAAATTGCTTCAGTCCCTAATGAGGAACCACCCATTCCTATCACTCTAATATTTTTAAAACTTTTATATTTTTTAAGTTCTTTTTTTTTAAAAAAAATCTTGATATTCTTTTTTAAAAGATTGAGCTATAGAATTATTTTCTGCTATAAATTTTTCTAATTTTTTTTTAATTTTAAGTGATTTTTTTTTTAATTTAAAATTTTTAAAAAAAATTCCAGATGTTATCATTAATTATTTTTGATTTTTTCTAAGATTGAATTTTCTAAATTAATATCTTGATTTGAGTTATTCTGAGACTTAGAAGTTTCATTTTCTGAGCCAGTAATTAAAGATTTTATATCTGAGTTTTCATCATTTTTTTGTTCTTGATTATTATTTCCGGGAATAGGTAATTCGTCAAATTCAGGGGGCATTACTAATGGAGATTTTTTTTTTACTAAAAACTCATCAGTACTATTTTTCTTTGGAGAAATAAAGCCCTCTTTGATAGTTCCACATGAATTGAGTGTTGTTATAAAGATCAAAAGTACCAAAAATTTACTAATTTTTTTCATTCTATTTTTTTTTTTTGTTGTTTATTAATTCTAAAGAAATCAAAAATAATACTCCTAAAGAAATGAATATATCTGATACATTGAAAATAAACCAATGAAAATTTCCAATATGAAAGTCTATAAAGTCTGGTACAGCTTTAAAATATATTCGATCATAAAGATTTCCTAATGCACCACCTAATACCATTAATAATGAGTATTTTTTAAAACCTATATTTTTTAAAATCATAAAAAAAATTATGATAATCAAAGCAATAATTAAAATTGTCAATAAATTGTATAAATAGTCTTTATCAAATGAAAGAAGGCCAAAAGCAATTCCTTCATTCCAAACCAAGTTTATATTTAGAAATTTTGACTCAAATAAATCGTAAGATAAATTTTTTTTACTTTGTAAAATCACATAAAATTTCGATATTCTATCTAAAGAAAAAATTATGATTACTGTAAATAAGTTAATAATAGAATTCTTAGTTAAATAATCTGACATTTGGGGTGTCTCTCACATGGATCTAATCTTATCTTCCAACAAACAGAGCATTTTTTTCCTGATGATTTTTTTGTTACAACATCTACATCAATTTGGTCATCAAAATTGACCTCTGCTTTAGAAGTAATACACAGCTCAGATAAATCTATACCATTAACAATTTGTTCAAATTTGTTATTTAGTTTTATTTGAAGCTCAGCTTCAAGACTTGAGCCTATTTCTTTACTAGCTCTTTTTTCTTCAATGCTAATATTGCAGATATCTCTTATCTTAATCAATTTATCCCATTTTTTTTCAATGCTTCTATTTTCAAATTTTTTTGGGAAATCTAAAAACTTTTCTAAATGTATACTTTTATTTTTTTTTGATACCAGTTGATAAATCTCTTCAGTGGTAAACGAAAGAATTGGAGCAAACCATTTTAATAATGAATTTAAAATTATATTTAATAATATTAAAGTAGATTTTCTTTTTTCAGAGTCTTTAGAGTCACAATACAAAACATCTTTCCTGATATCAAAATAAAATGATGATAAATCTACAGTACAAAAATTTAATAATTCTTTATAAAGGTTATGAAAATCATAATCTTCAAAATATTTTTTAAACTTAAGATTTAAGGAATAAATTTTGTGAAGCATGTATTGCTCTAATTCTGGTAATTGATCAATATCAATATCTTCCATTTTTTTTTCTTCAAAATTATCATTTAAATTTCCAAGTAAATATCTAAAGGTATTTCTAATTTTTCTATAGGACTCAGAATGCTGGTCTAATATTGAGTAATCTATTCTTAGATCCTCAGCATAGTTTGATGAAGCAACCCAAATTCTTAATATATCTGCTCCATACTTTTTTAAAATATCTTCTGGTGCAATTACGTTGCCTAAAGATTTAGACATTTTAAGACCTTTTCCATCAACAACAAAACCATGAGAAAGAATAGACTCAAATGGTGCTTTACCCCTTGTTCCACATGATTGTAATAATGAAGAATGGAACCATCCTCTATGTTGATCAGATCCCTCTAGATACATTGATGCGGGCCACTTTAAATCTTTTCTTTTTTCTAGAACAAAAGAGTGTGTTGAACCACTATCAAACCACACCTCTACAATATCACTTAGCTTTTCAAAATCTTCTGATTTATATTTTTTTCCTAAAAATTTTTGAGGATTATCAGAAAACCAACAGTCGGAGCCCTCTTTTTCATAAATTTCAGCTATTGTCTCAAAAACATCCTCATCTACTAATATTTCTTTAGTTTTTTTATTTACAAATATTGGTAATGGAACTCCCCAAACCCTTTGTCTTGATACACACCAATCTGGTCTAGTTTCAATCATCGATTTTAATCTTTCTTTACCTTTGCTTGGGTAAAAAATTGTTTCATCAATTGCTTTCAAAGCTTTTTTTCTAAGTTCGTGACTTTCCATTGAAATAAACCATTGCGGAGTTGCCCTATGAACTAAGGGTGCTTTAGATCTCCAAGAGTGAGGGTAAGAATGAACTAGCTCACCATTTTTCAATAGTTTTTTTTGCTCTTTTAATTTTTCTATTACAATGGGATTTGCTTTAAAAATATGAATACCCTCAAATAAAGAAACATTTTTTGTATATTTTCCATCTCCATCTACTGTTTCAATTGCTTTAATTCCATTATTAATACAAAGATTAAAATCATCAGGTCCATGGCTTGGTGCGCAATGTACTATTCCGGTGCCTTGTTCAGTTGTTACAAAGCGTGCCTCTAACATAGGTATATCATAATCATAGCCCAAATCTAAAAAAGGGTGATTACAAATTGTATCTTTAAAATCTTTACCTTTAAAACTTTTTAAATTTTTATATTTTTGGATTTCACAATCCTTGATAACTGTCTCTAATAGTGATTCTGCAATAACAATTTTTTTATCTTTAAATTCACCATTATCATTAATCTGTATTAATAAATAATCTAAACTCTCATTATAAGCTAAAGCTTTATTTGCAGGTATTGTCCAAGGAGTAGTGGTCCAAATAACAATATTACTATTTTCAAGCTCTTTAATATTTGATGACTTAACTGGAAAATTTACATAAATGGTATCAGATTTATGATCTTGATATTCTACCTCAGCATCTGCTAAAGCAGTTTTTTCTACTGTAGACCATAAAACAGGTTTAAATCCTCGATATAGACTTCCCTCTTTTAAAAACTTTCCAAGTTCCCTGACAATTTGTGCTTCAGCATCATAGCTCATTGTAGAATAATAATTTTCCCAATCTCCTACAACACCAAGTCTTTTAAATTGTTCTTTATGAACCCCTATCCACTTCTCAGCAAATGATCTACACTCTTTTCTAAATTCAACGATAGGAACCTCATTTTTGTTTTTTTTATTTTTTTTATATTGTTCTTCTATTTTCCACTCAATTGGTAATCCATGACAATCCCATCCTGGAACATAAACAGAGTCTTTACCATCCATTTGATGAAATTTAACAATGATATCTTTAAGAATTTTATTGAGAGCTGTTCCCATATGAATATTTCCATTTGCATATGGAGGACCATCATGAAGAACAAATTTTTCAGCACCCTTTCTTGAATTTCTTAACTCTTTATAAAGATCAATTTTTTTTCCAAAATTCCAGAATTTCAGGTTCTCTGGTAGGCAAATTAGCCTTCATAGAAAAAGTTGTTTTTGGAAGATTTATTTGTACTTTACTCATTTTATTTTTTTTGCTTTTGTTAAGTCTACTTTAATTTGTTTTTTTAATTGTTCTACATTTTTGAATTTTTTTTCTTTTCTGATAAATTTAAAGAATTCAACAGTTAAATACTTATTATATAAATTTCCAGAAAAATTAAATAAATGAACTTCTAATAAGATTTTTTTCCCATTGAATGTCGGTCTGTAACCTAAATTAGCTATACCTTTAATGTATTTGGATTTTTTTTTGACTTTAGCTTTTACTGCATAAACTCCAGGACAAGCTAAAATATAATCTTTTATATCAATATTCGCAGTTGGAAAGCCTATTTTTTTTCCTAATTGCCTCCCCTTTTGAACTTTACCCTCTATTGACCATTTTCTATTTAAAAGTTTGTTAGCTTTATCTAATTTACCTTTTTGTAAGTAATTTCTAATAAGAGATGAGGAGATTACTTTTTTTTTTATTAATAAAGGTTTTGGATTGACTATCTTGTAATGAAATTTATTTTCATATTTAATAAGTTGATAAACATCTCCTTCTCTTTTATTCCCAAACCTAAAATTGTTACTAACAAATATAAATTTTGCATTTAATTTTTTTACTAATATTTTTTCAATAAAGTGAATTGATTTTGTTTTTGAAAAAACTCTGTTAAACTTTTTTGTAATTACAAAATCGACATTAAATTTATTCAAAAGTCTCATTTTTTGTTTTTGACTAGAAATTCTAAAATTTTTAATATCTTTTTTAAAATACATCTTTGGCATTGGTTCAAAAGTCATAACTCCAATCTTTAAAGAATATTTCTTTTTATATTTCTTTGCTAAATTAAATAACTTTCTATGACCCAAATGAAGTCCATCAAAGTTGCCAATCAAGATTATTGAACCTTTGTGATAAGATTTGATATTAAAATTATTATAAAAATTAATATTTTTTACCATTTTAATTCTGATTGAATATAGTTACATATAGTTTCATAAGACTTCGAAGTTTCATCTATTCCTTTTTCTTTAATTTCATTTTTATGAATGCCATTTGAAATTATAAGAGAATCAAAATTTAGAAGATTTGCCCCTTTTATATCAGTGTTTAAATTATCACCTATTGATAATACCTTTTTATTTTTATTATTAGTGGCTTGATGATAAACTTCTGGGTAAGGTTTACCAAAGTATACAACCTCACCACCCATTTTTTCAAAAACCATTGCCACAGATCCGGCACATAGCTCTCTTACATTTCCTTTATCTACAATTAAATCAGGGTTCGTACAGATCATCTTTTTTTTCAAATTATCTTCAAATAATTTATTGTAATATTTAAGATCCTTATCATGATCACCAAATAAACCTGTGCATAAAAGATATTCACTATTTTTTATATTATCTGATTTCATTTTTTTAAAATCATGGAATAAATCAAAATCTCTGGGTGGGCCAATATGAAAAAAAAACTTGTTTATTAAATTTTTTCTTAAATAATTTAAAGATGCTTCTCCAGAAGTAAAAACATGATTTCTTATTTCTTCTTCCATGCCCATTTTTTTCAAAAAAATTTTAACTACACTGTTAGGTCTTGGTGCATTGGTAAGTAGAATGTATTCTTTTCCTATTTTTGAAATTTCCCTTAAAACATTCACAGCTTCTTTGTGAAGGGAAACACCATTATGAACTACTCCCCACAAATCAATATAAAATAGCTGATAATTATCAACGATTGAGTTTAACCCTTCTTTGTCTAAATTTTTAGCCATTAAAATAATCTATAAACCATAAAATCCCTAATTTCCTATATTTTTTAACTAACTTATTTTGAACTATATCTTGAAATAGTAATGCCAATCTCTATATGAAGTCCATATTATAAAGGAGAATTTATGAAATTTAGACCGTTACACGATAGAGTTTTAATAGAAGTTTTAGACAGTAATGAAAAAACTGCAGGAGGAATAATCATACCAGATACTGCACAGGAAAAACCCCAAGAAGGAAAAGTTGTTGCTATTGGTGGTGGTGCAAAAACTGAAGATGGTAAAAAAATTCCAATGGATGTTAAAGTTGGTGATAAAGTTTTATTTGGCAAATGGTCAGGAACTGAAGTCAAAATTGATGGAAAAGAATACAGCATAATGAAAGAGTCAGACATTATGGGTATTTCAAGCAAATAATTTAATTTAAAGGAGAAAATAAAATGGCAAAAATTGTAAAGTTTGACGCTGAAGCAAGAGCAGCAATGATAAGAGGGGTAAATATACTAGCTGACACAGTTAAGGTTACCTTGGGTCCTAAAGGTAGAAATGTTGTTATGGATAAATCTTATGGAGCTCCAAGAATAACAAAAGATGGTGTGTCTGTAGCTAAAGAAATTGATCTTGAAGATAAATTTGAAAACATGGGTGCTCAAATGGTAAAAGAAGTTGCAAGCAAAACTAATGATGAAGCTGGTGATGGAACAACTACGGCAACTATTTTAGCTCAAGCAATTGTGAGAGAAGGTGTAAAATATGTAACTGCAGGTATGAACCCAATGGATGTTAAAAGAGGGATTGATGCAGCAGTAGACGTTGTAAAACAAAACCTTGTTTCATCTGCAAAAAAAGTAAAAGATAGTGATGAGATTGCTCAAGTTGGAACAATTTCAGCTAATGGTGATAAAGAAATTGGAACAATGATAGCAAAAGCTATGCAAAAAGTTGGTAACGAGGGTGTTATTACTGTTGAAGAAAACAAAGGAATTGAAACTGAGTTAGATGTAGTTGAAGGTATGCAATTCGATAGAGGATACCTATCTCCATATTTCATTACTAATAGTGATAAGATGACTACAGAACTAGAAAATCCTTTTATTCTATTACATGAAAAAAAATTAACAAACCTGCAACCAATGGTTCCGCTTTTAGAAGCTGTTGTTCAAGCTGGTAGACCATTAATGATTATTTCTGAGGATGTTGAGGGAGAGGCATTAGCTACATTAGTTGTAAATAAACTTAGAGGTGGATTAAAAGTTGTTGCTGTTAAAGCTCCAGGTTTTGGAGACAGAAGAAAAGCAATGCTTGAGGATATTGCAATATTAACAGGTGGCCAAGTTATTTCTGAAGACTTAGGAATTAAACTTGAAAATGTTAAACTTGAAGATCTTGGTTCTTGTAAGAAAGTTAAAGTTGATAAAGATAACAGCACTATAGTAAATGGAAGTGGTAAAAAATCTGATATTGAAGCTAGATGTTCATCTATAAAACAACAAATTGATGAAACAACATCTGATTACGATAAAGAAAAACTTCAAGAAAGATTAGCTAAGTTAGCTGGTGGAGTTGCTGTAATTAAAGTTGGTGGTGCGACTGAAGTTGAAGTTAAAGAAAGAAAAGACAGAGTTGAAGATGCTTTAAATGCAACAAGAGCAGCTGTTGAAGAAGGTATTGTAACAGGTGGTGGATGTGCATTACTATATGCTGCACAAGATCTTGAAAAAGTAAAAGCTAAAGGTGAAGATCAAAAAGCTGGTGTAGATCTTGTAAGAAGAGCATTAGAGGCTCCTATTAGACAAATTACTAAAAATGCTGGGGTAGATGGTTCAGTAGTAGTTGGTAAATTGTTAGAACAAAATAAAAAATCACACGGTTATGATGCACAAAATGAAGAATATTGTGACATGTTTGCTAAAGGTATTATCGATCCTGTAAAGGTTGTTAGAACTGCTCTACAAGATGCAGCTTCTATTTCTGGATTATTAGTAACTACAGAAGCAATGATAGCTGACAAACCAGATGAAAAAGATGCTGGTGGTACTCCTGCGATGCCTGGAGGAATGGGCGGAATGGGTGGCATGGGAGGAATGGGTGGCATGGGAATGTAAGCCCTATTCTAAAATGAAATTTAAAGGCCATCTTTTGATGGCCTTTTTT
>QBYM01000016.1 GCA_003282825.1 Pelagibacteraceae bacterium AG-325-J17 | reverse complement strand
ATTTTAAGAGAAATGATTGCAGGTGCTGAAATATTACAAAAAGAATATAATATAGATAGTGAAGTTTGGAGTGTTACAAGTTTTAATGAATTAAGAAAAGATGGACTAGAGGTAGAAAGATATAATCTTTTAAATCCTGATAAAGATCAAAAAAAATCGTACGTTGAAAAATGTTTAGAAAAAACAGAAGGACCAATATTAGCAGCTTCAGATTATATGAGAATGAATTCTGATCAGATAAGACCATTCATAAATAAAAGCTTTTATTCTTTAGGAACAGACGGGTTTGGAAGAAGTGATACTAGAAAAAATTTAAGAAAATTTTTTGAAGTAGATAAAGAACACGTAGTTGCTTATGGATTAAGTATATTGGCAAAAGAACAACTTTTACCATCTAAATATGCTTCAGAGGCTATAAAAAAATATAAAATCGACCCCAACAAACCAATGCCATCAAGATTATAAATGTCAAAAAAAGATTTATTAAAAATTGTTCTAGCATCACCAAAAGCAAGAAAGTTTGCAAGAGAACTTGGTGTAGATATTAATAAAGTACAGGGCACTGAAAGAGATGGTCGTGTAATAGAAAAAGATATTAAATTATTTGTTTCTAATAAATCAGGTCAAAATAAGAGGGTTCATATTAATAAAAATGAAGAAAATAAATTAGAATATGCTCATTCAGAATTTGGTGAAATTGAAATAAAAGACATTCCTAGAGTAAAAAAAATTTCCTCAAAATACTTAGTTAACTCCTGGACACAAATACCTCATGTTACAAACCATGATGAAGCCGACATCACTGAAATGGAAGAATTTAGAAATTCCCTTACAGATATATATACAGGGGAAAGAAAGAAAATAACCCCTTTAGCATTTATTGTTAAAGCTTTATCTGCATCTTTAAAAAAGTATCCTAGTTTTAATTCTTCAATAGATGAAATTGATAATGGAAAAATGACATTTAAAAAATATTACCATATTGGTATAGCAGTAGATACACCACATGGATTAATGGTTCCTAAATTAAGAAATGCTGAAAATAAAAATATTTCCTTAATTGCTGATGAATTAAAAAAGATAAGTGAAGAATGTAGAAATCTTAAAATTGATAAAAAGGAACTTTTTGGGGGATCAATGACCATAACGAGTCTTGGTGGAATAGGAGGTTCATTTTTTACCCCGATTATTAATTATCCTGAAGTCGCGATTTTAGGAATTGGGAAATCACAAAAAAAACAAATTTATTTAAATGGCAGATTTCAAATTCGTACAATGTTACCTTTATCTCTATCATACGATCATAGAATAATTGACGGTGCTGAAGCAGCTAGATTTAATAATGAATTAAAGGAAAATTTAGGAAAAAATTTTGCTTATAAACTAGCTGTTTAAATAAACTTATGTCAAAAACAGTATCTTTACTTAGCGCTCTATTGTGTACATTTATTTGGGGGACAACTTTTATTGCTCAAGACACTGGTATGGATGATATTGGTCCATTTACTTTTAATGCTGTAAGATTTTTTGTTGGTTTCTTGGCGATACTTCCTCTTGTATTTTTATTTGAAATAAAAAAGTTTAAATCTGAATTTAAATTAGATATCAAAACATTTGTTATCCTCTCTGCATTAATTGGAATATCACTTTTTTTAGGCTCTGCTTTACAGCAAGTTGCTTTACTTCATACAGATGTGGCAAATGCAGCTTTTTTCACAATTTTTTATGTTCCAATGGTACCAATTATAGTTTTTTTATTTAAAAAAAAATCAATTCATTGGAGTGTATGGCCATCAGTAGTTTTATGTTTAATTGGAGGATATTTACTTACAAATTTTTATGATGCAACTGTAAGATTAGGAGATAGTTTAGTATTACTAGGGGCTTTTTTTTGGAGCACTCATATTATTTTTACTGGCATGATTGTTATCAGGTATAATCTTCCTCTTACAATAGGCGCTCTGCAAACATTAATTGTGGCAGTATTTTCTTTTATAATTGGTTCAATTTATGAAGAGTTTATTTTAAAAAATATTTTAAAAGAAATCGACTCTATTCTATATGCTGGAATTTTATCTGGGGGATTTGCATTTGTTCTTCAGATTTATGCTCAAAGAAGAATTGCACCAGCTCCTGCTGCAATAATTTTTTCTTTAGAGGGAGTATTTGCTACTATTGCAGCTTGGTTTTTGCTTAATCAAATATTGGATATTAATAATATTTTAGGATGTTTTTTTATTTTATGTGGAGTTTTATTATCACAACTTTTACCTTTAATGAAAAAAACTGCCTAAGAATATATTATCAAAAATAACATTGAAGCAATAAAAATTCTATAAATAATAAAAATATTCAATGAGAACCTATTTATATAACTTAGAAAAAATTTGACTGTAACATATGAAAATAAAAATGATAAAATTATTGAAAGTATTATAAGATAATTTATTTCAAGAGGTTGATTAGCTGCATTTTTGAGGCCAAGAAAACTTGCACCTGCTAAAGCTGGGATTGATAATAAAAATGAAATCTTACTTGAGTCAACTCTATTAAACTTTAAAAATCGCGCTGCAGTTAATGTAATACCCGCTCTACTCACGCCAGGGATTAATGCCAGGATTTGAAATAGACCAATAAATATTATAGATTTAATATTTAAATTTGTAGATATATTTTTATCGATTTTTTGCTGATCAGCAAAAAATAAAACTATTCCAAAAAAAAATGTTGTCCATGCTATAACTTTTAAATTTCTTAGTAGATAAATAAGTTCAGTTGAGTGGAGCAAGTATCCAAAAATGATTAAAGGTATAGAGCCAAGTAAAATGAGTTGTAAAAGTTTTTTATTATTCTTTAAATCTAGTAGGTCTTTTCTGAAATAAAATATAATCGCAAATAAAGAACCTAAATGTAAACTGATATCTATTAATAAGGAGCCTGTTTTTAAATCATAGAAATTAGAAACTAAAATTAAGTGTGCAGAGGAACTAATTGGTAAAAATTCAGATATTCCTTGAACCGCGGATAGAATAAGGATTTCTATAAATTCTTGAAACATATAAGTGTCGTAACTTAAAAAATATTGATTTTAAACAATTCGATTTACTCATAATAGGTATGTAAAAATTGAAATTCTCATATATATAGCCATTAATTCGTTTATTTAGGTCATATATACTGACCTAAATAATTCTTTTACTAATAAAAACAATGTATATTTTGCCTTAAATTTATAAAAAAATATGACTGATAAAATGCTAAAGTTTGTGAAAATAGGTCAACAAACTCCACCTAAAAGAGAGGTTGGCACTAGAAAAGAAGATTTCAATGAAATTTATGATGAATTTATTAATCAAAAGGCCCAAGAACAATCAAGCAGATGTTCACAATGCGGGATACCATTCTGTCAAGTCCACTGTCCACTTAGTAATAATATACCAGATTGGTTAAAGTTAACTGCGGAGGGAAGATTAAAAGAGGCTTATGAGTTATCACAAAGCACAAACAATATGCCTGAAGTATGTGGAAGAATATGCCCACAAGACAGATTGTGTGAGGGTAATTGTGTTATAGAAAAATCAGGCCATGGAACTGTAACTATTGGTTCAATGGAAAAATATATTACTGACAATGCATGGGAACAAGGATGGGTCAAACCTATTGAAGTAAAGTATGAAAGAGATCAAAGCGTAGGTATAATTGGGGCAGGACCCGCAGGACTTGCTGCTGCAGAACAATTAAGAAAAGATGGATATAAAATTACAGTTTATGATCGATATGATCGTGCAGGGGGATTATTAATTTATGGAATTCCTAATTTTAAATTAGAGAAACATGTTGTTGAAAGAAGAACAAAACTATTAAAAGATGGGGGTATTGAATTTATTCAAAATTTTGAAATAGGAAAAGACGCCAATCTAGATCAACTTAGAAAAAAACATGATGCAATTTTAATTGCAACTGGAGTTTATAAACCTAGAGAAGTTGAGTTGCCAGGAAATGATTTAGATCATATTTTCCCTGCAATGGAATTCTTGACAGCTTCAAATAAAAAAGGTTTAGGTGATGAAGTTGAACTTTTTGATAAAGGGATATTGAATGCAGAAGGTAAAGATGTTGTAGTCATAGGTGGTGGAGATACTGCTATGGATTGTGTTAGAACTTCAATAAGACAGAAAGCTAAATCTGTTAAGTGCCTTTATAGAAGAGATAAAGAAAATATGCCGGGATCTGCTAGAGAAGTTGCTAACGCAGAAGAAGAAGGAGTTGAATTTGTTTGGTTATCAAGTCCTAAAGAATTTCAAGGAAAAAATAAAATTGAAAAACTAATAGTTGATCAAATCAAATTGGGTGAGCCAGACGACTCTGGAAGAAGAAGACCGGAAATTAAAGAGGGTTCAGAGTTTGAAATAAAAGCAGATATGGTTATCAAAGCCTTAGGCTTTGACCCAGAAAATTTACCACTATTATTTGATGCGCAAGAATTACAGGTTACTAAGTGGGGAACTATTAAGACAGATTTTGATACCATGGAAACAAATTTAAATGGTGTTTTCGCTGCAGGAGACATAGTTCGAGGAGCATCATTAGTTGTTTGGGCTATCAAAGATGGAAGAGATGCAGCCTCATCAATGAAAAAATATCTTGAAAATATTGCAATAAAAAAAACACAAGTAGCTTAATGAAAAATTATAAAAATAATCTGGAACTACTCTATAAAAATCATGTTTATTCTCATGAGATGGAACATGATGCTTGTGGAGTAGGTCTAATTGCTTCTACAGAGGGAAAAAAATCAAGAGCAGTTGTTGAGCATGGAATCGAGGCTCTTAAAGCCGTTTGGCATCGTGGTGCAGTAGATGCAGATGGAAAAACAGGTGATGGAGCAGGGATACATTTAGAAATACCAAAAGACTTTTTTATAGAAAAAATTCAAGTTACTGGACATCACCATGATAATTCTGAAATTTGTGTTGGAATGATTTTTTTACCTAAAAATGATTATTCATCTCAAGAAAACTCTAAAACTATAGTTGAAAGTGAATTAACCAAAAATGATTTTAATATTTACGGATGGAGACAAGTTCCTGTAAACCCAAAAGTTTTAGGTGAAAAAGCTTTACAAACAATGCCAGAGATTATCCAAGTTTTATTTAAATCAAACAATCCAAATTTACTTGATAAAGAACTTGAAAGAAAAATTTATGAAACTAGAAAAAAAATAGAAAACTTAGCTAATAGACTATCTTTAAATAATTTTTATGTATGTTCTATGAGCTCTAAATCAATAATTTATAAAGGAATGTTTTTAGCTGAAGCAATTTCAGATTTCTATTTAGATTTAAAAGATGAGAGATTTATTTCAAGATATGCTATTTTTCATCAAAGGTTTTCTACAAATACTGCTCCTAGCTGGAGTTTAGCTCAACCATTTAGGGCTATAGCTCATAATGGAGAGATTAACACTTATAAAGGAAATAAAAACTGGATGAAAGTTCATGAAGAAGAGATGAGTAGTCCTTTATTTGAGAATGTAGAAAATTTAAAACCTGTAATTTCTCAAGGAGTTTCAGACTCAGCTGCACTAGATAACGTTTTTGAATTATTAAATAAGTCAGGTCAACCTGCTCCTCTAGCTAAATTAATGTTAGTTCCAGATGCATGGTCGAAAAAAAATAAAACTCTATCAAGAAATCATCAGCAGTTATTTAATTTCTTAAACAGTACTATGGAGCCTTGGGATGGACCTGCAGCGATCGCAGCCACTGATAATGAATGGGTTATAGCTGCAAATGATCGAAATGGCCTGAGACCTCTTAGGTACGCAATCACCAAAGATAAACTACTTTTTGCTGGGTCAGAAACTGGGATGATAAAGCTGAATGAAAAAAAGATCTTATCCAAAGGGAGATTAGGACCAGGCGAAATTATTGGAGTAAGAATTGAAAAAGGGAAAGTTTTTTCAAACAATCAAATTAAAGATTTTTTAGCAAAAGAATTTAAACATTTTAACTCACAAATTATTGATTTAGATGAAAAAATCTTTATTGCAAAAGAGAAGCATAATTTTGCAGGGGAAGACTTAAGAAGAAGACAGCATACCTTTGGAATAAGTTTAGAAGATTTAGAATTAATCTTACATCCAATGGCAGAAGATGCAAAAGAGGCAACTGGTTCAATGGGAGATGACACACCATTAGCAGTATTATCAGACAAATACAGGCCTCTTTATCATTTTTTTAGACAAAATTTTAGTCAAGTAACTAATCCTCCAATTGATTCCTTAAGAGAAAATAAAGTTATGAGCTTGAAAACTAGATTTGGAAACTTAGGAAATATTCTAGATTTTGATACGCTGACTAAAGAGAACATTTATGTTTTAAACAGCCCAATTTTGTCAAATTCTCAATTTAATAAATTCATAAACTATTTTGGAAAAAACTCTTTATCAATTGATTGTACATTTTCTGATGATGAAAATTTATCACTTGCTATTAAAAGGATTCAAAAAGAAGCTGAAATCGCTGTTAGACAAGGTGTATCACAAATAATTTTAAGTGATAAAGATCTATCATCAAAAAAAATACCAATGCCAATGCTTCTGTGTGTGGGAGCAATTAATACTTTTCTTATTGATAAAAAGTTAAGAGGATATGTGTCAATAAATGTTCAATCAGGTGAGGCACTAGATACGCACTCATTTGCTACCTTGATTGGAGTAGGAGCTACAACGGTTAATCCTTATCTAGCTTTTGACAGCTTATATCAAAGACATCAAAAAAAGTTATTTGGGCAGTACAGTTTTGATGATTGTGTGCATAGATATATAAAATCAATAAATGCAGGTCTTTTAAAGATAATGTCTAAAATGGGTATATCTGTTCTTAGTTCTTATAGAGGTGGATGTAATTTTGAGACAGTTGGATTGAGCAGGACTATTGTTAGTGATTATTTTCCTGGCGTAGTTTCTAAAATCTCAGGGATTGGTCTGATAGGAATTGAAAAAAAGATACGTCAGATTCATAAAGAAGCATTTGAAAGTACAGATACAGTTTTACCTATCGGAGGTATTTATAGATATAGAAAGAATGGTGAAACTCATCAATATCAAGGTAAATTAATACATTTATTACAAAGTGCCGTAGGTTTAAATTCTTATTCAGCGTATAAAAAATATGCTGAAGGAATATATAATTTACCTCCAATCAATTTGAGGGATTTAATTGATTTTAGAAAAAAGAAAATTGGCCCTTCGATAGAATTATCTGAGGTTGAACCTATAGAAAAAATACTCAAAAGATTTGGAAGTGGGAGTATGTCTCATGGAGCCCTATCTAAAGAAGCACATGAAACCTTAGCTATCGGTATGAATAGAATCAAAGGGGCTTCTTGCAGTGGAGAAGGCGGTGAGGATGCAGAGAGATTTAAGATTATGGATGGAGGAGATAGTGCGAATTCAAGAGTTAAACAAATTGCATCTGCAAGATTTGGTGTAACTGTAAACTACTTAAATAATTGTAACGAAATAGAAATAAAAATGGCTCAAGGCGCAAAACCAGGAGAAGGAGGACAACTACCAGGTTTTAAAGTAACTGAGGAAATAGCCAAATTAAGACATTCTACACCAGGAGTTACTTTAATTTCACCCCCACCACATCATGACATTTATTCAATAGAGGATCTTGCACAACTTATTTATGATCTTAAACAAATAAATCCTAAAGCAAGAGTTGGGGTCAAGTTAGTTGCTTCTTCTGGTATTGGCACTATTGCAGCTGGAGTAGCTAAAGCTAAGGCAGATATTATTTTAATTTCAGGGCATAACGGTGGAACAGGTGCAACACCTCAAACTAGTGTTAAATATGTAGGTATACCATGGGAGATGGGCCTAACAGAGGCTAATCAAGTTCTTACATTAAACAACTTAAGACATAAAATAACTTTGAGAACAGATGGTGGAATAAAAACAGGTAGAGATGTTGTTATCGCGGCTATGATGGGAGCAGAAGAATATGGAGTTGCAACAACAGCTTTAGTTGCAATGGGATGTATTATGGTAAGACAATGTCACTCAAATACTTGCCCAGTTGGTGTGTGTACACAAGATGAAAAATTAAGAGAAAGATTTACTGGCACCCCAGACAAAATAGTAAACTTATTTACATTTATTGCCTCTGAAGTCAGAGAGATTTTAGCTAAGCTAGGCTTTAAATCATTAAATGATATTATTGGAAGAACTGATTTATTAATGCAAGTAAATAAAGGTTCACCTAATTTAGATGACCTAGATTTAAATCCGTTATTTGTTCAAGCTGATCCTGGTAGCAATAAAAGATATTGTGAGATACCTGAAATTAATAAGGTGCCAGATACATTAGACCAAGAGATTTGGCCTGAAATTGAAAAATCACTTAATAACTCAGATAAGATTGTCAAAGAATTTATTATTCAGAACACTAATAGAGCTGTAGGCACTAGAATTTCTCATTTGCTTTATAAGAAATATGGTTATGAAAAATTAAATGAAAATTTTCTCACATTAAATTTCAAAGGCTCTGCAGGACAATCTTTTGGGGCTTTTTCGTCTAAAGGATTAAAACTTAACCTTAAAGGAGATGCAAATGATTATGTTGGTAAAGGACTATCAGGGGCAACTATTTCTATAAAACTTTCTGATGAAAGTAATTTAGTTTCAAATGAAAATACAATTATTGGAAATACAGTCCTTTATGGGGCAACATCAGGCAAACTTTTTGCTGCTGGTCAAGCAGGAGATAGATTTGCAGTAAGAAATTCTGGTGCAATAACTGTTATAGAGGGATGTGACTCAAATGGCTGTGAATATATGACTGGAGGCACTGTAATAATTCTTGGACAAGTTGGTGATAATTTTGCAGCAGGTATGACAGGTGGTATGGCTTTTATTTATGATAAACAAAAAGATTTTGAAAAAAAAGTAAATTCTGAGTCAGTTGTCTGGCAAAACGTTGAAACTTCATATTGGAAAAATTTTTTAAAAGATTTGGTTCTTGAGCATTCAAATGAAACTGGATCTTTATTATCAAAAAGTTTAATTTCAAATTTTGAGGATGAAATAAACAATTTTGTTCAAGTTTGCCCAAAAGAAATGTTAGATAAACTCAAAAATCCAATCACCTTGAATGCTAAAGTAAAAGAAGTTAGTTAATAATTAATTTTAATTCTTTTTTTAACATCACTAAGTGTTTAGGTGAAGATAGACTGTGATCACCATTTTTAATAATTACTAACTTCTTTCTGCTATTTTTAAAAATTTTTAACACTTTTTTTGAGTAAGAAACTGGAACAACCTCATCTTTTTGGCCATGGATCATTGTAATGTTTATCTTAAAATTTATTTTTTTTTTTAAAACTTTATTTTTTCTTCCATCCTTTATTAATTGAGGAGTTATTGGATAAATATAGTCTCCATGTTTTAAATTATAAATCCTATTTTTTATTGTCTCAGCTTTCATTTTTTTTGAAAATTTATTCCACATTAAATTTTCCAGAAATTCTGGTGCTGAACCAATACCCAAGAAACCTTTAATTTGTTTTTTAAAAATTTTGAATTGGTTTAATGCTATCCATGCACCCATACTGGAACCAATAAAGATTATTTTATTTGTTTTAACTATTTTTTTAATTAAAATACTCGTTTCTTTAGTCCATTTAGAAATATTACCTTTTGTAAATTTACCAGATGATTTCCCATGGCCAGAATATTCTAATGCCAAAAAGCCTAATTTATTCTTTTTAGCAAATTTTAAAAATGATTTTGGTTTTTTGCCATCTAAATTAGACATAAATCCATGTAAAAAAACAATATAGTCACGGTTTTTTTGATACAGTTTTAGATATCTTATTTTCTTAGCTTTACTTAATTTATAATAGTTAAATTTCGTCATTAAAGTTTATTAGTTTTATCTATTATTATATAATCTTATCTTATGCCGTCTAATATAAATGTTTTACAGGTAATACCAAAATTAGGATATGGGGGAGCAGAAACAGGCTGTTATGATATTGCACATTATCTAACAGAAAATAATTGTAAATCTTTTATTGTTACGAGTGGTGGTGAGTTAACTAAGTTTATAGATAAAAAAAAAGTAAAATTAATTAGGCTGCCAGTTCAAAGTAAAAATCCTATACTAATATTTTTCAATTCAATAATTCTAATTGGAATAATTTTATTTTTTAATATTACAATAGTTCATGCTAGAAGTCGTGCACCAGCATGGTCATGTCTTTTAGCAACAAAATTGACTAGAAGAAAATTTGTAACCACATTTCATGGTACTTATAATTTTAGTGGTAAATTAAAAAAACTTTACAACTCTGTCATGGTTAGATCTGATTTGATAATTGCTGGGTCGAATTTTATTTTTTCACATATTAAAGAAAATTATTCTGAACTTTTAACACTTAAAAAAAAATTTCTTGTAATATTTAGAGGTATAAATGTGGATTATTTTGATCCATCTTCAAAATTAGAAGAGGATGAAAAAAAACTTCTTACAAAATGGGAGATTAATAAAGAAAAAAAAATTATTTTAGTACCTGGTAGACTTACTTCTTGGAAAGGACAGGAAATGCTCATTGAAGCAATTAATTTAACAAAAGTTGAATTAGGCTATGAAGCTTTCCATCTTGTCATATTAGGAAGTCATCAAGGAAGAGATTTATATAAAAAAAAATTGATCCGTATTACCGAACAATATCGTTTAACTAATCAAATAAAGTTTATAGATCAGTGTAAAGATATGGCTTTAGCCTATAAAGTTTCAGATATTGTTATATCACCCTCAATAGAGCCAGAAGCTTTTGGGAGGGTTGCAGTAGAGGCACAATCTATGGAAAAATTAATTATTGCGAGCAATATAGGAGGGTCAAACGAAACAATAATAAATGAAAAAACTGGTTTTTTATTTGAAGCTGGAGATATTAATTCTTTAAGTAAAAAAATTATTCAAGCGATTACAATGGATGAGTCATCACTTAAATTAATGGGAAAAGAAGGAAGAAAAAACATTATTAAGAAATTTAATGTTGAAAAAATGTGTTTTTCTACTTATTCAGAGTATAAAAGATTAGTAAATTAAATGCCAACTATTACACTACCAGATGGAAACAGTCTAGATTTTCCAAATAAAGTTACTGGAATAGAAGTAGCTGAAAAAATTAGCAAATCGTTAGCAAAACAAGCATTAATAATGAGTGTGGATGAAGAGTTAAAAGATTTATATTTTTCAATAAATAATGATTGCTCAGTCAAAATTTTTACAGCAAAAGATCCTGAAGGACTAGAAGTCATAAGACATGACACCGCACATATTATGGCTATGGCTGTTCAAGAATTATACCCAGGCACTCAAGTTACAATTGGACCTGTAATAGAAAATGGTTTTTTTTATGATTTTGCTAGAAAAGAACCTTTTACAGAAGATGATCTAAAGAAAATAGAAAAAAGAATGTCAGAGATAATTGATAAGGATGTAAAAACAAGAAGAGAAGTTTGGGAAAGAGATAAAGCAATTAAACATTTTAAAAAAATTGGTGAAAAATATAAAGCTGAAATAATTGAAAGTATTCCAAAAAATGAGGAACTTTCTGTTTATCATCATGGCGATACTTGGCATGATTTGTGTAGAGGTCCGCATCTAACCTCTTCCAGTAAAATTGGTAAAGCCTTTAAATTAACAAAAGTTTCAGGGGCTTACTGGCGTGGTGACTCTAATAATGAGATGCTTCAAAGAATTTATGGTACTAGCTGGGCATCCCAAAAAGATTTAGATGAATACTTAAAGAGGATAGAAGAAGCAGAAAAAAGAGATCATAGAAAACTTGGTAAGGAAATGGATTTATTTCATTTTAGAGAAGAAAGCCCTGGCTCTGTCTTTTGGCATGAAAAGGGCTGGTCTTTATTTCAGAAATTAATAAATTATATGCGATCTAGACAGGATGCTGCTGGATATAGAGAAGTAAACACTCCCGAGGTATTAGATAGATTGTTGTGGGAAAAATCTGGTCATTGGGAAAAATATGGAGAGAACATGTATACTTCAGAAACTCCAGATGAAAAAGTTTTTGCAATTAAGCCAATGAATTGTCCAGGCCATATTCAAGTTTTTAATCAAGGTTTAAAAAGCTATAGAGATTTACCTCTACGGATAACAGAGTTTGGAAAAGTTCATCGATATGAGCCATCAGGAGCACTTCATGGGCTTTTAAGAGTAAGAGCCTTTACTCAAGATGATGCTCATATCTTTTGCACTGAGGATCAAATCACTAGTGAATGTTTAATTGTTACAAATTTAATCTTAGATATTTATAAAGATTTAGGTTTTGAAAATGTAGTTCTTAAATATGCAGATCGACCAGAGGTGAGAGTTGGTGATGATAAAGTTTGGGATAAAGCTGAAGCTTCATTATTAAAAGCAGTTAAAGCATCAAAATTAGAATATAGCATTAATAAGGGTGAAGGTGCTTTTTATGGTCCAAAAATTGAGTTTGTTTTAAGAGATGCAATTGGTAGAGATTGGCAATGTGGAACTTTACAAGTCGATTTTAATTTACCTGGAAGATTGGATGCTTCATACATTGATAAAGATGGAACAAAAAAAGTTCCTGTGATGTTACATCGAGCTTTATTTGGGTCTCTTGAAAGATTTATTGGAATTTTAATTGAAAATTATGCTGGAAAATTTCCATTTTGGATTTCACCATTACAAACAGTTGTAATACCAATCTCAGAAGACTTTGAAGATTATGCAGTCAAAGTATCTGAAAAAATTAAATTGGCTGGTATGAGCTCATTAGTAGATTTAAAAAATCATAACTTGAATTATAAAATCAGAGAACATTCTCTTGCAAAAGTCCCTGTTTTATTAATTTGTGGTAAAAAAGAAGTTGACAGTAACTCTGTAACCATTAGAAGGTTGGATTCTAATAAACAAGAAAATATGGAACTAAATACATTTCTAAAAAAATACTCTGCTTTAAATAAAGTATCTTCAAATTAAGTGGCAGATTTCAAACAAAATTATTTTCAAAGAAGAACGAAGGATCGTGGTCCAAGATCTAATAATAGGATTTCTTCACCAGAGGTTCAAGTTATTACAAGTGATGGTGAAAATTTAGGAACCATTAATACGAATGAAGCAATTTCTATGGCTAAAAATCAAGGCTTAGATTTAATAGAGATAGCTGCAAATGCGAATCCTCCTGTTTGTAAGATTATGGATATGGGAAAATTTAAATATGATGCACAAAAAAAAGCTAATTTAGCAAAAAAGAAACAAAAGATTGTAGCTCTAAAAGAAATTAAGATGAGACCTGTAACAGAAACTCATGATTATGAATTTAAAGTAAAAAATGCTAAAAAATTTATAGCCAAAGGAGATAAGGTAAAATTTACAATAAGATTTAAAGGTCGAGAACTTCAACATTCTCATTTGGGCAATGAGCTAATGACTAAAATTAAAGAAGACATGAAAGATATTGGCAAGGTAGAATTACACCCAAAGTTTGATGGAAAACAAATGATAATGGTAATTCAGCCTTTATAAGCCTTAATATGGGTTGTAAATATTCTTTAATCTTTGTATAACCTCGCTCA
>QBYM01000015.1 GCA_003282825.1 Pelagibacteraceae bacterium AG-325-J17 | reverse complement strand
AATTAAGGAATAGGTTCCCTTAATATGCCACCCACTAGAATAATAATAGGCACCATCTTTTTCTAAAGAATAAATATCTTTATTAATTAAATTTTCTTTTTTTATAAAATAGAAATCAGATATCATTATCCCAGCCAATGGACCAAAAAAAGCACCTATAGTATCCAAATAAGATAATGCACCAATTTGACTAAAATAAGTAAGCCAGAAAATACTAATCCCAAAAGCTAAAATAACAATTGTAATACTAGAACTTTTTAATGAAAAAGATGAAGGAATAAAATTAATCAGAGAATATTGAGAGGGAATAAAATTAGCAATTAAATTTGTAGATGCTGAAGCGATAATAATAAAAATTAAAACTAAAATTGTCAGAAGTAAATTGTTTAGTTTTCCAATTATATCTGTTGGATTTGTTAGTATTCTATTCAAATTATCTGGATCCTGTTTTAAAAAAGCATCAGCTCCAGTCACTATAAATAATGTAAAAAATGAAAAAATAATTAAGTTTAATAATAAACTTAAATTTCCTTTTTTAAGTTCTTTTTCATTTTTAACATATCTGGAAAAATCACCAAAATTTAAAATTATTATTGAGAAAAATGTAAACATTGTACCTGTAACTGTTATCAGTGGAGCAATATTATTTTTATCAAAAAAATTAAGATAATTTAAAGAATTAACAAAAGCGTAAGATGAAGACTTTACATCTATTAATAATGTTGAAAAGAAAAATACTATCATTCCCAAATAAACTGTAATTGCAGAAAATTTTATCAACTTCCTATTAAAAATCATTCCTGCACTGAATAAAAATCCTTGAGCAATGATTGTAATTAAAAGCGAGAACCAGTCGATGATATTTAATCCTAAAAAGAAAATTAAAAAAATTTCGTTATTTAATATTTCAGGATTAAATGAAAAAATGCCTATCCTAATTAAGTAAACTATAGCTTTTGATAAAAAATATGTTTGAACTCCAAACATAAAAATTCCAGTTATGCATCTTAATAGTCCAAAAATTTTAGCACCATTAAAACCTAATGAGGATCTTAATAAAACAACGAATGGTAGTCCAAATTTTTGTGATGGTTTTCCAATCCAATTTGAAAAAAAATAAACCAAAAAAGAACCTAATATTGTCCCAAAAAAAACAACCAACGAATTCATCTCATAAATAATATAAAGTGATGCAATAAGTGAAAATCCAATAATACTTTGAATGTTGACACCCCAAAAATAAAATAAATCTTTCCAATCCCAATTTTTGTTATTTGGGTTTACTGAAACTAAATCCCAATTGATAAGTGTTTTTTTTGATTTTTGTTGACTCACCTTAACAATATAAAACTAAAATTTTCTACTGTCCATATAAGAGAGTTGGTAACCAAAGAGCAATTTGAGGAAATACAATAATTAAAACTAATCCTATGACTTGTAAGACCATAAATTGCATCATCCCATAATAGATATCTTTAAGATCCCACTCAGGCACTACTCCTTTTAAAAAGTATGCTGAAAGAGCAACTGGAGGCGACAGCCAGGCGGTCTGTAAGTTTACAGCTACTAATATTGCAAACCAAGTTAAATTAAACCCTAAAGCCTCTACTAGTGGTAAGATAATTGGAATAATTATCATTACTATTGGGACCCACTCTAACGGCCAACCTAATAAGAAAATCATAACCATTATCATTGCCAAGATTAAATACTTATTCATTTCTAGACCTAATAAAAACTCAGTTAATAATGTAGGAGTTCCTAATCTAGCAAAAACAGCACCAAAAAAATTTGATGCAGCAACCAAAACCATTATTAAAGCAGTTATCTCAAGAGTTTTAACCAATGCTTCTTGAAGTTTTGGTAACGTTAATTTTTTATAAGCTAAAGATAATAAAAGTGCACCCATTGCTCCACAACCTGCAGCCTCTGTTGGAGTTGCAAATCCAAATAAGATACTTCCTAATGCAGCAAAAACTAATGCAGCAGGTGGTACTAATCCTAAAAAAAACTCTACCCATACTTCTTTCATACTCGCAGCTCTCATCTCTGCAGGTAAAACTGGTCCTAATTTAGGATTTATAATGCATCTAATTGTTGTGTAAGCTGCATATAAAGTTGCAAGTAGAATTCCAGGAAAAATAGCTGCTGCAAACAAATCAATTACAGGTATTTCCATTATAGGACCCATAACTACAAGCATAATACTTGGTGGAATTAAAATTCCTAAAGTTCCACCAGCAGTGATTGTTCCAGCTGCTAGTCTTACATCATAGCCTGATCTATTCATTGATTTCGCAGCCATAATTCCAAGAATTGTAACAGAGGCTCCTACTATTCCTGTTGCAGCTGCAAATATTACAGAAACAAATAAAACTGCGTAATATAATGATCCTCTAACTTTAGCTAACATCAATTGAAAAGCAGAAAATAATCTTTCCATTAACCCAGCTTGTTCCATCATTATCCCCATAAAGACAAAGAGTGGAACGGCGGCAAGAGTTTGTTCCGTCATTACCATGGAGAATTGAAGGGTCATTAAATAGAAAACTAATTTTCCAAAACCTAAATAACCAAATACAAATCCTAAAAATATCAAAGTAAATGATATTGGAAATCCAACAAATATTGCAAAAAGCATTACTCCTACAAGAATAAAACCTAGAATTGCTGGATCCATAAATTCAGCAATCATTTAGACTCTCCTGGCCATTCACCTTTTTTAGCAGCCCAATAGCTTTTAAATAATTCTGAAATTCCTTGAACAAGTAAAAATATTATTCCAATTAATAAACAAGTTTTTATAGGCCACATATATGGCATCCAGGTAGTATCCATTCCTCTTTCGCCTCTTTGGATAGACTCACCTACATATCCAACGGTCATGTAAAGAAAAACGATAAGACCAGGAAAATAAAACAATAGGTATAACCAAAAGTCTATTGTTCCCTGAGTTTTAGTTTTAAAATTTCTATATAAAAAATCAGCTCTAATATGAACTCCCCTTGAGAGTGCATATCCAGCTCCTAACATAAATAATGCCCCATACAAAAACCTGCTTATGTCATAGGCCCAAATTGTTGGAGCTAAAAATAATTTTCTTGCTAGAACTTCATAAGTCATCGCAAAAATCAATGGCATTAAAATCCAACAAACTATATTTCCAACCCACTTGCTAAATTTATCTATATTAAGGATAGATTTTGCCATCCATGATGGCATATCATCAGGCATCTTACCTGAACCACCTCGCCTTTCGGCAATCATTTCATCTGAAATATCTAATTTTGATGGTTCGTCAGTCATAAAATTTTAGTTAAAAAAATTAGAGCGGACTGTAAAAGTCCGCTCTAAAATATTAAGATTAATTACTGATTACTTTAATGTTGCTGCGTGAGCCATTCCTAGCTTCGCATTAGACATTTGAGCACCACTCCAGAAAGGAACTGCAACATCAGCAAAGTCCTTCATAGAGTCATATACTTTTTTGAAAAATGCATTTTTCTCTGCATTTTTATTCAATGTAGCTTTTGCAGCAGCCATATATTCAACAAAGTAGTCAGATGGAGTATCTTCTAATTTTACTCCGTGCTGAGTAGTTAATTGTTGTAAAGCTTTTCCATTTTCATAGATTCTGTAACTTAAAGATTTTGCTAATGAAGCATTAGCAGCAACTTCAAGAGACTTCTTCTCATGAGCACTCATAGCTTTATATGTTTTTCCAGTAATATAAAAGTCAGCATTTACAACTACTTGGTGTAAACCTTGTAGGTAGTAGTGCTTTAATACTTTTTGGAAACCAAATACCATATCTGGTTTTGGACAACACCATTCAGCAGCATCGATAGTTCCTGCTTCAAGAGCTGGAAGGATATCTCCACCACCCATAGCAACAGACGCTATACCAATGTCTTTATAAGTTTGTCCTGGAATTCCTGGAGGAGTTCTGAATTTATATTTTCTAAAGTCAGCCATATCTTTAATTGGTTCTGGAAACCAACCTAAAGCTTCAGGTCCAACTGGTTGCAACATAAATCCTTTGATATCTCTTCCCATTTCTTTCCAAAGTTGGTCGTATAATTCTTTACCACCACCATATTGGAACCAAGATAAGAACGCTAAATTATCAATACCTACTCCACCACCAGCTACTGGAGAACCAAAAAGCATAGCTGCAGGGTGATCACCTGACCAATAGTGAGTCCATGCAAATCCACAATCAATCAATCCTTTGTCAACCGCATCTAGAGTTTCTTTAACTCCAACTACAGCTCCTGCAGGTAAAATTTCAAATTGTAAAGATCCACCAGTTAATTCTGTAACTGTGTCTGTAAAATCTTTTAACATTTTTACTTCATCAGCTTTTGTATTTAGCACTGTCTGACATTTAAGTTTTTTAACATCAACACTTCCAGATCCACTAGATTTACTTGCTTGATTAGGATCTTTACATCCTGCTAAAACAAATAAAAATAATGATCCAATAATTAATGAAATTATTTTTTTCATATTAATTTCCTTTGTAAGTTAAATTTAAGTTATTAATACAATCAGAAAAAAATAGTAGATACAAGTGACAATTGATAAATATGAGTGTAAAGATGTTTAAATAAAATTAATTAGAGAACTATTCAACTAGCAATGGAAAATTTCGATTACATTATTATTGGAGCAGGATCAGCGGGTTGTGTTTTAGCTAACAGACTTACTGCAAATCCTAATAATAAAGTAGCTCTAATAGAGGCCGGAGGAAAAGATAATTATCCTTGGATACATATTCCAGTAGGATATTTCAAGACGATGCATAATCCTTCTGTTGATTGGTGTTATAAAACTGAACCCGATGAAACAATGAATGGCAGATCTATTCGATATCCTAGGGGAAAAACATTAGGTGGAAGTTCTGCAATAAATGGTCTTCTTTATATAAGGGGTCAAAGTAGAGATTACGATGTTTGGAGACAATTAGGTAATACTGGTTGGGGCTGGGATGATGTTTTACCTTATTTTATTAAAGCTGAAAATCAAGAAAGAGGAAAAAATGAATTTCATGGAACTGGTGGGCCTTTATCTGTCTCTGATCAAAGAATTCAATTACCTTTATTAAATGAATTTCAAAATGCTGCAGAAGAATTTGGTATTCCAAAAACCAAAGATTTTAATACAGGGGATAATAACGGATGTGGCTATTTTCAAGTTACTGAAAAAGATGGTTTTAGATGTAGTACTGCTGTTGGATATTTAAATCCAATTAAAAAAAGAGAAAATTTAAAAATAATAACAAATGCACATGTTAAAAAAATTAATTTTCAAAGTAAAATAGCTAAAGAAGTAGAGTATTGGCAAGATAAAGAAGTAAAGAAGTTAGTTGTAAATCGAGAAATTATTTTATCATCAGGATCTATTGGTTCTCCTCAAATTCTTCAAACCTCAGGTATAGGAAACGCAAATAAACTAAATAATTTAGGTATTGAAGTTGTTCAAGAATTAAAAGGGGTGGGAGAAAATCTTCAAGATCATTTGATGTTTAGACCTATTTATAAAGTTCATGGACTAAAATCACTCAACAAAAAAGTAAATAGTTTATTTGGTAAACTAATGATCGGATTAGAATATGTATTTAACAGGAGTGGTCCAATGACAATGGGGGCAAGTCAGATGTGTATGTTTGCGAAAAGTGATCCTTCATTAGAACTACCAGATCTTCAATGGCATGTTCAGCCGATGAGTATGGACACCTTGGGGGCAACAAAGAATCATGATTTCCATGCTTTTACACCAACTGTATCTAATATTAGACCAACTAGTAGAGGTCATGTAAATATTATTGATAAAGACTCCAGAACTTATGCAAAGGTAAAACTAAATTATCTTTCTACAGATCATGATAGAATGGTTGCAGCAAAAGGACTTAAACTTACAAGAAAAATTGTGATGGAATCTGAAACCTTTAAAAAATATAAACCTGAGGAATATAGACCTGGAATTAATATTAATAATGATGAAGAGTTAGTTAAAGCTGGATCAGATTATACTCAAACAATATTTCATCCAGTAGGAACATGTAAAATGGGACAAGATGATTTGGCAGTAGTTGATGAAAAGTTAAAAGTAAAAGGCGTAAAGAATTTACGAGTGATTGATGCTTCTATTATGCCAAACATTACATCTGGTAACACAAATGCACCGACAATTATGATTGCAGAGAAAGGTGCAGATATGATACTAGAAAGCTAATGTTCATTGATTTATTTTCCCCAGAACAGCTAACTATACTAACCCAAATAATTTTGATTGATCTTGTTTTAGCAGGAGACAACGCAATTATCATAGGAATGGTTGCCTCTAAATTTCCAACTGAACAAAGAAAAAAAATTATATTTTGGGGTATTGGAGGGGCTGTAGTATTAAGAATAATTCTTACCCTATTAACTGCATATTTATTACAAATTACTGGTTTAAGATTAATTGGAGGATTACTTCTTCTTTATATAGTCTATAAACTTTACGTTGATGTTATAAAGGGAGCCACATACGAAGATAACATTAAGGTAGATAATTCTAACTTTTTAAAAGCTATTTGGACTATTTTATTAGCTGATTTTACAATGAGTTTAGATAATGTTTTAGGTGTAGCTGGAGCAGCAGGTGATCATTATGGATTGCTAATTTTTGGTCTAATTTTATCAATAATATTAATGGCAACAGCAGCAACATTAATATCAAATTGGATTAAGAAATATAAATGGATAGCTTGGGCTGGTTTGTTAGCAATTCTTTTTGTTGCTATAGAGTTGATTTATACAGATATTAAAATACTATTTTTATAATGTTTTTAAAAAATTATAACCTCAAAAATAAAACAGCAGTAGTTACTGGTGCTGGAAAAGGTCTTGGAAGAGCCTGTGCAATAGCTTTAGCTGAGGCAGGAGCAAATCTAATAATAATCAGTAGGACAAAAAAAGATTTGGATGAAGTTTCTAAAAAGATAAAAAAACTTAAGTCAAAATGTAGATCTTATGTCTGCGACATTACTAATTATGATGAAATCAAAGAAATTATTAATAAGCAATCTAAAATAGATATTTTGATCAATAATGCAGGAAATAATATTCCAGCACATTTTACAAAAGTTAAAACTAAAGATATGGAATATATGGTTAAGATCAATACAATTGCCACATTCAATCTTGCTCACTTGTGTGCATTAAAAATGATAAAATCTAAAAATCGAAAAAAAATTGGTGGATCCATAGTAAATATGTCTTCTCAAATGGGGCATGTGGGTGGACCAATAAGAAGTGTATATAACATGAACAAATTTGGATTAGAGGGTTTAACTAAAGGTATGTCTATTGATCTTGCAAAATACAATATCAGAGTAAATACTGTTTGCCCCACTTTTGTTGTAACTCCTATGACTAAAAAATTTCTAAAAAATAAAAAATTTAAAAGGAATATGCTTAGCAATATTCCTCTTGGAAGATTTGCAGAATTATCTGAGATATCTTCAGCGGTAGTTTTTCTTGCCTCTGAAGCGGCATCAATGATAACAGGAACTTCTTTACTGGTTGATGGCGGATGGACAGCAAAATAATTTCTAAATTATTTTTAATAATAACTTTTTTAATTACAACTCAACTTAATGCTGTTGAGTTTAAGGGTAAATTTATTCAAGGCCATTATATAGTTGGAGTAACTGATCCTTCATCAAAAATAATTATAGATAAAAAAAATGTTAAAGTTTCAGAGGATGGATATTTTGTATTTGGAATTGATAGAGATAGAAAGTTCGATCTTACAATAACAAAACTAAACAATGGAAAAAAAGAAAAAATAATTAAGAAGGTTTTAAAGAGAAAATATAATATTCAAAGAATAGATGGTTTGGAAGAAAGTAAAGTAACTCCACCTGAGTCTGTTTATAAAAGAATTAAAAAAGAGAATAATAAAATTGGTGAGGCTCGAGCCATAAACTCAGATTTACCTTTTTTTAAAAATCAATTTATAATGCCAGTAGAGGGAATAATAAGTGGTGTTTATGGAAGCCAAAGAATTCTAAATGGAAAACCAAGGTGGCCTCATTATGGAATAGATATAGCAGCGAAAAAAGGGACTATGATTAAGTCATCAGGTTCTGGTGTTGTGACAATGGCTGAAGATGATTTATATTATACTGGTGGCACAATCATAATGGACCATGGTCATGGTATCTCTACTATATATTCACACTTAGAAACCATCTTAGTTTCAGTTGGTGATAAAATCAATAAAGGTGATCTTATTGGAACAGTGGGCTCAACAGGAAGATCTACAGGTCCCCACTTAGATTTTAGAGTTAATTGGTTTCAAACTAGGCTCGATCCTATGTCGATATTAAATTAATTAATGGCACTTCATTTTTCAAAAGAAGAATTTCAAAAAAGAAAAGATGATGTTCTAAAATCAATGAATAAGCAAAATTTAGATGGATTATTAATGTTCAGACAAGAGTCAATGTATTGGCTAACAGGATATGATACTTTTGGATATGTTTTTTTCCAAACTTTAGTTTTAGATAAAAATGGAAATTTAATTCTTTTAACTAGAGCACCAGATTTAAGACAAGCACAAAATACATCTAACATTGAAGATATAAGAATTTGGGTGGATAAAGATAAATCAAACCCAACAGAAGATCTTAAGAAAATTTTAGATGAACTCTCATTAAAAGGAAAAAAAATAGGTGTTGAATATGAAGCTTATGGAATGACTGGACGTAACGCTTTAACATTAAATGAAACTTTAAAAGATTACTGTGATTTAAAAGATGAATCTGAGTTAATAACAAAACTGCGAGTGATCAAATCTCAAGAAGAAATTGTTTATGTAAAGAAAGCAGCAGAATTAGCAGACAATGCTCTGGATCAAGCTTGGAAATATTGTAAGGCAGGCGTGAATGAAGCAAAAATTTTAGCTGAAATGCAAAAAATAGTTTTAGAAGGAGGTGGTGATTACCCAGCAAATGAATACATAATTGGTTCAGGGCATAATGCTTTATTATGTAGATACCAAGCAGAAAAAAGAAATTTATCAATCCAGGATCAATTAAGCATTGAATGGGCTGGCACTTATAAACATTATCACTCTGCAATGTTTAGAACTATTCTTTTAGGAAAAACTGATCCAAAACATATTAAAATGCATGAAGCTTGTGATCAGGCATTAAAAAATTGTGAAAGTAAATTAAAACCAGGAAATAAAATTGGAGAAGTTTTTGACATTCATGCAAAGACCTTTGATGATCTTGGTTTTAATAAAGCAAGAATGAATGCTTGCGGTTATTCTCTTGGATCTACATTTTCTCCAAATTGGATGGATTGGCCAATGCTTTATACTGGTAATCCTTATATCATTCAGCCTGGAAATATTTTCTTCATGCATATGATATTAATGGACTCAGAAAATCAATTAGCTATGAATTTAGGTGAAACTTATTTGGTAACTAAAAGTGGAAATGAAAGGCTTGGAAAACAAAAACTAGATCTTGTTATTCTTTAAAATTTTCCAATTTTTTTTGAACCACTATAAAAAATCTTAGATAGCTCTTCATTAGCTTTATTTTGAGAAGTAACTTCATTTTTTCCCATTAACTCTGTTGGTTTCTTGGAATACTGATGATAATTAAATTTATCCTCTCCACGTGCTTTTTGTACATACATTTTTCCTATCACCTGATTGACATTAGTTCCTATATAACTCTGAATAACAAAGCCTATTCTTCTATCATTACTATTATTTAATCCTGATCCATGAACAATTGTTGGATGATGAAGTGATACTTGCCCTGCCTTAAGAACTATAGGCTCTGTTTTTTCTAAAGATACATTTTTAACAGTTTGTCCACGTGTTAATAAATTATTTTCATCAAACTTTTGCTCGTGACTCTTTAAGTCTTCTTTATGAGAGCCTGGCAACATTCTCATACATCCATTTTTTTCATTTGCATCAGTAATAGCAACCCAAGCTGTGACCCAATTATGAGGTTCTAATCCTATGTATTTTGCATCTTGATGAAAACTTACAAAACCTTTTTCATTTGGATTCTTTATAAAAAGTGTGGTGCCACAAATAAGAATATTTTTACCAATTATGCTTTCTACAGCATCAAGAATATTTTTATTAAGACAAACTTTGTTAAATATAGGTGAAATTAGATGAATATAATTTCGGTTAATTCCTTCAAGGGCTCCAGGCCAATCTTTTTCAATTTTTTCGATTTCATCTCTAACCTCTTTTGCTTCGAGAGAGTTTAATGCATTAATTGGGGAAATATAACCTTTACTGTTATAATGATCTAATTGTTCAGTTGTTAATCCCGTCATTGAGAAAAGCTATATTTTTTTTCTAAATATTTAATTACATTATGAATAATAAACGTCATAAATAAATATATACCTCCTGCAACAATAAATACCTCCACAGGCTTAAAAGTTGTAGAAATGATGTATTTAGCAACACCAGTTAAATCCATTAAGGTTACTGTGCTAGCTAGAGAAGTACCTTTCATCATTAAAATAATTTCATTACCGTATGCTGGAAGAGATTGTCTAATCGCTATTGGTATTTGAATTTTATAAAAAATTATTTTATTTGAAATACCTAAACTTTTACCTGCTTCAATCAAACCTGGTTTTATTGTTTGAAATGCAGATCTCAAAATCTCTGAAGTATAGGCTCCAGTATTTAGAGCAAAGGCAATAATTGCACACCAATATGGTTCTTTTAAAATTACCCATAGAACTGTCGATCTTAAATATTCAATCTGACCTAAACCAAAATAAATAATAAAAATTTGCACCAAAAGTGGTGTACCTCTAAAAACATACGAATATCCATAAGCAAATTTGTTGATAAAAATATTTTTATTCAATCTTAAGATTGCAAAAAATAATCCAATTAATAATCCTATTATTAAAGAAACTGAAAGGAGCTTTAAAGTAATCACTGCTGCACTTAATAATTTAGGAAAACTATTAATCATTAATTCAAGATCCATTAATACCCCCTACTATATTTAACTTCTAATCTATTGATTAATTTCATGCTTACAAAAGTAAGTAGTAAATACAAAACTGCAGCAAATGAATAAAAGAATAATGGATCTCTTGTTGATCCAGCAGCAATATAAGATTGTCTCATAATTTCAACTAAACCTGTAACTGAAATTAAAGAAGTATCTTTGAGAGTTATCTGCCAAACATTACTTAGGTTCGGAATAGCTAATCTTAGTGTTTGAGGTAAAATAATTTTAAAAAATTTTCCAAATTTATTAAGGCCTAATACGTTAGCGGCTTCAAACTGACCTTTATCAATTGATTGAATTGCTCCTCTAAAAACTTCTGTTGAATATGCACCTGAGATTATTCCAATTGCAAATGCGCCTGTGATAAAAGCATTTATTTCAATATATTCATTATAACCAAATATTGATGCAACATACATAACTGCACCTGTTCCACCAAAAAAGAAAAGATAAATCACTAATAACTCTGGAACACCTCTTATTATTGTTGTGTATGAATTAGCTATAAAATTTAAAAACTTATTTTTAGATAATTTAAGTGGTGTAAATATCAAAGCGAAAAAAAAACCAATTAGCATTGCTGTTAATGCCACAGCAATTGTCATCAGAGTTGCATAAAATAACTCATCACCCCAACCAGTATCTCCAAATGCTAGAAGTTCCATACAGACTGGCGACTATACATTATAGTCGCCAAATCTAAAATTTAATTACATAGAAGCGTCGAAACCAAACCACTTAGTAGCAATTCTACTAATGTCTCCGTTTTTTTTCGCTTGATTGATAGCGGCGTTAAACTTTTTCAAAAGTTCAGTATCATCTTTTCTAATACCAACACCAACACCGTTTCCAAATGCACCACCTGAGAAAGTTGGTCCAGTTAGAACAACTGGCTTACCAGATTTTTCTGCATAATCACCGAATGCAACAGCAGCAGCTAATGCAGCATCACATCTTCCTGATGCTAAATCTAAGTTAACTTCGTCCTGTGTTTTGTATGTTCTGACATTTACTTTTCCTACATCACCAGAGTCTAAAAAGTTTTGGTGGATTGTAGCAGTTTGTACACAAACAGTTTTACCTGCTAATGCAGCAGTAAGTGTTTTAAGAGCTTTTTTAGCCGCAGCATTTGGTTTTGTAAGATTTATCCCAGCAGGTGTATCTAAACCCTCTAAGCTTGAACCTTTCATGACTGCTAAAGATGCGACTTCATCTGCGTATCCTTGAGAAAAGCTTATAGCTTTTTGTCTTTCTGCAGTAATTGACATACCTGCCATTATCGCATCAAACTTTCTCATAATTAATGCTGGTATCATTCCATCCCAATCTTGCTCGACTATTACACATTGTTCCCCGATGTATCTACAAAGTGTGTAAGCTAATTCAACTTCAAATCCTATTAACTTACCTGCTTCATTTTTTGAGTTCCATGGAGGATAGGCACCCTCCGTTCCAATTTTTATTTTGTCAGCATTTACATTTCCTATAATTAGTAAAGAAAATAAAACTGAAAAAATAGTTTTTTTAAATATACTCATTATTTCTCCTTTAATAAAAAAATAAGTATTTCACAAAATAAAGAGTTTAAAAAGAAAAATTTAGTGGTTGATTGAAGATGAAAAATTCCAAGAGCAATCAAAACTAGGTATATAAACTCTAGATAAATTAGTATTTCCAAAATGATGGTTAAAAACATTTAACCAATTTTCGACTTGAAGAGGTTTTTTATCTTGGCTGCCAACTTGAGTTGTAATTACTCCTTTTGGCTTTAAGATCCTTACAAGTGAGTCCATGTTTTTTGCAGCTAAATCAATGCAAAACTGATCATCATTTAAATCTACAAATATATGATCATAAGTATCATCACCTACAGCTTTAATACTTTCAAAAGCATCACCCCAAACACATTTAACAGAATTTTTTTCTGTAGCTTTATTGCTAATATTGCCCAAATGTTTGTTGCAAATTTCAACTACTTCAGGGTCAAGCTCATACCAATCAACAAAATTAAATTTTTTAGAAATACATTCTCTGGCAACACCACCGTCACCACCACCAATAATTGCCGCTCTCTCATTATCTTTATTTAATTTTAAACCAGCTCCAACAAAAGTTGTACTGTATAAATGTTCATCTGATGATGCTACTTGAATTTCACCATCAATAAATAAAGATTTACCAAATTCTTCTAATTCTAAAATTTCTATATGTTGGCCAACTTTAGATTTAAAGTCTTCTAACACATTATTTACAACGTATGACTTCTGCAAACCTGGTGAACTATAAATATCGTGATATAAAGATTTTGTATCTCTTTTAAATTCTTTCTTGACTATTCTTTTATACTCAAAATTTTTTTTAATTATGTCAATTGCTACAGAAGGATTTACCTCACCACATGTAAAAAAATCAAAACTTATAATTCCTTTTTCAGGAAATGTGTGAAAGCTTATGTGACTTTCAGCTAATAAAGCTAAGATAGTAAATCCTTGTGGTTCAAATTTATATTTTGAAATATTTAAGATTGTTACTTCTGCAGATTTTGCAATATCATGAATTACTTTTTCAAATATGGAAGGGTCATATTCTTTAGTTGTACCTATTATATCTAGTGTTATATGATCTCCAACTTTAGTCATTAAAACTCCCTAATAACCTAACTACAGATTTTTATTTAAAATTCAATTAATATTATTTTATGATAAGTCCATAACTTTCAATTTCTGCTTGAATAATTCAGCTCCCATTTTACAATTTTCCTTCCAATCTAAACTTGCTGATTCATCTGCATTATCAGAAATAAATTTAAAACATCTAAAATTAACATTTTCTAATTTACAAACTTTTGCAAATGCATAGGCCTCCATATCAACAACATCTACTTTGATAGGTATTGAACCAGTTACAAAGCTATCTCCTGTCCCACATGAATATCCATTGGAAGATAGAATTATTTCATTAATATCATCAAAAGGAGTTTCTCCAATTTTTAAATTCATTAGAGCAGTCACATCCATGTCTCTCTGATAAAATTTTGTACACTCTACTATACCTTCCAAATTTTTAGAAATAGCTCCAGCACTCCCAAAATTGATTACCTCTTTAGGTTGATGTGTCTTAATTAATTTTGTTAAATTATAAGTTGCATTAATTTTACCGGCACCTGTATGATAAAAAAAATTTAAACCTTGGGTTTCCTCTTTTAATGCAGCTACAAATATTCTATTCATATAAATAATGGACCTTAAAAAATATATTAGATCAATACCAGATTATCCAAAAAAAGGAATCTTATTTAGAGATATTACAACACTTATTAAAGATGAAAGTGCATTTGCAGAAACTGTTAACCAAATTGTAGAGAGATCAAAAAAATTTGAATTTTCTAAAATAGGTGCTGTTGAGTCTAGAGGTTTTGTTTTTGCGTCAGCTGTTTCCTATATACTTAAAAAACCTTTTATTATGCTGCGAAAAAAAAATAAACTACCTGCTGATGTTCATTCAGTTGATTTTGAACTTGAATACGGAAAAGCAACGATTGAAGTTCACAA
>QBYM01000014.1 GCA_003282825.1 Pelagibacteraceae bacterium AG-325-J17 | reverse complement strand
TGTTTTGTCAGATGCAACTGCAGAGATCGGAGTCCTTTTGATATTAGGAGCATGCAGAAGAGCTGCTGAGGGAATAAATTCTGCAAGAGAAGGTGGATGGAAATGGTCTGCAGATTATTTAATTGGAAAACAATTAACTGGAACAAGATTAGGCGTTTTAGGAATGGGAAGAATTGGGCAAAAAATTGCTAAAATTGCTAAATCATTAGGAATGATAATTCATTATCATAACCGATCAAAATTAAATCCTGAAAAAGAAAACGGTGCAATCTATCATGATAGTGTAAAAAGTCTTTTTTCGGTATCTGATGTTTTATCTATTTGCTGTCCAGCAACAAAGGAAACAGAAAATATAATTAATAAAGAGACAGTTGAATATTTTCCTAAAGGGGCAGTAATAACTAATGTTGCTAGAGGTGACATTGTTGATGATGAGGCTTTGATTGATGCTTTGAACAGAAGAAAAATTTATGCTGTTGGCTTAGATGTTTACAAAAATGAACCAAATTTAAACCCAGGTTATTTAAAAATAAAATCTGCTTTTATTTTACCTCACCTTGGAAGTGCAACAAAAGATACTCGAATAGCAATGGCTAATTTAGCTATTGATAATATTGATGAGTATTTTCAAACAGGGAATTGCAAAAATAAAGTTAACTAATTCTACCCTGGATTGTATAAAGTTAAACTTCTGCGACATCTACTCCTTTTTTTAGAAAGACTCTAAGCTAATTCTATGTTTAAATTATTGCAGTTAATTAACTAGTAGAGGAGAAATAATGACAAAAGAAAATAAATCATTGAAGATTAAAACATCTTCAAGACGTAAGTTCTTTAAAACCGCTGCTAAAGCTGGAGCTGTTGCTGCAGCTACAGTTGCAATGCCAAACATTGCAAGAGCAGACGGCCACGTAACATTAAAGATGCAAGCAGCTTGGCCTTCAGGCGCTAACATCTTTTTTGAAATGGCTGGAGACTACTGTAACATGGTTAAAGAAATGTCTGGAGGTTCACTTAAGATTGACCTTCAACCAGTAGGTTCAGTTGTAAAAACATCAGAAATAGGAGCAGCTGTTAGTGATGGTAACCTAGATATGGGTCACTGGGTGACAGCTTATTGGTATGGTAAAAATCCTGCCGCTTCACTTTTTGGAACTGGTCCTTCATATGGAATGTCATCTCAAGAAGTAATGGGATGGATGGAGTATGGTGGAGGAAGAAAACTATATGACGAAGCTGTTGCTTCAGTAGGATTCGATTACATTGGATTCTTTCATATGCCTATGCCAGCACAGCCTTTTGGTTGGTTCAAAAAGAACGTAACAAAAGTATCTGATGTTAAAGGAATGAAGTATAGAACAGTTGGTTTAGCGACTAACGTTTTAACTGCTATGGGAATGGTCGTAAGACAATTACCAGGTGGTGAAATTCAACCAGCTATGAAAACTGGTTTGATTGATGCTGCTGAATTTAACAACCCAACATCAGACTCACAGTTTGGAATGCAAGATGTATCTAAACACTACCACTTAGGTAGTTTCCACCAATCTCAAGAAATGTTTGAGATACCGGTAAACAAGAAAAGATACAATAGCCTTTCACCTGCTCATCAAGCTATCTTGAAAAATGCTGCTTATGCCGCAAACTCAGATAACTACTTCAAAGCTTTAGTTAGATATTCTGCTGACTTAGCTAAGCTAATGAATGAGCATAAGGTTAATGTTTACCAAACATCTGATGCTATTTTAGCTGAACAGTTAAAAGGTTGGGATAAAATAGTGAGTGAATTTTCTGGAAAAGATCCTTTCTTTAAGAAAATTATCGCTTCTCAGAAAGCATACGCTAAGAGAACTATGAAGTATCTGTTGATGAATCAACCGAACTACAAATTAGCTTATGAAAATGAGTTTGGTCCAATCGGAAAAGTTAAAATTTAATTAACTTTAAAAGAATTAAATTAAAGGGGGTTTAAAAACCCCCTTTTTTTTTACCAAAATTTACTATACTTATAATTAAAATGGAATCTTACATAAAATTTGCTGATACACTTAGCACATCAATGGGCAAAGCCTTTTCATGGTGTATTGTTATTTTAATGGGAGGAACAGTTTATGAAGTAGTAATGGCTTATGCATTTAATAAGCCAACATTATGGAATTTTGATTTTAGTATGCAGATGTATGGAGCAATATTAATGATGTCAGGTGCATACTGTTTAGCAACAGAAGCCCACGTAAGAGGTGATGTAATTTATAGATTATTTAACCAAAGAACCCAAGCATGGATAGATTTAGTTCTTTATTTTATATTCTTTTTTCCTGGTGTAATCGCTTTAGCATTTTATGGCTATGAATACGCAGCTCAAGCCTGGAAAATTAAAGAAACTAGCTGGAGTAGTCCAGCTCAAATACAAATTTACATGGTGAAATCTATGATACCTGCTGCTGGTATTATGTTAATAATTCAGGGAGTAAGCGAGGTATTCAGATCTATAATTTGTATTAAAACAGGTATTTGGCCTTCACGAATGGTTGTTGCTGAAGAAACAGATAAAATTTTAATGAGAACCTCTCAGGAGGAAGATAAAAATAATGTTATTTAGTCTTACTAATCCAGAAGTAGCAATTTTAATGATGGGAGTGTTCCTATTTGCAGTTTTGCTTGGTTTCCCTATAGCATTTACGTTAATGGCTATGGGAATAGGTTTTGGATATTATGCTTATTATGATCCAGTTTTAATGGATCATCTTTTTGATAACAGAATATTTTCTCTATTTGTAAAAAATACTTATACAGTTATGGATAATAACGTACTGACTGCAGTACCTCTCTTTTTATTTATGGGATATTTAGTAGAAAGAGCAGGAATTGTAGCAAAATTATTTTTTGCAATAAGACTAGCTGCGCATAGATTACCAGCATCAATGGCTGTAGCAGCTCTTATTACGTGTACTTTATTTTCTACAGCAACAGGAATTATTGGGGCAGTCGTAACTTTGATGGGATTATTAGCTTGGCCAGCAATGGTTAAGGCAGGATATGACAAAAAATTTGCATCAGGAATTATTTGTAGTGGTGGTTGTTTAGGAATTTTAATTCCACCTAGTATTATGTTAATTGTTTATTCCGTGATTGCACAATTATCACCATTAAGATTATTTGCTGCAGCAATTTTTCCAGGTTTAATGTTAGCAGGATTGTATATTGCTTATGCAGTCACTAGAGCATGGCTTAATCCTTCAATAGCTCCAAGACCACCTGCAGAGGATATTCCACCAAGAGCAGAAATTTTAAAAGAGGTATTAGTCTCTTTTGTTCCTTTATTTGGTTTAATAATGTTAGTTCTTGGAACAATTTTAGCAGGAATTGCTACTCCAGCCGAAGCTGCAGCTGCAGGAGCTTTTGGTGCTTTGATTTTATCTTGGTTTTATAAAACTCTTAAATGGCAAAATTTTAAAGAATCTGTATTTCTAACAGCCAAAACTACCGCAATGATTATGTGGTTATTTATTGGATCTTGGACTTTTTCTTCAGTCTTTTCTTACTTGGGTGGTCATGAGGTATTTGAACATTTCTTTACATCGATAAATATAACTACATGGCAATTTTTAATAATAACACAAATAATAATTTTTTTACTTGGTTGGCCTTTAGAATGGACGGAGATTTTAATTATATTTGTTCCAATATTTTTACCATTACTAGAAATATTTAATGTTAATCCATATTTTTTTGCAATGTTAATTGCTTTAAATTTACAAACATCTTTTTTAACTCCACCAATGGCCATGTCTGCCTATTATCTTAAAGGGGTTCAAAAAACCAATGTTGAACTGTTAGAAATATTTAAGGGTATTATGCCATTTTTAGGCATAGTAATTTTTGGAATGTTTTTGATGTACATGTTTCCTGGAATTGCTTTATGGTTACCAGATGTATTGTTTGCAGACTAAAAAAAAATGATTGATATATTTTCGTTAAGCGTTGAAGAGTTAGCCTCAAAAATTAAAGAGGGTCACTTAAGCTCAGTTGAAGTTTGTGAAAAATATATTGAAAGAATAGGTAAATTTGAAAAAGATATTAAAGCCTGGGCTCACTTTGATAAAAAAGTTTTATTAGAAAAAGCTGCTGATGCAGACGATCATAGAAAATCTGGAAAACCTGTAGGTCTTTTGCATGGAGTTCCAATAGCTTTAAAAGATATAATAGGAACTGTTGATATGCCAACTGAATGTGGCACACCAATAAGAAAAGGTAAATCTTATTCCCAAAATGCCGAGATAGTTGAACTATTAAATTCAGCTGGCGCTATTGTGATGGGTAAAACTGCTACATCAGAATTAGCGTATCTGGGACCACCAAAAACAACTAATCCCCATGATTATACAAGAACACCTGGAGGCTCTTCTAGCGGTTCAGCAGCATCTGTCGCTTCTCTCATGGCACCTCTTTCAATTGGATCACAAACGGGGGGATCAGTTATTAGACCAGCTTCTTATTGTGGTGTTGTTGGATATAAACCAACTTATGGTCTAATTTCAAGAAATGGAGTTTTAAGAACTTCATACGCACTAGATCATATGGGTTTATTTGGCAGAACCGTTGAAGATGTAGCTTTGTTAGCTAAAGTTTTAATTAAAAAGGATCATCATGATCCTGCAACCATTTATTATTCAGCAGAAAATATTTTAGAAGAAACGAAAAAAGGCCCTGCATATGAACCTAAGTTCATTTTTTATAAATCAGATTATTGGAAGATAATTGATAAAAAATCTAGAGAGTCTTTTGAATACTTAATTAAGTCATTTAAAAATATTGAGGTATTTGATACTCCATCATATTTTAAAGATATTCATAAATATCATCAAATTATTCATGAAACAGATTTGGCTAATAATTTTGCTATGTATTATAAAAAGTATAAGGCAAAATTATCAAAATATATGCAAACTGCTATCGCCAAAGGTAATAAATATTCAGCAAAAGAATATGCTGAGGCTATTGATTTTAAAAAAAGAAGCTATGAGTCTTACCAAGAAGTTTTTGAGGATTATCATGGGGTTTTGTCTCCATCTAGTCCGGGTGTTGCGCCAAAAGGATTGAAGAGTACTGGTACCGCTGAGTTTAATAAGGTGTGGTCATATCTAGGTACTCCTTGTATATCTCTTCCTCTACTTGAAGGTGAAAATAATTTGCCTTTAGGTGTACAGCTTATTGGAGATCGTTATGACGATCATAGATTTTTAGGGGTTGCTAATTGGTTAGAAAAAGAATGTAATAATTAAAATGCAAAAATTCACAACATTTTTAGGATCTCTTCTCGCAATAGCTTTTTTGGTAGGTCTTGCATTTACATTAACCAGATCTTCAATGATAGGTTTTTTTGATGTATTGCCTGTTTATATTTTAATGGGTATTGCAATTTTTATGATGGTCTATGAGGCCTTTTTTGATAAAAAATAGATATCTAAAAATTAAAATCATTGAACACAAAAACAAATAATTTATTAGCATTTTCTCTTTTATTTATTCAACCAATATTTATGGCATCAAATTTAATTGTAGCCAGAGGTGGAGTTGAATATGTTCCACCAATCTCTTTAGCATTTTGGAGATGGACGGTAGTTTTTTTTATTCTCCTACCATTCACTTATTTATCTTTAAGAAAGAGTTACAAAATTATGAAAAAAGAATATAAAAAACTTTTTTTCTTAGGGGCAACTGGATGTGGGGTCTGTGGCGCTTTCCCCTTTTTAGCTGGTCAAACCACTACTGTTACCAATATGGGAATTATTTATACCTCATCTCCAGTATTTATAATTTTGATTTCAAGCATTTTTTTTAATGAAAAAATAAATTTAACTAAGATTATTGGACTTATAGTTTGTTTGATAGGAGTATTTGCTATTATTATAAAAGGTGACCTCTCTTTATTAATAAATCTTAATTTTACAATCGGTGATTTGTGGATGTTAGCTGCTGCTATTGGATGGGCCTTATATTCAATTTATTTGTTTTATTGGAAAACAAAACTTGAAATTTTTCAAAGATTTACATTAATTGCTTTTTTTGGGGCAGTCAGCTTGTTACCCTTTTATATTAGTGAAGAAATCTTTTTTGAAAGAACTATATTTAATCAGGAATTTTTCATGTGGGTTGTCTTTGCAGCAGTTTCTCCAGGAATAGTTGCATTTACTCTCTATACAATGGCACAAAAAAAACTTGGCGCATCTTTAACAGGATTTACTTTATATATTTTTACAATTTATGGAGCAATTTATGGCTATTTTTTATTTGAAGAAAAATTAGAAAACTATCATCTTGTAGGAACTATGTTAGTTTTTTTTGGCATATACTTAGCAAAGAAAAAAAATGTTCAAAAAAATTAGCAACAATATAATGCAATTAATTTTAATTATATTTTTTCTTTATTCTTTAATTTTAGTATTTTTGTACTTCTATCAAAGAAGCTTATTATATCATCCAAACGAAAATAATTATTCAGGCGATGAGATTTCTGTAGGTATTGAAAAAGTGAAAATATCATCTTCAGATAATCTTCAAATATTAGGCTGGTATCATGAAAAAAATCTAAAAGATTTTAAAACACTAATTTTTTTTCATGGTAACGCAGGATCCCTGGAAAATAGAATTCATAAAATCAATCATTTTAGAGATATGGATATAAATTTTTTAATAATAGCTTGGCGTGGTTTTAGTGGAAATAATGGCAAACCGACTGAACAAGGGCTTTATGATGATGGCAAAAGTGCTATTGACTGGTTAGCTAAAAAAGGTGTGAGAGAAAAAGATATTATTTTATATGGAGAGTCGCTTGGTACAGGAGTGGCCACACATCTCGCTCAAAATAAAAATTTCGCAGGAATAATTTTAGAAACACCTTTTACTTCAATGATTGATGCTGCTAAGAAATTTTATCCATATATACCCGTCAGCCTATTGTTAAAAGATAAATTTGAAAATAAAAAAAAAATTAAAAATATTAATTCTCCTATTTTAGTGATGCATGGTGAGGCTGATCAAATTGTTCCATTTTCAATGGGAAAAAAAATATATGAAATTGCAAACGAGCCTAAATATTCATATTTTACAAAATATGACAATCATATGATGGAATATGATGAAAATCTTCTGAAAGCATTAAAGTCATTTTTAGACAGTTTAAATTAAGCCACAATCTAAACAAATATATTTCAAGATTTTAAGCTTATTTAAATTAATGATAAGATATTTTTTAATTCTTTTTTTTAGCTTTATTTTCACAAATTCTGTTTACTCAAAAGAAAACTCTTTTTATCCAGATGATTTATTTCATATTGATCATATGGACTCTCACAATAAAGAGTTTGCACTATATTTTAAAGGTAGAGAAAAATCGATTTTAGCTAGAGGTGAAGGAAGTAATTATATAAACGATTTTCCAAGAGACCTTTATATTTATAATTATTCCACCAAATCATCTATGCCTTTAATTTCTTATGATTGGTTTCCTTCTCAGGCTAAATATTTTTTACAAGAGTATAATTTTCCAGTTTTCCCTGATGATTTCGCTTACTATCTTTTGAAGGATAATAAAACTCTAGTGATGATAAGTGCTGTCAAAAGTTTAAATGCAAATTTCAAATATGATATTATTAATCAAAAATTAGAACTTTATCCTACAACTGGTAAATTTGATTTTATAATTTCTTCTTTTTCTAAAGATTGTGGTCATTATAAATTTAAAGATAATTATAAGTGTAGTATTTATAAGCCTTTGATTTCGAGTAATTTAATAAATTAATCAGTTTGAGTGAAGGCATCTGCAAATTTTTCTGCTTCAAATATTTGCAAGTCATCTTCTTTTTCACCTAATCCTAATGCAATAATAGGAAGTTTATATTTCTTTGCTAAAGCTAAAAGAATACCTCCTTTTGCAGTTCCATCTAATTTCGTCATTATGATACCTGTTATTGGAATAATTTTATTAAACTCTTCGACTTGATTTATTATATTTTGACCTGAAGTTGCGTCTAAAACTAAAACAACATCATGTGGTGCTTCAGTGTCTATCTTTTTAGTTACATTTGCAATTTTTTTATATTCTTCCATTAAATTCTTTTTATTTTGAAGTCTTCCTGCCGTATCAATTAATACTTGGTCAAAATTATTTTTTAATGCATCTTCGATGGCTTTATATGCTACTGAAGCTGGATCTGAACCTTGTGATGATTTAATAACCTGAACATCTATTTTATTAGCCCAATTTTCTAATTGCTCAATAGCTGCAGCTCTAAAAGTATCAGAGGCTGCAAACATAACTTTATTACCATTTGATTTTAAAATTTTACCAATTTTACCAATAGTAGTTGTTTTACCAACACCATTTACACCAGAAATTAAAGTTGCATTTAAATTATCTTTTTTGCTGAAAAAAGACTTGTTCTCTAGGGGTTTCATTAAAGAAATTATATAATCTTTTAAAATGAGATTTATTTCTAAAGATAAATCTTTTGAAGGATCAATTTTTTTAGTTGAAATTATTTGTTTTATCTCAGAAGCAGCTTCTATACCTACATCAGATTTAATTAAAAATTCTTCAATTTTATTTAAATTTTCATCATCTATTTTTTTTTTTACAATTATTTCCTTAATGCCAGACGAAAGTGCAGAAGCACTTTTTTGAAAACCTTCTTTAAATTTATCAAAAATTCCCATTATAATTTTATTGAAATTTCCTTAATATCTGAGACTGGGCCTTTCATATGAATAGAATTTTTTTCATCTATGAAAATTGATAATTTCCCATTAACAAATTCTATATCTGTATTATTTTTGGTTAAATTATTTAATTTACCAGCAAAAGCTGTTGCACAAGCTGCTGTTCCACATGCCTTTGTTAAACCTGCACCTCTTTCCCAAACTTTAACTTTTATTAGATTTTCATTAATTACTTTAGCTATTGTAACGTTACATCTTTCTGGAAATAAAACATGACTCTCAATTTTTGGACCAATTTTTCCAATATCAAAGTTTTCAATATTTTCTACAAAAAAAATAACGTGGGGGTTCCCTACATTTATAGCAGTACCACCTAAATATTCTTTATTATCTAAATCATTAATTTTAATATTTAAATTTTTTGTATCAGATTCTTTTGAAAGGGGAATTTCATCCCAATTTATTTTTGCTTTTCCAATTTCAGTTATTACAAAATTATTACCCAATATTTCTGATTTTAAAATTCCAGACTGAGTCGTTAGAGTCACATTTTTATCATTTTTCTCTTTTGATATTAAATCAGCAACACACCTTGTTCCATTTCCGCATGCTCCAGATTCTCCTCCATCAGAGTTAAAAAATTTTAAACTAGCATCAGTAGTGTTATCTTTTTCTATTAGTATCAATTGATCACAACCAATAAAATTCCTGTTACAGATTTTAATAACCTGATCTTTTGATAAGTTTGTAATTTTTTCTCTATTATCAATGATTACAAAATCATTACCTAATCCGTCCATTTTAAAAGCTTTAATGTCCATATATAGTTATTTAACTTATTTATTGACTTTTTGAACCTCTATTATAGTTTGGGCCAGTTTCCGCAAAAACGTTAAATTTGCGGTGTCTTTGGAAACAAAGAGATCGACACTAGTCAGCGAGGGTTCGCCCACTAGTGCGATTACTGCTGTGTGAAATAAATATGTTTGAAAATTTGACAAATAAATTTGAAGAAATTTTTTCTTCTCTAAAAAAAGCACCTTCACTTGATGAAAAGCAAGTTGATGAAGGCTTAAGAGGTATTAGACAAGCTTTAATAGAAGCTGACGTTTCTTTAGATGTTGCAAAAGAATTCGTTGAAAAAGTTAAACCAAAAGCCCTAGGGCAAGAAATAATAAGATCGACATCACCTGGAGATATGGTGGTTAAGATTGTTTATGACGAGCTTGTTAATTTGCTAGGTGAAAAAAATAATGATGTAAATCTTAATGCAGTTCCTCCAGTACCAATGATGCTAGTTGGATTACAAGGTTCTGGTAAAACAACTACAACCGCTAAACTTGCTAGGTACTTCGAAAATACTAAGAAAAAGAAAGTTATGATGGTTAGCTTAGATATTTATAGGCCTGCTGCTCAAGAACAACTTAAATCTTTAGGTGAGCAAAATGATATTTTAACTCTCCCTATAATTGAAGGCCAACAGCCAGCTGATATTTGTCAAAGAGCTATAAGCGCAGCTAATTTAAATGGAGCTGATATTATATTATTTGATACCGCAGGAAGGACACAGATTGATTTACAAATGATGAGTGAGATCAAACAAATTGAAAAAACAATTAATCCTGCAGAGACTTTTTTGGTTGCAGACTCACTTACGGGACAAGTAGCAGCATCCGTAGCAAAAGAATTTAAAAATACAGTAAACCTGTCGGGAATAATTTTAACTAGAGCAGATGGTGATGCTAGAGGTGGAGCAGCCGTTAGTATGAAATTTATTTCTCAAGTTCCAATTAAATTTTTAGGTGTAGGTGAAAAAATTGAAAATCTTGAAGTATTTTATCCAGATAGAATTGCAAATAGAATTTTGGGAATGGGAGATATTGTATCTCTTGTAGAAAAAGCTGCACAAGATCTTGGTGAAGAAAATATTAAAAAGGCTGAAGAAAATTTAAAAAAAGGACAATTTTCAATGCAAGATTATTTAACTCAATTACGACAGATGAAAAAAATGGGTGGAATAGAAGGAGTAATGTCTTTTATGCCAGGGGTTTCAAAAGTTAAGTCTCAAATGGATGCTGCAGGTATAGATGAAAGTGTAATTACAAAAAATGAGGCAATAATTCTATCTATGACAAAAAATGAACGAGAGAATCCAAAAATAATTGATGGTTCTCGAAAAAAAAGAATTGCTAATGGTTCTGGTACAGATCCAGCCACTATCAATAAATTGCTAAAACAATTTAAAATGATGTCTGAAATGATGAAAAAGATGTCTAAAGGAAATCTGAAAGGTATGTCTGATAAAGGAATACCACCAGAATTATTTAATCAATTAAAATAAAAAAAAAGGAGAGTAAATGTTAAAGTTAAGGTTATCAAGAGGTGGAACAAAGAAGAGACCAGTTTACAAAGTAGTTGTAGCAGATAGTCGTTTTGCAAGAGATGGAAGGTTTATTGAAAAAGTAGGTTTTTTCAATCCATTACTTCCCAAAGAAAAAAAGGAAAGAATTGGACTTGAGGCTGAAAGAATAAAATATTGGCTAGGTCAAGGGGCGCAACCAACAACAAGAGTAGCAAGAATTTTAGGTGAAAATGAATTAATGCCTATGCCTGCTAATGGAAATAATCCTCAAAAAGCAGTTCCAAAAAAAGATAGAAAAAAAGAAGGATCTGAAGAAGCTAAAAAGGAAGAAGCTCCTAAAGCAGACGCAGCACCAGCAGCAGAAGCTAAAAAAGAAGAAGCTCCTAAAGCAGACGCAGCACCAGCAGCAGAAGCTAAAAAAGAAGAAGCTCCTAAAGAGGAAAAAAAATAATCTAAAGATTGTTTATGTTTCAAGCTCAAGTATTTACCCTTTATCCAGAAGTTTTTCCTGGACCTTTAGCAAAAGGTCTTTATGGAAAAGCTTTGTCTAATAAATTGTGGAACTTAAGTGTAATAAACATTAGAGATGCTGCAACTGATAAACACAAAACAGTCGATGATACTCCTTATGGTGGAGGAACAGGAATGTTACTTAAAGCTGATATTTTAGCAAACTCTCTTGACCGAAAAGTTAAAAAAGGAGAAAGAGTTTTTTATCTTTCACCAAAAGGTAAAAAATTTGATCAAAAACTTGCTCAAGACTTATCAAAAGAGAAATCAATATCTTTAATTTGTGGCCACTTCGAAGGGGTAGATGAAAGAGTTTTGACTACAAGGAATATTGAAGAAATAAGTGTGGGAGATTATGTTTTGTCTGGAGGTGAAACTGCTGCATTAGTAGTACTTGATAGCATTTTAAGACTTTTGCCAGGGGTTTTGGGAAATGAAAAATCTTTCATTGATGAAACCTTTGAAAATGGTCTTTTGGAGTACCCTCAATATACAAAACCTCAAATTTGGGAAGAAAAGTCAGTCCCTGAAGTATTATTATCTGGGGATCATGCTAAAATTAAAGACTGGCGTTTATCTCAATCAGAGGCTATAACACGCGTCCGAAGACCAGATTTGTGGCAAAAATATAAGAAAGATTAATTTGTTAAATATTAAAATGAAAACTATTGAAGAAATAAATCAGCATAACGTCAAAAAAATTCTTTCAGAGAAAAAAATTCCTGAATTTTATCCTGGTGATGTTGTAAAAGTTGGTGTTAGAATTACTGAAGGTAAAAAAGAAAGAATCCAATATTTTGAAGGCGTTTGCATTGCTAAAAAAAATAGAGATCTTAATTCATCGTTTACTGTGAGAAAAATTTCTTTTGGAGAGGGTGTAGAACGAACTTTTCCATTATACGGAACTTTAATAGACTCAATTAAAGTAATCCGTTCAGGTAAAGTAAGAAGAGCTAAGCTTTACTATTTAAGAGATAGAACTGGTAAATCAGCTAGGATTGCAGAGAAAATTAGAAAAAAAATTGGTATCGATATGGATGTGAAACCAGAAACAGTCAACGAAGAAAACTTAGCTCCAGTAGTAAAAGAAAATGAAGCTGAGATAAAAGTAGAAACTGCACCGACTTTAGAGGCTAAAAAAGATGATTCTGTTAAGGAAGAGTCTAAAAAAGATGCCCCTAAGGCTGAAATTAAAGCAGAAAAAAAACTTGAAAAGACACCAGAAAAAAAATAGTTTTTTTTTCAATGCCCAATACTTTATACGATAAAATTTGGAATGATCACCTTGTAGATCTACAAGATGATGGAACAGCTTTGTTATTTGTAGATCGTCATTTGGTTCATGAGGTAACCAGTCCCCAGGCATTTGAAGGTTTAAGAAACTCTAATCGTAAAGTTAGACATCCTAATTTAACACTTGCAGTGGCAGATCATAATGTTCCAACAACTGATAGATCAAAAGGTATTTCTGATAAAGAGTCAAAGATACAAGTTGAAACTTTAGAAGCTAATTGCAAAGAGTTTGGTATTAAACTTTTTGGTATGAATGATAAGAGACAAGGAATCGTTCATGTTACAGGTCCAGAGCAAGGTTTTACTCAACCCGGAACAGTAATAGTATGTGGTGATAGCCATACGGCAACACACGGTGCTTTTGGTTCTTTAGCTTTTGGAATTGGAACTTCAGAAGTAGAGCATGTTTTAGCTACTCAAACATTAGTTCAAAAAAAAGCTAAAAATTTTAGAGTAAATGTAAATGGTAAACTCCCTTTAGGTGTAACTTCTAAAGATGTTATTCTTCAAATAATTGGAAAAATTGGTACAGCAGGTGGAACGGGTTGTGTAATTGAATATGCAGGTGACCTAATTAGATCGTTGAGTGTTGAACAAAGAATGACAATTTGCAACATGACTATAGAGGGTGGAGCTAGGGCAGGATTAATAGCACCTGATGAAAAAATATTTAAATATTTAAAAGACAGACCAATGTCTCCAAAAGATAAAGATTGGGATAAAGCAATGGAATATTGGAAAAGTTTAAAAACAGACGAAGGTGCTAAATTTGATAAAGAAATTGATCTTCAAGCAGAGGAAATTTTACCTATGATAACTTGGGGAACTTCTCCTCAAGATGTAATCACAATAGATGAAAAAGTTCCAAATCCTCAGAACGAAAAGGATGAGGATAGAAAAAATTCTTTAGAAAGATCTTTAAATTATATGGGTTTAAAACCAAATATGGCTGCAAAAGATATAAAAATAGATAAAGTTTTTATTGGGAGTTGCACTAATGGAAGAATAGAAGATTTGAGAGAGGCGGCAAAAATTTTAAAAGACAAAAAGATAGCTGCTCATGTTCATGCGATGGTTGTGCCAGGATCAGGATTAGTAAAAGAACAGGCTGAGCAAGAAGGATTAGATAAAATTTTTGTAAATTCAGGCTTTGAATGGAGAGAACCTGGTTGCTCTATGTGTTTAGCCATGAATGCAGATAAGTTAAAACCTCAAGAAAGATGTGCTTCTACCTCAAATAGAAACTTTGAAGGAAGACAAGGAAGAGGCGGAAGAACTCATTTAGTAAGCCCTGGTATGGCAGCAGCAGCAGCTATTTCTGGAAATCTTGATGACGTTAGAAAGTACCAAAATTAAATGCAAAAATTTAATACTTTAAAAAGTATTCCAGCATATTTACCAATAGTGAATATTGATACGGATATGATAATTCCAAAACAATTTTTGAAAACTATTAAAAGAACTGGTCTTGGTAAAAATTTATTTTTTGAGATGAGATATGATGACCAAGGTAAAGAAATTGGAGATTTTATTTTAAATCAAAATCCATTTAATAATTCTAAAATTTTAATAGCTGGAAAAAATTTTGGATGTGGCTCATCAAGAGAGCATGCTCCATGGGCGTTGTTAGATTTTGGCATAACATGTGTAATTAGTTCAAGTTTTGCAGATATTTTTTATAGTAATTGTTTTAAAAACGGAATTTTACCTATTGTTCTTGAGGAGGAAAAAATTAAAGAGTTATCAGAATACGCAAATCGAAAAGAGGAAATATCAGTTGATTTAAATGAAAATAAGATTGTTTATGGAAATAATGAAATTAAATTTGATGTAGATAAATTTAAAAAAAAATGTCTTTTAGAAGGATTAGACGATATAGCACTATCTTTAAAAAAGTCAGAAAAGATTGAAAATTTTGAAAAAGATTTAAAAAATCAAAAACCTTGGATTTTTAATGATTAAAGTAAAAAAAAGAAAAATTTTATTATTACCTGGTGACGGTATTGGTCCTGAAGTTATTGCTGAAGTAAAAAAAATAATTAATTGGTTTAATGATAAAAAATCATTCGACTTTGAAATAGATCAAGATCTTGCTGGAGGTTGCTCTATTGATAAACATGGAACCCCTATAACTGACGAAGTATTTTATAAGGCATTAGAAAGTGCGGTAGTAATGTTAGGAGCAGTAGGAGGTCCAAAATGGGATAATATAGATTTTTCAAAAAAACCTGAAAGAGCATTATTAAAACTTAGAAAAGAATTAAAATTATTTGCAAACTTAAGGCCAGCAATATGTTTTAAACAATTAGTCGATGCATCAACTTTAAAACCAGAAATTGTTTCTGGTTTAGATATTATGATAGTAAGAGAACTGACTGGTGGGATATATTTTGGTGAACCTAGAGGAATTAAACCAATTGAAAATGGTGAAAGAAAAGGTATCAATACTCATACTTATACGAGCAGTGAAATAATTAGAGTTGCTAAAATTGCTTTTGAATTAGCAAAAAAAAGATCAAACAAAGTTACGTCGTGTGAAAAATCAAATGTTATGGAAGCCGGACAACTTTGGAAAGAAGAAGTTCAAGCATTACACGAAAAAGAATATAAAGATGTAGAACTAAGTCATATGCTTGCTGATAACTGTGCTATGCAGTTATTAAGAAATCCCAAGCAGTTTGATGTAATTGTAACTGATAATTTATTTGGAGATATGTTATCAGATCAGGCTTCAATGCTTACTGGATCTTTAGGTCTTTTACCCTCAGCATCTTTAGGTGCTAAAAATAAAGATGGTGAAATGAGAGCAATGTATGAACCAATTCATGGTTCAGCTCCAGATATAGCTGGTAAAGGAATTGCAAATCCGATTGCAACTATATTGAGTTTTGCTATGGCCTTAAGGTATTCTTTAGATTTAGATAAAGAGGCTGAAGCACTAGAAAAAGCTGTACAAGATGTGCTAAATGATGGATTGAGAACAAAAGATATTCTATCAGATGGAATGAAAGAAGTTTCAACCTCTCAAATGGGAGATGCGATAATTTCAAAATTGCAATAATCTATTAATTATCCTAAACTAAATCTATGCCAAGCTACAATGCACCAGTTGAAGATATGATGTTTCTTTTTGAAAAACTAAGAGATAATAAAAATTACAATGAATTAGAAAAATATAAAGAGGTCAGCTCAGAACTTGTTAAAGATATTTTAGAAGAGGCTGCAAAGATTAATCAAAATTTAATATTACCTCTCGCTAAAATAGGTGATGAAAATCCTGCTGTTTTAGAAAATGGAGTTGTAAGAACACCCCCTGGATATAAAGAAGCTTACAAAAAGTATATTGAAGATGGTTGGACTTCTTTATCTTGTGATCCAAAGTATGGTGGACAGGGAATGCCAAAGACTGTTAGTGCTTTTTTTGATGAAATGCTTTCATCTGCAAGCTTATCTTTCAAACTTTATAGCGAACTCAGTATTGGGGCATATAATTGTATAAATCATCATGCCTCAGAAGAAATTAAAACTAAATATTTACCAAAAATAGTTGAAGGCAAATGGAGTGGCACTATGTGTTTAACAGAACCAGTTTGTGGAACTGATTTAGGACTTTTAAAAACTAAAGCTGAGAAACAATCTGATGGAACATATAAACTTAGTGGCCAAAAGATTTTCATTACTTCAGGTGATCAAGATCTTACAGAAAATATTATTCATTTAGTAATTGCAAGAGCAACAGACTCACCAACTGGTACAAAAGGTATAAGTTTATTTTTAGTCCCAAAATTTGTAGTCAATGAGGATGGAAGTGTAGGACCTAGGAACGGAGTATCAACAGGATCTATAGAAAGTAAAATGGGTATCAAAGGTTCTGCTACATGCGTTCTCAACTTTGATGGAGCAACTGGGTATATGATAGGTAAAAAGGACAAAGGTTTAAACGCGATGTTTACAATGATGAATCTTGAAAGAATTGTTGTCGGTATACAAGGACTTGGAATTTCAGAAATTGCTTATCAAAATTCACTTGCTTATGCTAAAGAGAGAAAACAAGGTAAAACTAACAACACCAAATCATCTAATGGAGCAGATTTTATAATTGAACATGCTGATATAAGAAGGTCATTATTAAATATGAAATCAATTATAGAAGGTGAGAGAGCATTATGTTTTTGGTTGTCACAACAAACAGAAGTTAGTTTAAATCATCCAGATGAAAAAGTTCGTCAGGAAGCTTCCGACTTTGTTTCCTTAATGACGCCTGTTGTTAAATCGTTATTTACAGATCTTGGTATGGAAATTACTAATGATGCTATGCAAATTCATGGTGGTTATGGTTATACAAAAGATCAAGGAATAGAACAACTTTATAGAGATAATAGAATAACACCAATATATGAAGGCACTAATTCAGTGCAAGCAGCAGATTTAGTTTTTAGAAAATTATCTAATAAAAATGGAAATATAATTAATAGATTTTTAGATCTAATTAAATCTGAGGTTAACTCAAATAATGAGCAAATAAAAACATTTGCAAAAGAATTTACTTATTATTTAGACATTTTGAGCAAGTTTAGTGATTGGACAATTGAAAAAGCTAAAACGGACAAAGACGATGTAAGTGCTGCAGCAAATGACTACTTAAAAACATTAGGGTACGTATCAGTTGCTTATGCTTGGATAAAAGTTTTGGAAGTAAGCTTCAAGAATTATGATGAAAATAAAAAGTTTTATGATGAAAAAATAAATACTGCTAAGTTTTATTTTGATAAAGTTCTACCCCGAGCTGAACAACATTATAAGTCAGCCATATCTGGTAGTTCGAACATAATGAATTTTAAATTCAATTAAAATGAGCCATTATGATACAAATTTAGATAAAAATAGAGCTAATTACGTCCCATTAACACCTTTATCTTTTTTAGAAAGAGCAAAAGAAGTCTATCCTAACTATGAAGCTATAGTTTATGAAGATCGAAAATACACTTGGAGTGATGTATATAAAAGAGCTACTAAATTTGCTAGTGCTTTAGAAAAAATTGGTATCACTAAGGGAGATACAGTTTCATTTCTGGCATTTAATACACCAGAAATTTTTGAGGCACATTATTCAGTTCCAATGTCGGGCGCAGTGTTAAATACGATTAATATAAGATTAGATGCTAATACTATCTCATACATTCTAAAACACAGTGATGCAAAAGTATTGGTAGTAGATAGACAACTTCACACTGAGGTAAAAAAAGCATTAAGCAAATTAGACAAAAAAATTATTATTATTGATATTCATGACAAGTTTGCTGATCAGTCTAAATTAGAAAAAATTGGCGAATTAGAGTATGAAAGCTTTTTGAATACTGGAGATGATAACTACATTTGGAAAATGCCAGAGGATGAGTGGCAAGCTATATCATTAAGTTATACTTCTGGAACTACAGGAAATCCAAAAGGAGTTGTCTATCATCATCGGGGATCATATTTAATGTCTACAGGAAGTGCTGTTGCCTGGAATATGCCAAATAGGTTAAATTTTTTAACAATTGTTCCAATGTTTCATTGTAACGGATGGTGCTATCCTTGGACAGTTCCAATGTTAAATGGAAGAACAATTTGCTTAAGAAATATAGATGTAAAAAAAATTTTTGAACTAATAGATAAATATAATGTAACTCATTTTGGTGGAGCTCCTATAGTATTAAACATGATTACAGGTGCCCCCGAAAGTGATCGAAAAAAACTAAAACATAAAGTACATGTACTTACCGCAGGAGCCCCACCACCAAGTATAATCTTTAAAAAAATGAAAGAACTTGGTTTTGAGGTAATGCACGTGTATGGCTTAACAGAAACTTACGGACATGTCACACAATGTGCCTGGAATGATGATTGGAATAATTTTGATGAGGATAAGCAGAACGAAATTAAAGCAAGACAAGGAGTTAGGTATCCTAATCTTGAAGGTGCAACTATAATGGATCCTGAAACAATGAAGGAAGTACCAAAAGATGGGAAAACAATTGGTGAGATTATGCTTAGAGGGAATGTAGTTATGAAAGGTTATTTTAAAGATAAAGCTGCAACAGATAAAGCCATGGCTGGTGGCTGGTTTCATTCAGGAGATTTAGCGGTAATACACCCAGATGGATATGTAAAAATACAAGATAGGTCAAAAGATATAATTATTTCTGGAGGAGAAAATATTTCTTCAATTGAAATCGAGAATACTTTATCCAAACATCCTTCAGTATCAATTGCTGCAGTTGTTGCTAAACCTGATGAGAAATGGGGAGAAGTACCTTGTGCATTTATTGAAATGGTCAAAGATAAGCCTACAACAGATAAAGAATTGATTGATTTTTGTAAAGAAACATTAGCAGGTT
>QBYM01000013.1 GCA_003282825.1 Pelagibacteraceae bacterium AG-325-J17 | reverse complement strand
GCATTTTCAATTAACTCGATGGACCGAGCAACAGAGAGAAACAAACTAAATTATCTATCAGAAATGGTTATGGAAGATATGATAGGAGATCCAGATAATGTTTCAAAATATGGAAATTTTAATAAAACATGTTCATCTGGAAATCAAAATACATCTGATCTTCATACACGGATGAAAAAAAAATGGGACGATAGATTACAAGAAAAAAATTTAATGAAAGTTGATAATAAAGACAGAAAACCAAAATGTGATAGCTACGATACTAAGAAAACTTACGTAAACTCTGGCACAAATACCAGTGGAAGAGTAAATTTTTTTACTGGCAAGGGAAAAAGAAAAAAATATTTAGGAGTAGTTGTTAAATGAGAAAACAAAACTCTGGTTTTACTTTAGCAGAAGTTTTAGTTGCAACAGTAATAGGCATAATAAGTATTGCTGCAGCCTTTGCATCTTATGGATATTTTAATAAGTCATATAAATCAATTTCACAAAAGGCAAACATCAATAATACTGCAAGAGAAGCTTTATCAATTTTAACAAAAGAATTAAGAAATGCAGGTTATGTAGATCCAAATTATTTAGCTAATTCTCCAGAGTCTAATAGAACAGAAAGAACAGTAAGAATGGATTTTATAAGTGTTTCTTCAAAACGATTTGGCGGAAAGTATGGACAGTCAGATTACCTCCAACTCTGGTATTCTAATTCTGCAAAAGAAAGTCATTACATAGTTTATATGTTACAAAAATATCAGGATAGTAATGATTATTATCTGGCAAAATATGCAACTTTAAATCGACATCATCCACAAGGTGGAAATATGTATATGCGAAATGAATTGTTCATTCCATATGTAGAAGATTTTCAAGTTATATTAAAAGATAAAGAGGGTAAAATATTAGTACCAGTTTGTGATAGTGGTTGTGGATCTGTTGAAGACAGTCAAGGGAGATTAACAGTTGTGAACACTAAATATGGTCAATTAACAAAAGGACAAGCAAATGTAGATCTAGTCCATACAGCTGAAATATATTTAACACTTAGATCTCCAAAGGAAGTATACAATAAAGCAAAGCCAACAAAAATTATTAATGGTGAAGCTCCCCATGGAAGTAATATAAATATTCCAGCAGACAAATATCATCGAGAAACTTTCTTTGTAAGTGTGCATACAAGAAATTTAGCTAAGCATGTTGCTATATCTGAACAAACAGGGACTAGTATTGGAGAGTCGTCATCATACAATAAATGAAAAATTTAAAAAAAAATTCTGAAAAAGGTTTTGCGTTACCGTTAGCGTTATTATTACTTGTTGTAATGACAATAATGGGAGCGACTTTAGTAAATATCACATCTACTGAACATAACGCTAATACAAATAAAGATAGTAATCAGCAAACATTTTATGCTGCTGAAAGTGGGATCTCAGTTGCTAAAAGTTGGATGGTTGGAAATATTAGTAAGTTTTCATCTTCACCACCAAATAACTTAGATGGCCAATTAAGATTTTGCAAAGCTTCTTTTTTTCCAAGTTTAAAAAGTTCTAATAATGGATTTTATACTGAGCGAAAATCTCTTAATCAGGTCATAAGTGCATCAGGAGATGAAGCTACTAGGCTAAGTAAGTATAGTTTTGAATATTTTATTGCTTATACACCAGATCAAAATGGCAATAATTCATCTGGTAAAAAAAAGTCAGGAACTAATAATATTTTATATACCATTTATTCTTGCGGTTGTGACGCTGCTGCAAATAGCTGTAATGCTCAAAACAATGTTATTGTTCCATTAGAAGCTGTGGTAACCTTGGTAAATTAATGAATAGACTTATAACTTATATATTTGGAATTTTTATACTATTACAAGCAAATGCTTTTGCTTGTAATTTTAAAATAGCAAATTTTGGAAGTCCAAAGGAACAGATCAAAATTGAACCTTTACCACCTGTTGTAATGCCTGATCGCTTTGGTGGAGAAAGCTTGATTATTCCAATGGAAGATCTTTGTAAAAATGACAAAAGTCTTTATGGAACAGTTGCTATCTATTTATACATTGAAAATAAATTAACTAGAATTCAACTTTATAGACCAAACATGGATGATAGTAAGTTAATGGATTATGCAATGGGTCGATATGGTTTTTTTAATCTTCCAGAGGGTATGCCAAAGACAAGATGGCGAGGAAGTTATGTTTGGGAGTCTGGTAACGATATAATTGAATACATAAGAACAGATATTCACGATGGTCATGCAGAGATAATTGATTTTTCAAGCAAACTCTATTCAGTTGGTATGGCAGAATATAACGCGAAAGTAGGAGAATGGTTAGACTCTCAACAATAATTTTCTCTCTATTTATTTTTTTAGTCAGCTTCCAAGCTCAAGCTAAAAATCCACCTCCAGGAACTGGTACTTCAGATATCCCAGCTAATATTTTAATCATGTTGGATAATTCAGGAAGTATGAGTGCAAAATTATATAATTCTGTGCAAGTTTATAATCCATTAGATGTTGCAACAGATAGTTCAGGCAACGTTTATGCAATGGAATACTACAACAATAGAATTAAAGTATTTGATAGTTCAGGAGCATATCTTAGAAGTTTTGGTAGTAATGGTCGAGGATGCAATCAGTGGCAATACGCAAGGCAATTTACAATTTATAATGATAGGATTTATATTGCAGATACTTATGGGCATAAAATTAAAGCACTCAGTTTAACAGGTCAATGTTTGTGGCAAGCTGGCTCGTATAATACTTATCCAACTGCCTTGGCTGTAAATAATGATAATATTTATATTGGTTTTTCTAATTCAGCATTGGGAGTAATGAAATATTATTCAAATCGTGCCAGTGTTGTTAAATTAGCATACTATCAAAATATTAATTACGCTTGGGGAATGTCATTTAATAATGCTGGAAATAAATTAGCTATAGCAAGTTATAATGGTAATAGAGTTGTTGAATATTCAGTCAATGATTTAATAATAACTTATAGTCAACAATCAAATTCTAGTTACAGTTCATCAAATGGCTTTTTTCAAAGACCCACTGACACTGGATATGATAGTAGTGGAAATATATATGTAACAGATCTTCTTGGACATAGAGTTCAAAAATTTAATTCAAGTTTATCTTATCAAGGAAAAGTTGGATCATATTCATCATCTGGATTTAGACATCCCTACGGTATGCATGTAGATAGCAACGACAAAGTTTACGTTGCAGATTTCAACAACTATGCAGTTAGACAATACGATACAAACTTAGTTGAGCAAAATACTTATGGCGGGGGTGGTGGAACATTATTGGATGCAGCAAAAAAAGTAATCAAAAAAATTGTATCTAATACTGATCTAACATCTGGGGCTAATTTTGGTCTGATGGAATGGGGAACAAGACACAATATCAGAGTAAAAATTAGTGATACTGGAGCTAAAATGATTTATGCTAATGTGGATGGTGTATATGCAAGTGGTGGAACTGATCTTAATAGAGCTCTTGGTATAGTTCGAAATTATTTTACCAGTAATCAGGTTGATAACTGGAATTTAACTTGTTCACTAAATTATTTACTTGTAATTAGTGATGGATATTGGCACAGCCATAGTTCAGTTCTTAGTGTTACAAATCAATTAAGACAAACTTATAATATCAAAACTTTTGCAGTAGGTCTTACATCATCTGGTTCCATGTACAACGATTTAGCCACAGCAGGAGGAACAAACAAGCCTCTATATGCTTCAAATGAAACAGAGTTACTTCAAAAACTAACTGATGCAATAAAACAAGCCATATCTGGTAGACTTACTTTTACTACTCCAGCAGTAATGTCTGATGTAACCAAAGGAAACTTTGTTTATCAATCAACATTTGAATATGCAAGGGATATGCAATGGAAAGGAAGTTTAAAAAAATATAAACTAAATTCTAATGGAAGTTTTGGAGCTGTTCAATGGGATGCAGCAGATAAATTAAATTCTAAAAGTGCTTCTTCAAGAAATCTTTGGACACCTGAGATTAATACTAGCATTAATAATTTAACAACATCAAATAGAGATGCTTTAAAATCAAGAATGTTTCCAAGTCAATCACCAACCAACACTGAAGTTGAAAATTTAATTAACTTTATTAGAGGAATTGATACGTATGATCAAGATGGAGATGGCAATAAAACAGAGTCTATACACAAACTCGCAGATATTTACCACTCTGATTTAATTGTTGTTGGAAAACCAGAGGCACCAGCTATTAATGACGGAACGATCAATTCTCAGAAGAAAGATTCCTATTATCGTTTTCAAAATAATTATGATAATTTCAAAAATGGATCAACTTGTGGAGGACCATGCCCAAATAGAAAAGAAATAGTCTATGCAGGAGCTAATAATGGAATCTTACACGCTTTTGACGCCTCTAATGGTAATGAATTGTGGGGATATATCCCTCCTAACGTTTTAGGGAACCTCGAAAAAGTCCCGTCAAGTAAGGCTAATTCGACAAATGCTATTTATGGTGTCGATGGATCCCCTGTTGTAAAAGATATTTACTTTGATGATACTCCAAATGATGGATCAAACAATCCTAGATGGAGAACTATCCTTATAAGTGGACTTGGAGCGGGTGGAAAAGGATTATTTGCCATAGATGTTACTAATCCAAATAGTCCAACACATTTATTTGCAATTAATAATGATGAAACCAATGGAGCTATTCAACATTGGGGAATAGACAGAATGAAAAATGAGTTTGGTTATGCAAGTGGAACCATAGATCCTCAATATGATTATAGAAAACTAGGAGAGACTTGGTCAACACCAAGAATAATAAGAATTAAAATAAGTGGTAAGGATAAATGGGTAGCAGTGTTTGGTGGAGGATATAATGGTGCAGTCAATCCGAATATTGGTTCCGCTGTATTTGTATTGGATTTAGAAGATGAAGGGCGATTATTAAAAGTAATAGATATTGAGTCTGAAAAAGCTCAAGTAATTCAAACATGGAGAACATTTATAGGATCATCTCATGCGTATTTATCAAACAATAATACTGAGCTAGATATAAGTAGATTATTCCCAAATCTTACGTTTGATGTAGGCAAAGGAGAATCTGTAAAAGTTCATACAAATAATTCTCTTAAGCCAATATTAACTTTTTCAGGTACAGGAAATGTTAAAACAGTTACAAAGGCATCTTTTCCAACATGGCGACCTGGATATATAACAATTACCAAAATGAAAGTTGATATTGCAAATTCTTTACCAGCTGATCTAAGTGTAATTACTGCTGATGGAACGAATAAAGCTAATTATGATGGTGCAATAATTTATGCTTCAGATTTAGAGGGAAAAATAACTAAAATTAATCTAACTGAAAATTTTGTAATAGATAATGATGTTAACAGTGTTACTTACAAAATGATGTTAAGAAATGACTCATCTAATAAACAAATACAAACCACAACTTTATTTGACTCTGGTACGACCTCAAGTAATGGAAGGTATATATACACAAGACCTGAAGTAACAATTAATAATGATAGTAATTTATGGTTATATTTCGGTACTGGAAATACCCAAAAGCTTCAAGAACAGTCAAATCAGGTACAAAATAGACTATACGGGATAAAAGATGTGAATTTCCCTAATTTTGTTAAGCTTAACAGCCCTGGAACGGTATCTCAGTGCAAAACATCACCTGATTGTCCTGGGGGAAGTGATTTAGGATGGTACGTAAACCTTGAAAAAGCTCAGAAATTGACCGCTGAGCCAACTGTAGATAAAGATAGAGTATATTTCCCTATATATGAGCCAAGTCCAGCAAGTAACAAATGTGGTGTAGGTACAGCTATTTTAAGGGCATATGATACAAAATGTGGAAATTCAGTACTAAACGTTAATATGGGTAAAGGAGTACTCTCAAAAGTTGTAATTCAGGATGATAATCTATATATTGGGCTTGCAGGGGAGGCAAATAAGAATATTAGCGGATTTACCACTAAAGATAACCTAATTACAGGTAAATCTCAGGCAAAATCTGCCTCTGGAGCAGTTCAAATTGAAAGCTGGAAAGAAAACTACTAATTTATAAAAACTCTAACACAAATATATCTAACTCTAACACAAAAATAGTCTTATTTAAAAAAATCGGTGATTTATTGATTTTTTCATGTAAAATATTAATTTATAAAAATTTGTAAATTTTATATGTACTGTAACACAAATATAATTAGCTCTAACACAAAGAAAGTAGCTCTAACACAAGAATTAATGTTTTTTTATCTATATATTTAATAAAAATCAAAAATGGCTATAAATGTTGATTTTACTGGGCTTTTACGCTGTACATGTTATTTTAGATAAAAAATGTAATATTTTAAAAATATAACACAAAATATTTTTTCTCTAACACAAATATTAATTGACGGATTCTAATGTTTGTGTTAGAGATTCTATTTATAGGAAGTATACATGGAAACCATTCATAAAAAAGATGGTAGGCTACATATATATGTACGCCAAGATAAATACAAGGGTGAATTGAAATCCCATAATTGGGTGGGTAGAACATACATAAATGGTAAACAAAAGGTCATTTCTTCAGGAACTACCAATTTAGAAGAGGCTATACCTATATTAGAGAAATGGTTTGATGAGCTTCAACTTCAAAAAACAGATAACGTAGAGGAAAATCCAACAAATCCTCCTGAAAATCAAGCTCAACAAACAAATAACCCTCCAGCTGAACAGCCAGCTAAAGAGGTAGTTGAGAAGCCTTCCGCCCCTAAAGTTGATGAGGATATTCAAAGCACTAAAAAGAATGTAGCAATGGGAATGTTAGATAAATTAAAAAATCTTAAACTTCCTAACTTAAAAGGGTCAAAAAATTCTTCAGACAATAATCAACCTGGTCAAACACCTCAAAAGAATAAAGCTAAAGAATTATTTCAAAAATTTTTCCAATCCAAAGTAAGTAAGATGAGTGTTGCTGGCGAGGAAATCGCTGGTCTAGATATTACAAAAGAAGCTATTAGAGTTGCACAAGTCTCACAAGATAAAGAAGAAAACTGGATTTTAGATAAATTTTCTTACCGTTTATTAGACCAAGAAAAAATGGCTGAAAATTTTTTAGATAACAAAGATTATGTAGCTGAAGAAATTGAACTAGCAATGTCTAATGCAAAAATTACTTCAAAGAATATTGCACTATCTATTCCTGTAACAAGTGCCATCATCAGAGTTGTTACCAGTCCTTTAATGACTGATGATGAATTACAAAAAGCAATTGAAACAGACTCACTTTGGGAAAATTTGGTTCAATTAACTGATAATTTAAGCGATTATTCTATTTTTCATCAAATAATAAATAGAAATTCTAAAAATAACACAATGGAGATTCTATTTGTTGCTTCAAAACTATCAGATGTAAATGCTTATGCATCAATAACAAAAAAAGCAGGTCTAAATCCTGTTATTATGGATGTTAGATGTTTTACTTTAAAAAATGCTCACGATAATACAAAATTTAAATCAATTAATAAAAATGAAAATTCAGTAATTCTAGAGCTTGGACTAGAGGAAAATTATGTAATGATCATACATAATAATATTCCAATAATTACTGATATATTTTTAAGACCACAAGAAAAACAACACATTCTAGATGTTGTTAACGAACAAATTCCTACTGAAGCTGAGGCAGTAATAAGAAGATATGCGATGCAAATTAAACAAGCTATTACAGACTATGAAGCAAAATATGATAATAAGATTACATCAATTCAAGTTGTTTCAAGTTTAAAAAATATTTCTTTTTTAATTCCTGCCTTTAAAAAGAATTTACCAACAACAGGATTTTTTAACTTTGATCCATTACAAAGTGTAAGTGTACCATCATATAATAATGAAAAAATTCCAAATGATAATAAATCACCAATAGCATCTGTTTTAGGTTTAGCTTATAGAAAATTAGATGTATTTGGTTATTATAAATTTGTAACTGCAGTAAAAAATATTAACTTACTTCCTAATAGAGATGCAATTAGACAACAAAATAAATTAAAGTTTTTATCTGGATTTGCACTTAAAGGTGTTGCAGGTGCGGTTACTGGAATTTATTTATTACTTATTGTTTTTTCATATTTTCAAATTAGCAGCAATAAAGAGGAGCTAGTTCAGTTTGATGAAATTCAAATGGAGTTTGATAAATTGAACATTCAATTTTCTAAGTTAGCTAAAAAGAGAAGAGAAATGCAAAAATCATTAGATCTTGGTAAAATGGTAAATTCAAATCAAGCCACATCTTATAGAACCCTTGCTCAAGTAACCAGAAGTGTACCGCTTAGAGTAAATTTTAGTAAAATTATTTTTGATGGAAATGATAGCCTAATAATTGAAGGGATGGCTTTCTCTGATCAAGACATTTTAAATTTCATTGCAAACCTTAATGCAAAATCATTAATAGAACAAGCATCGCTAGCTACAATGAAAGTAGAAGAAACTGAAACAACAGCGGGTAGTAATAAAAAAAAAGGATTTGTAATTAATTGTAAATTGAAAGCAACATAATGGACTTAGCTAATTTAAAAAATATAGATATTAATGATCTATTCAATAAACTGAAAAGTGGTGGTTTTGGAGATAAAAAATTATTAATTAAATTTGGTATAGGATTCGTAGCTGTATTAATCTTTTTAATCATTTATTATGTATTTGTTTCACCTGTCGTTACTGCTCAGGAAGAAAAGTTAAAAATTATGAATGAGAATAGAGAAAAGATAATAGAATTTAACAATAATATTGGAACTCTTAAAGATGCAGTTACAAAATTAGAACCTGAGTATGAAAAGAATAGTAAATTATTTCATAGTAAGAAAGAAGTTGAAGATCTTTATCAAAATATAAGTAAATTTGCTTTATTAAATGGTTTATCAATAGTTAACTTAAAAAAAAGTGAAGCAAAAGCAGTAAATGGTTCAAATCAAACATCAACAGAAAATAATTCAGAACAAAATTTCTCAGGTGAAAATAATGAAGGTCAACAAGTGCTTTATTATGAGATACCAGTTGAATATGAAATACGTGGTAATTTTTTAAGTTATCTTAAATTTAGAAGGGCTCTTTCTAAATCGTCTAAAGTCATTAATTATGATAAAGAAGAGATTACAACCCTTAAAGAAATACAAGGACAAATTTTATCAAAAGGGACAATATCAATTGTAGGATTACCAAATGAATATCAATAAAATTTTAAAAGCGCTATTATTGTTCTTAATAGTTTTATTTTCTCAATTACAATTTCAAAGTTTAAAAGCTGAGGATAAAAATAATTTAGATGATGAAGAATTACCAGCTATTGATCCATTTGCTGGAGGCGTAGGAAATACTAATCAAGGAAGCGCTGAGACAACTGGACAAACAAGTCAAGGAAGTGGATTACTAAATAATATGAGATTGGTAGGAACAATTTTGGGGGAGAAAAAAAAAATAGCTATTTTTTCATCACCTGATGGAGGAGCGTTTAAATTTGAAGAAAGTGAGGCGATTACAGACTCGATTACATTAGTAGATGTTTTTAATGAAGTGGTAATAGTTCAAGACGAATCTAAAAATGAATTTGAAGTTTATATGAACAATATAATTAAACCGAGTGGTGGATAAAAAATGAAAAAATATTTAAAAATTTTATTATCATTATTTATTATTGTTTTATTGCAATCTTGTGCAGCACCAGGAAAAAAACCAAAATCAGTTCATGGTGACAAACCTTTAATTGATACAGCTGAAATAATAGTTCAAGGCCGTAAAGACATGGATAAAAAGGTTATTGATGGACCAAAACCTTATGACACAACTTTTGAAAGAGAAGATAAGAGAAAAACAATTACTACAGAAAATGTTAAAAATTACGTAACTATTTCTGATGACTTTACTCATTTGAAACAACTAGTAAGTTTTAACTTTCAAGGTTTAGATTTTGAATATGTAATGACACTTATGGCAGATATTGCTGGCATTAACATTTTAGTGGGTGATGAAGTGAGTGGCACAGTTAATGCAAAAATTGAGAACGTTGGATGGGATATTGCTTTTCAAACCTTGTTAGATATGAAAACATTAGTTGCAGATGTAGACACTACTAATGGAATTATAAGAGTACATACTCCTGAAAAATTAACCGCCCAAGAAACAGCTAAATCTGCAAGAGCAGAAGTTTTAAAGAAAAAAATTGCATTAGAAGAGTCTGTTGAGCCAATTTTAGCAGAAATATTTAGACTGTATTATATCAGTCCCACTCAAGCTAAAGCAACTCTAGAGGCTTTATTTGCAACACAAGGAGCAGAAGGTGCAGCAACGATGAACAATCTAACAATAACAGTAGAAGATACTACGAGGTCCATAATTGTTAGAGGTCATGAGCCTGATTTAGATACCATTGATGCTGTAATTAGAGAAATTGATGTCAAAACTAAGCAGGTTTTAATTGAAGCATTTATTGTAGATGCTACATCAACTTTTGCCAATGCATTAGGAGCTCGAGTTGGAGCAATGAGTGTCAGTGAAAGAGGAACAAAGGGTACAACTACAATTTCTGGTATTACCAGTGGAGGTAATGCCGCAACAACAGCAGATGGTATTACTTTAGGAGCGGCCGCTGGAACAATTTCTAACCAAGGTATATCTGGAACAAGTGGTATTGGAATTTTAAAACAAGTTGGTGCGAGAGCGCTTAAAGTTGAGCTTGAAGCATTAGAGTCATTAGCTTTAAGCAAAACTCTTTCACAACCAAGTGTATTTACTTTAAATAACCAAGAGGCAAAAATAACACAAGGCACACAGATTGCTTATCAGACTACTTCAGATGGGACAACGACCACTGAGTTTAAAGAAGCAGCCTTATCTTTAACTGTTACACCTAGTATAATTGGTGATGGCAATGTATTACTTGACATCAAAGTAAATAATGACTCTGCGGTTGCAGTTGATGGTTCTGATGAGCCAGGCATAAAAACAAACGAAATTTTGACAAAACTTTTAGTAAGTGATGGAGATATAGTGGTTATTGGTGGTATTAAAAAGAATACTATTAATGACTCAAAAAGTAAAACGCCAGGTATTAGCAAAGTACCTGTAGTTGGAAATCTATTCAAAAGTAAAAACAAAACAGATGAGTTAGTTGAATTGTTAATTTTTATCGCACCTAGAGTAATTGAGTAATATGAGCAAGATTAAATTGGATCTTAATAGTGAACAAAATATTCTAAATATGTTGATGGAAAGTTCTTCTATTTCAGAAGATCAAATGTCAAAAATAAATGCTAATAGTAAAGAAATAGGCAAAACAAAATTAGAAACAGCTATAGAATTAAATTATACTGATGAAACAAAAATACAAAAAATACTATCAACCAATTATTCTTTGGAATTAATTAGTTTAGAAAAAAAAGTAATTGATCCAAAAATAAAAAAAATTATAGATTTAAGATATATTCAAGATAATTTATTAGTTCCTTTTGAAATGGGTGAGGGTGTATTGAAAATTGCCATAGCAGATGCATCTAAGCTTGGTTTAATGAAAAATCTAAAAACAATGACAAAGATGGAGCCAGAGTTATATGCTGCTACTATTTCAGATATCAATGAATTTATTGAACGTATGTCAAGAATGGATACAAAAAAAATATCTTCAACCAACGTAAAAGTAGAAAAAATAGAAAAAAATAAAGATGAATTAATTGAAGTTGGATCTGAAGTTATTAGTTTTGGTAATAATTTAATTACAGAGGCAATTAATTTAGGAGTAAGTGATATTCATATCGAATGCTTCCGGGACAACGCGCACATCAGATTTAGAATAGATGGAATTTTAAGAATAATGGATAAATACTCTAAGTTTTTATATGAAAATTATAATGCTGTAGTAGCAAGAATAAAGATTATTAGCAAGCTTGATATAGCAGAGCGAAGAATACCTCAAGATGGTGCTTCTACTTTTAAATCAGATACAAAAGAAATTGATCTTCGGGTTTCAATTTTGCCAACAAAAAATAATGAGAGAATTGTAATGAGGATTCTAAATAAAGATGCTGGTGATAAAGCACTTTCAGACCTTGGTTTTGATAAAAAGGATTTAGAAAAATTAGTTAAGGCAATCACATCTCCACAAGGAATGGTTTTAGTAACAGGGCCTACTGGAAGTGGTAAAACAACTACTTTATACAGTGTTTTAAAACATATTAATAAACCAGGCATGAATATTTTAACTGCTGAAGACCCCGTTGAATATGAAATGGAAGGAATAGGACAAGTTCAAGTAAAAGAAAGTATAGGATACACTTTTGAAGAGGCCCTAAGATCTTTTTTACGTCAAGACCCAGAGGTAATTCTAGTTGGAGAGATAAGAGATAAAGCAACAGTTGATATTGCTTTAAAAGCAGCCCTTACTGGTCACTTAGTTTTTAGTACACTTCATACTAACGATGCACCAAGCTCAATTACACGTTTACTAAATATGGGAACTCCTAATTATTTAATTTCTGCAGCTTTATCACTAATTATGGCTCAAAGATTAGCTAGAAAAACTTGTTTAGATTGTAGAATAATTGATGAAAATATTACTCCAAAGTTATTAAATTCAATTGGTTTTTTACCAGAGCAATCTGCAAGAGCTAAAATTTATAAAGGAAATGGATGTGAGTCTTGTGGTGGAAGCGGTTACAAAGGTAGGATGGGTATTTATGAAATTCTTGAAATTGATAATGAGCTAAAAGCAGGTGTTTTATCAAATCTTCAACAAACTGAATTATATGCAATAGCAAAGAAAAATGGCTTCAGAGCCATGCAAGATATGGGGCAAGACTTACTGTTGAGCGGGGATCTTTCCTTTGCAGAATATGAACGGGTTTTACAGTCTAATTAATGTTAAATTTTGAATATAAAGGAATTTCTCAAGGTAAATATGTAGAGGGAGAAATTGAAGCATTAAATAACGCAGAAGCTGCTCATAAATTAAAAGACCAAAAAGTTATCATTACAAAACTTAAAGAGGCAAAAAAGAAAAAAGCTGTTGTTAAAAAAGAAAAAAAATCTTTTAGTTTTGGGACTGGAATTAAAGCGCAAGAAATTTTAATTTTTTGTAAACAATTTGCAACTATGCTTAGAGCTGGATTGCCTGTCTTAAATACTTTAGAAATGCTAGAGGGTCAAACCACAAGACCTCCTATGAAAAAAGTTATTCAAACAATTAAAAAAGACTTAGAATCTGGAAATGCTTTATCAAAATGTTTTGAAAAACATCCTAAAATTTTTGATACGGTAGTAGTTAATCTAATTAAAGCTGGTGAGGCTAGTGGTAAACTTGATACTTTTTTACAAAAAATAGTTATCTCATTAGAAAAGAGAGAGAAAATAAAATCGCAAATTAAAAGTGCATTATTTTATCCAGGTGTACTTTTTTCTGTTGCAATATTAGTTACAGTTTTTATGTTAATGAATGTGGTACCAACCTTTGTTAATATGTATGAAGGTATGGGAATGGGAGATGACTTACCAACTCCGACTGCTGTTATTATGTCCATGAGTGAATTTATTCGTTCATCTGGTGGATTTTTTCTTCTTATCTTTATTATTTTATTTGTAGTTGGTTTTAAATATTTAATAGGTAAAAATTATAATGTTAAAAAAGCTTGGCACAAAACCATGCTTAAACTTCCAGTTTTTGGAAACTTAATAAACAAATCAATCTTAGCAAAAGTATCACTTGTTTTGGGAAATCTTAACCAAGCAGGTGTTGACCTAATTGAAAGTATTGACATTGCAAAATCTGTTACAGATAATGTTGTAGTCATTGAGTCTTTAGAAAATATTAAAAAAGGTGTTTTTTCTGGTGAAACTTTGACTGATTTATTTGGTAAAGAAAAGATATTTCCTCCTACATTTAGTCAGTTAATTTCGGTTGGTGAACAAACAGGTAGCTTAGATGAAATGTTTGGGTCTGTTGCAATCTACTATGAAGAGGAATTTGACGTAGCAGTTGCAAACCTCGCAAGCTTAATTGAGCCTATTATGATCGTATTTATGGGAATTACTATTGGGGGCTTAATGCTTGCTATGTATGCTCCAATATTCAATGTAGGCGCTATAATTGGCTAGTATTAAGGCTTTTAAAAAGAGCACTGAACGTCATCACATATCAATAAATTATTGACCTTTTTTAATATTCTACATAAGCTTTATTTTTAATATTTTCGGAGGATAAATGAAAAAACAAAATAGAGGTTTTACTTTAATAGAATTGCTAGTGGTAGTAGCAATTATTGGAATTCTAGCAGCAGTTGGTGTCGTTGCTTACAATGGATACACTGCTTCTGCAAAAGTGAATGCATCAAAGACTATGCATTCTCAAACAGTTAAATATATTTCTGCTGAAATTCAAAAATGCTCATTAGGAGAGTCAAAGTTTATGGGCACAAACCAAGATTGTCCAGCAACAGCAGCTAAAGCTGTTTCTGGTGCCGTAAACACTATGTCAGATAAAAATCCTTACAATACAGCTAATAATGCCGTTGTATCAAGTTCATCTTTTGTGGCTGGACAAGTAAGTGTTAGTTCTAGTGGATCAACTGTTACAGTTAAAACTTGTACAAAATCAGGTTGTGGTTCATCAGATCAGTTGACAGGTACAATCGCTGTAGATTAAAAATTTATGAGGCGCTACAGCCAAGGTTTTACTTTAATAGAACTTTTGGTTGTAGTTGCTATCATAGGAATACTTTCAGCTGTAGGTGTAGTTTCTTATAGCGGCTACAAAGCATCAGCAGAAAAAAAACAAGCTGAAATTACGCTTAATTCAATATATTTAGCTGAACAAGAATATAAATCTAATAATGGTGAGTACTATTATAATGCCTCTACATCAAATTTAGTTACCAATTTGTTTGATGGAGTAGACGATTTGTCTGAACAAGCCTATGAATTTAAAACAACTAACGCCTCTACATTAACCATAACTGCAACAAATAAAAATAATAGAAGCTGTACAATATCAATAACTCAAACAAATAAGAAACCAAACGTTAGTAATAGTTGCTAGCGTAATTATGGAAAGATTTTTATTTTTTAACATTGTAATTTCGATGTTAAATATTTTCATAATTGTTTATGCTTATTCATTAAATTTTTTTCCAAAAAAATGGAGAAATAAAGTTAATCAAGACACTTTAGTTGGATTAGTTTTAATATTTTTAACAATGTTTACATGTTTTTTTTGGATAATTTATTTTTACTTTATTTTATTAGTTAGATAGAATCAATTATTCCAATGAAACAGAGAGCATTCACCCTAATCGAACTTCTAGTAGTAGTAGCCATCATAGGTATTCTAGCTGCAGTAGGGGTGGTTGCCTATAGTGGGTATACTAATAGCGCCAAAATATCAGTTTCAAAATCAAATCATAATACTGTCGTAAAAAAACTTAATTTATTAATACAGGAATGTCATTTAAGCCCAAATGGCAAAGTAAAATTAAAAATGTCTTATTACGATAAAAAAGAATATGAAAAAGGTTGTTGGTATGACGTAAATACTTTCAGGTTTTTTACAGATTATTTTCCAACACATTTAAATAATGATATTGAGTGGAAAAATAATCATACGAAAGAACCATGGGGAAAAAATGGTGTAGCAGGTGGAAGTTCAAATAGCTGGGGATGTACTCAAGATAAATACATTGGTTACGTGACCGTTGTATATACAACCTCAAATAAAAAAATTGAGGTTTGCACCTGTATAGACTATCCTTGTAGTGATAGCTCTAATGTTGAAAAGTATGCAACTTTCTGGGAATAATAACTACAAAGCCTTTACATTAATAGAACTCTTGGTCGTAGTAGCTATCATCGGTATTCTTGCTGCAGTAGGTGTGGTTGCTTATAATGGGTATACGAGTGCTGCTAAAAAATCAGCGACAACTGCAAATCATAAAAATGTTGTTAAATATATCATTAATGAAGTAATGAAATGCTCAACAGGTGCAAGTAAAGCAATGAATAATGAGTTAGATTGCACAAAACAAGGATTAAATAATTGGAAGGATTTTGTTGCAAAAGCAGCAGAAAGATCCTTAGCTGATTTTAAGAATCCCTATGATACATCAGAGCCTGCTGTAACGCATGGTGGTGGTATTACAAGCGATGTACATGTAGGATATAATAGAATGTTGTCACCCGGATTAAAAATTCAAGTTATGACTTGTGTGAAAACACCTTGTTCAGGTAATAGATGTCAAGCGCCAAATCATCTATGTAGTGATGATATAATCTTAGATTGATGAACCATAAAGCCTTCACACTAATCGAGCTCCTGGTCGTTGAAGTTGTCATTGGCATTCTAGCTGCAGCATTATCACTAGAAAAAGAACAATAAACTCTTAAAATACTTTCATATAATTAAATTATGAAATTTCCGATTCTATTACCTAACATTTTTAATCATCCTTTTACATATGAAAGTGATTTAAATCTAAATGTAGGAGATTATGTAGTAGTACCTTTTGGAAAATCAAAAGTCACAGGGGTCGTTTGGGATGAATTTGAAAAAAAAAATAATAAAAATTTTAAACTTAAGACTGTTTCAAAAAAATTAAATGTAACTCCACTAAAAAAAACAACTATAAAATTTCTCAATTGGTTTGCTGAATATAATATAATTCCAAAAGGAATGGCACTGAAATTGGTTTTATTAAGCAGTAATGCTATTGAAAAGTTTCAAAAAGAAGTTTTCAAGACTTTTAATACCAATATTAGGTCAAGCACTATTAAACTTTCTGAGGAACAAAAAAGATCATTAAAAAAAATGAATATTTCTAATGATAAATTCAGAGTTCATGTTCTCCAGGGTACAACTGGATCAGGAAAAACTGTTGTTTATTTTTCGGCTTTAAAAGAAATTATAAATAAAGGTCTTCAAGGATTAATTCTCCTACCCGAAATAGGTCTTACAGGACAATTTGAAAAAAAATTTAAAGAATTTTTTGGTTTTAATCCTGCGATTTGGCATTCTGGTGTTTCAAAAAAAAAAAGGGAGGTTATCTGGAGTGGTGTTGCAAATGGTCAAATTAAAGTTGTGATAGGAGCAAGATCATCATTATTTTTACCATTTAAGAAATTAGGCTTAATTATTGTAGACGAAGAACATGACCAATCATATAAACAAGATGAAGGTGTCACTTATAATGCTAGAGATATGGCAATCTCAAGAGCATCATTTGAAAATATTCCTACCAATTTAATAACTGCAGTTCCATCAATTGAAACATTCGAAAATGTAAAAAAAGGTAAGTATAGTATCTCTAGATTAGAAAAACGTTATCAAAATGCATCTTTACCAAATTATGAAATAATTAATCTTAATGAAATTAAATTAGAAAAACAGTCATGGCTTTCAAAAAAAATAATAGAAAAGGTAAATTTTCACCTCGATAAAGACGATCAAGTATTATTTTTTTTAAATCGAAGAGGATTTTCTCCACATGTACTTTGTAGTAAATGTTTTAATAGTTATTCATGCCCTAATTGTTCAATTAATTTAGTTTATCATAAAAATAAGAATAATTTATTGTGTCACTATTGTGGTTTCAGAACGTCTCTGAAAAGAACTTGTATAAAAGACGGAGATTGTGAAATTATTTTTAGTGGTCCAGGAGTTGAAAGAATATCTGAGGAAGTAAAAAAAAAATTTCCCTCAAAGAAAATAGAAATTTTTTCAAGTGATACTATGAATAAAAAAGGCTCTATTATTAAGTTAGAAAAAATAATCAACAATCAGGTGCAAATTTTGGTTGGTACACAGTTAATTTCTAAAGGTTTTCACTTTCCAAACTTAAATTGTATTGTGGTAGTTGATATTGATCTTTCCTCACATGGGCACGATTTAAGAGGTGCTGAAAAAAATTTACAATTATATCATCAGCTTTCTGGAAGAGCAGGAAGAGCAGGTAAACCTGCAACAGTATATTTTCAGACTTTAAACAATAATCATAAAATGATACTAGATTTAACAAATAGTAATCCCAATATCTTTTTAGATAAAGAGTTAGATATTAGAAAAAAAAATAAGCTTCCACCATTTCAAAGGTTTATTTCATTAATTTTAACTGGGGAAAATGAAATAAAATTAGAGAAAGAGGCTTATAAATTTAAAACTTTTATAGAAAATAAATTAATTGGAAAAATTTTAGGCCCAGTAAATGCTCCAATATTTAGATTAAAAAAAAGATATAGAATTAGATTGTTAATTAGAGGAGAAAAAACATTAAAATTACAAAATTCATTGGCAGCGGCAATTCCAAATTACAAATTTCAACCAGGAATAAAACTTTCAGTTGATGTTGATCCAATAAACTTCAATTAATCCTCTAAAAAGCTACATTTTAACGAATGTGCTACTTGAAGACATAATGGTCATGTGTTAATTAAAGCGTGATTTTTAATTAATCTTCGACAATACATAGGAATCAAGTTGAGCAAAGATACAGGATTTTCAATAACATCTTCTAAAAGGTATTCTCTTGCGCTTTTTGAACTTGCAGAGGAAAATAATTTATTAAGTCAAATAGAGGATCAATCTTTATCTATGCTTAATTTAATAAATAAAAGCGATAATTTTTGTAATTTAATTAAAGATCCAACTATTAATCAAGAAGACCTATTAAAGGTGATAAACACAATCGCAGAAAAAAATAAATTTGATACATTATTTAAAAATTTTTTAAATTTTTTAATTCAAAAAAGACGCTTCTTTTTTATTGAGAGTATTCTTGAAAGTTTTATTGAGACTTGTTCAATAAAAAGAGGTGAACTCAAAGCAGAGTTAAAATCAGCAAAAAATTTATCAAGTGATGAAATAACAAAAATTACGGAGTTATTAACTAAAAATTTTAGCTCAAAAATAAAATTAAACTACAAACATGACGAAAGTTTAATAGGAGGTTTAGTAGTGCAAGTTGGAAGTACTATGGTTGATACCTCGATTAAAAATAAATTACAACAAATTGAAAACAGAATGATAGAGGCATAAATGGAAATAAATCCTTCGGAAGTTACAAAGATACTTAAAGAACAAATTAAAAATTTTGGTGGCAAAGCTGAAGTCACAGAAGTTGGACAAGTTTTGTCTGTAGGAGATGGTATTGCTAGAATTTATGGTCTAGATAACGTACAGGCTGGAGAAATGGTAGAGTTTGCAGATGGATCAAAAGGAATGGCTCTTAACTTAGAAAGTGAAAATGTTGGTGTTGTAATTTTTGGTGATGATAGAAATATTAAAGAGGGTGATGTAGTAAAAAGAACTGGTAGTATTGTTGATACTCCTGTTGGTAAAGAATTATTAGGAAGAGTAGTAGATGGTTTAGGAAATCCGATCGATGGTAAAGGACCATTAAGCAAAAGTGTTAAAAAAACTAGAGTAGAAGTAAAAGCACCTGGAATTATTCCTCGACAATCAGTTAGTGAACCAATGCAAACTGGATTGAAATCAATTGATAGTTTGGTCCCAATTGGAAGAGGTCAAAGGGAATTGATTATTGGTGATAGACAAACTGGAAAAACTGCAGTTGCTGTGGATGCAATTATTAACCAAAAAAAAATAAATGAGTCTGGTGATGAAAAACAAAAATTATATTGTATATATGTCGCCGTTGGACAAAAAAGGTCAACAGTTAGACAAATTCAAAAAACACTTGAAGAAGCAGGTGCAATGGAGTACACAACTATTGTTGCTGCTACAGCATCTGACTCAGCGCCATTACAATTTTTAGCACCATATACAGGATGTGCTATGGGTGAATACTTTAGAGATAATGGAATGCACGCATTGATTATCTACGATGATTTATCTAAGCAAGCAGTTGCATATAGACAAATGTCTCTTCTATTAAGAAGACCCCCAGGGCGTGAAGCTTATCCAGGAGATGTGTTCTACTTACACAGCAGATTACTTGAAAGAGCTGCAAAATTAAGTGATGAACATGGTGGTGGATCATTGACAGCACTTCCAATTATTGAAACGCAGGGTGGAGATGTATCCGCATTTATTCCTACCAATGTAATTTCAATTACAGATGGTCAAATTTTCTTAGAAACTGAACTATTTAACCAAGGTATCAGGCCAGCAATTAACGTTGGTTTGTCAGTATCTAGAGTTGGATCATCGGCTCAAACAAAAGCGATGAAAAAAGTTTCTGGATCAATGAAATTAGAATTAGCTCAATATAGAGAGATGGCTGCATTTGCTCAATTTGGATCTGATTTAGATGCCTCTACTCAACAACTTTTAAACAGAGGTTCTAAATTAACTGAACTCTTAAAACAAAAACAATATTCGCCACTGACTGTAGCAGAACAAGTAATATCAGTTTTCTGTGGAGTTAAAGGTTATCTTGATGATATTGAATTAAAAGATGTTGCTGAATTTGAGAGCAAGATCATTGAGAGATGTAAATCAGAGAAACCCGAAATAATAGAGGGAATTCAAAATTCAGGTAAACTTGATGACGATAAAGAGAAAATACTTATTGAAGTAATTACTCAATTAAAAGGAACTTTTAAATCTTAATACGATATGGCAAGTTTAGATGATCTCAAAAAAAGAATAGCTAGTGTAAAGTCTACTCAAAAAATTACTAAAGCTATGAAAATGGTTGCGGCAGCAAAATTGAGAAAAGCTCAAGAAAGTGCTGAGAAAGGAAGACCTTATTCTGAAAAAATGAATAATATTATTTTAAATCTCTCAAATGGAATATCTGATAAAGAAAATACCTCAAAATTATTGTCAGGCACTGGTAATGATAAAGTTCATTTATGTGTGGTAATGACATCGGACAGAGGTCTTTGTGGGGGTTTTAATTCTAATATAATTAAAAAAGCTAAAAGTTATTTCTCAAAAATTTCAGCTGAAGACAAAGAATTAAAAATTATAACTGTAGGATCAAAAGGTAACGACCAATTAAAAAGAGTTTACGGTGAAAAGATTATAGAAAATATTTCTTTTAAAGAATCTAAAAATGCAAATTATTTTGATGCTGATAAAGTTGGAAAAATGGTAATTGAAAAATTTGAAGCAGGTGAGTTTGATATTTGTACAATTTTTTATAATCAGTTTAAAAATGTAATTACACAAATTCCTCAAGCACAGCAAATAGTGCCTTTAAATAATGAGGAAGATGAAAATAATTCAGATGAAAGTTATGAATTTGAACCTGATGAAGATGAAATTTTAAGCAATTTATTGCCAAAAAATATTTCAACACAAATATTTAAAGCAATGTTAGAGAATTCAGCTAGCGAACAGGGGTCTAGAATGAGCGCAATGGACAACGCAACCCGTAACGCAGGTGAAATGGTTGACAAACTTACCATTGAGTATAATAGAAGTCGTCAGGCAGCAATTACTAAAGAACTAATAGAAATTATATCAGGAGCAGAAAGTTTATAATTATGAGTAAAGGAATAATCACACAAGTTATTGGAGCAGTAGTAGACGTTAAGTTTAATGAAGAACTTCCAGAAATTTTAACAGCATTAGAATGTAAAAATGGAGACAATAGACTTGTTTTAGAAGTTGCTCAACATCTAGGTGAAACTACAGTACGAACAATCGCAATGGATGCTACTGAAGGGTTGAAAAGAGGCGATGAAGTAACTAATACAAATGCACCAATACAAGTTCCAGTTGGACCTGAAACTCTTGGAAGAATTATCAACGTTATTGGAGAACCAATTGATGAAAGAGGTGAGGTTAAAACAAAAGAGAGCTGGCCAATTCACCGAGCTGCACCTGAATTCAACGACCAATCAACCGAGACTGAGATACTTGTAACTGGTATTAAAGTAATAGATCTACTTGCCCCCTACGCAAAAGGAGGAAAAATTGGATTATTTGGTGGTGCTGGTGTGGGTAAAACAGTTTTGATTATGGAATTAATAAATAACGTTGCAAAAGCGCATGGTGGGTTTTCAGTTTTTGCAGGTGTTGGAGAGAGAACTAGAGAAGGAAATGATCTTTATCATGAGATGATGGAGTCAGGGGTTATTAAACAAGATGGCCCTGGATCTAAAGCAGCATTAGTTTATGGACAAATGAATGAACCTCCAGGAGCAAGAGCTAGAGTTGCACTTACAGGATTAACTGTAGCTGAATATTTTAGAGATCAAGAAGGGCAAGACGTACTTTTCTTTGTTGATAATATTTTTAGATTTACTCAAGCGGGTTCAGAAGTTTCTGCTCTTTTAGGAAGAATTCCATCAGCAGTTGGTTATCAACCAACGCTGGCAACTGATATGGGTAATCTTCAAGAAAGAATTACAACAACCAACAAAGGATCGATTACTTCAGTTCAAGCGATTTATGTGCCAGCTGATGATTTAACTGATCCAGCTCCAGCCACATCATTTGCACACTTGGATGCAACAACAGTACTTTCAAGACAAATAGCTGAGATTGGAATTTATCCAGCTGTTGATCCACTAGATTCAACTTCAAGAATTTTGGACCCTAGAATTGTTGGAGACGAACATTATAAAGTAGCCAGAGATGTACAAAAAATATTACAGTCTTATAAATCATTACAAGATATCATAGCTATTTTAGGTATGGATGAATTATCTGAAGAGGACAAATTAGTAGTCGCAAGAGCAAGAAAAATCCAAAGATTTTTATCTCAACCTTTCTTCGTAGCAGAAGTATTCACTGGATCACCAGGTAAATTAGTTGATTTAGAGTCAACTATTAAAGGGTTTGATGCAATCTGCAAAGGTGAATACGATCATCTTCCAGAGGCAGCATTTTACATGGTTGGTACAATTGAAGAAGCTATAGAAAAAGCTGAGAAAATGAAAAAAGAAGCAGCAGCTTAATGAGTGAAGAATTTAAAGTTGAAATAGTCAATCCTGAAAAATCTTTTCTTTCAAAAGAAGATGTAACAGAAGTTGTAGTTCCAGCTTTTGAAGGTGAAATGGGAATACTAAAAGATCACATTTCAATTATTTCTTTCTTGAAACCAGGAATAATTACAATCTATTCAAAATCTGGAGTAGAGAAGTTTTATGTTGAAGATGGAATAGTTGAATTTAAAAATAATAATTTATCTATCTTAACCAGCTCAATCTTTAATTTAAATGAAGTAGAAAAAAATAAGCTACAAGATTTACTAAAATTAGCAGAAGAAGAAGGCAGTAAATCAGAGGCAAATGATCAAACAAAATATTTAGTAGATCAAAAGATTGAAGTTTTAAAATCCCTTAATTAATTATTTTTTTTATTTTTTCTTTAAGTTCTTTATAGACATGAAATTTGAAGTCGACTACTACTTCAGTCAGCTTATCTACATCTATCCATTTCCATTCTAAAAACTCAGGTTTATTTGTTTTGATATTAATATCTTCATCATTCCCTAAGAATCTCATTAAAAACCATTTTTGTTTTTGTCCTTTATACTTACCTTTCCATATAATACCCAACAAATGATCTGGAAGTTCGTAAGTTATCGTTTCGTCAATTTCTTTAATCACCTCTACTTTTTTGATACTAGTTTCTTCCTCTAATTCTCTGTAGGCTGCAGTCAAAAAATTTTCTCCTTCATCCACACCACCTTGAGGCATTTGCCAAAAATTTTTTGGATTATCAATTCTTTTAGCAACAAAAACTTTATTTTCTTTATTTAAGACAATTATCCCTACACCACTTCTGAATGGTAAATCTCTAAATTTTTCTTTCATTTTAACCGTTAAGAAGTTTGATGGCGTAATCTAATTGATTATCTGTTTCAGTTTTTATTCTAAAGTCCTCATTCTCTTCACCAATTTCTATATCAGGTGATACACCAACTTCAGAAATAGATTTCCCAGAGGGTAAGTAATATTTGGCAACAGTTAATCTTATTGCACCCTTATTTTTTAGCGGAATTATTGATTGAACAGAACCTTTTCCATAACTATTTTCCCCTAATAAAATTGCTCTCTTATGATCTTTTAAAGCACCAGCTACAATTTCTGAGGCTGAAGCTGAACCATAATTAATTAACACAATTAACTTTTTACCATTTGTTAGGTCACCTTTCTTAGCAAACCATTTTCTATTTTCAGAAGCTTTTCTACTTTTTGTAGATACTATTTCCCCATTTTCTAAAAAAAAATCTGAAATTTTTATTGCTTGAGAAAGCAAACCACCAGGATTGTTTCTTAAATCTAAAATATATGATTTAACAGAGTCATTTTTTTCTAATTTTTTTATTTCTCTTTCAATTTGTTTACCACTATTTTCATTAAATGATGTTAATCTAATATATCCAATATTTTTTTCTAAAAGATCTGCTTTGACAGATTTAATTTGAATTACTTCTCTTATTACATTGAAAATTAGAGCTTTCTTTTCTCCTCGTCTTCTTATGGTCAATTCTATTCCAGAACCAACTGGACCTCTCATCAAATCTACTGCTTCACTTAAAGATTTACCTTGAACTTGTGTATTGTTTATTTTGACAATGTAATCTCCTGCCTTGATACCTGCTTTGGATGCAGGAGTATCATCAATAGGGGAAATTACTTTAACAACTCCAGACTCCATACCCACTTCAATACCTAATCCTCCAAATTCACCACTAGTTTCAGTCTGCATTTCGTTAAAAATTTCTGGTGACATATAAGCTGAATAAGGATCTAATGACTGAAGAAGTCCATTTATTGCAGAATCCATACTTTCAGATTGATTTACTTCATCCACATATTCTTTATTTATTTTTTCAAGAACCTCTCCAAATAAATCAATTTTTTTATAAATATTATTTTCAGAGGAGCAAGCTTTGGAAACAAAAAATGAGAAAATTAATAATAATGCTGCTAAACTCTTGTTAATCATATAATTAATTTCTCTTTAGGTATTAATTCAGACCACATTTTTTCAAGTTCATAAAATTTTCTTTTTTCTGGGTGAAATATATGAACAATTAAGTCAATACCATCGACCAACTTCCATTCACTGCTATCTTTGCCCTCTATTCTAGAATTTTTGACTCCACTATTTTTTAATTTTTCTAAAACTTGCTCTGATAAAGATTGTATATGTCTAGATGATGTCCCGCTAGCAATTATCATAAAATCAGCCATAGAACTTTTGTCTTTAAGATCAATGCTTACTATGTCTTGTGCTTTATTTATATCTAATGTTTTGATAACTATTTGTTTTAGATCAGAAATTTTTTCCATTAATTAATTTAAGATTATCAAATTTTTCTCAATTGAGAAGAAGAAATATTGACCTTATTAAATTCTATAAATTTCAAATTTTTCTTATTAAGCCTTCTGTATGTAGTTG
>QBYM01000012.1 GCA_003282825.1 Pelagibacteraceae bacterium AG-325-J17 | reverse complement strand
GAGTTGATGGCGCAATATATCAGGGATACAAAGTAACACCGTATTATGATAGTATGATTTGTAAACTTATCTGTCATGGCAGAAATAGGTCAGAGGCAATTCAAAGAATGAACCGGTCATTAGATGAGTTTGTGATTGATGGTATTACCACTACTATTCCTTTACATAAAAAACTTTTAAATCATAAAAAATTCATTGAGTCAGATTTTAATGTAAGCTGGCTAGATACTGAAAAAATTATTTAATAACAGCTTACTAACCATATATCATAAACAGGGTGATCAAAAGGTGCGATAGAAGGACTTGAAGAAAACATCCATCCATTAAAAACAAAAACATCGTTCTTATTTTTATTTGTTAAATCTCTAACTTGAATATAAGCAGTAATTTCTGGATTATCATCAAATTCTGAATTTCTACATTTCATACTTTTTATTAATAAATCCTTATATTTTGTATCTTCACCATTTTTAAGCTTTAATAAGATATTTTTAGATGAAATTTTATCTAATACTTTGATATCTGTGAAACTGCCATCTAAATTTTCACTAGAATTTAAATCAAAAACTATAATTAGAAATGAAATTAAGATAAATAAGTTTAATTTAATTTTTCCAAGTTTTATATTTTTTTTGAATAGCATCTTTATTTTTGTTCGGATAGTAAGCTGACTCTGTTCCTGTTAGATTTGGCTGATGAGGTTTTTGCCATTTATATTTTTCAAGATCATGTTTTTTTTCTATTTTATTAGCCGTAAAATGTATCCAAGAATACCATTCTACAGGTATTTTTGATGCGTCGATTTCCTCAGCATAAATTACCCATCTTTTGCCTTTTTTACTTTCATAATATTTATTACCTAGATGATCTTTTCCAACAAATTTTCCAAAAAAAAGAGTTTCTATTTTTGTTCCAAGCGTATCTTGATTCCACCAGGTGAAAATTTTTTTTAAAAGTGTCAACATAAATAAGTAATATTTTTCAATTTAAAATTGTATAATTTAAATTAGACTAAAATTTGTTTTTGTATATAAATTAAATGAATCTTATTTCAAATTAATTTTAAAAGTTGGGGTTAAATGGCAAAATATTTAGTTGAAACATATTATACATGTACGTTTAAAGTAAATCATTTCTTAGATGATATTAATGAGACAGAGCTTAAAAATTTAGAAAAAAGAGATGATGGTAAATTTGAAGTTCTAGATGTAAAGCTTGATAATAGAAAAACAAAGAGTCTTGATCCAAATAATAAAAAAATTGCTGAAAATAAGAAAATAGAAATATTAACTGATTCTCAAAATCAGCCACCGAAGAACTTTGAGAAATTTATAAAATCAAATAATAGTAATTCTGAAAAATCTGGAAAAAGATTTAGTATGCCAGATCGAAGAAAAGGTTATATTCAGAAAGCAACTATTGGTGATCACAAAGTTTATTTGCATACTGGTGAATATGAAGATGGCAAAATTGGTGAAATTTTCATAGACACAAGTAAAGAAGGTGAATTAGTTAAAGCTCTAATGAATAATTTTGCTATTGCTGTATCACTTGGACTTCAATATGGAGTTCCACTTGATGAGTTCATAAGTGCATTTGTAGGTACAAAATTTGAACCATCAGGAAAAGTACATGGGAATGACAGAATTTTAAGTGCATCATCTATTTTGGACTATATTTTTAGAGAATTGGCTATTTCTTATCAAAATAGAGAGGATCTTGCCCACACACCATCTATTGGTACTATTGATAGTTCTGATTTTGATGAACAAAATTCTGAGGGTCAAAACCAATTACTTAAAATTGTTAGAGATATTACTAGTAAGGGATTTGTTAGAAATAATTATAAAAAAAACTTAGTAGATCTATCAGATGTCAAACTAAGTCTTAAAGGAAAAAAATAGATTATTTTTTCAATTTTAAAGATAAATTTAACTCTTTTAACTGACTTTCATTCACGTTTGAAGGTGCATTCATCATTAAGTCTTGAGCATTTTGATTCATTGGGAACATAGTTACTTCTCTAATATTTTTTTCATTAGCTAAAAGCATAACTATTCTATCAATACCTGGTGCTATTCCTCCATGAGGTGGTGCTCCATAACTTAAAGCATTAATCATCCCACTAAATTTTTCATCCACCTGTTTTTTATTATAACCTGCGATTGAAAATAATTTGTACATAAGTTCGGGAATATGATTTCTAATTGCACCGGAAGAAAGCTCAATACCGTTACATACAATATCGTATTGAAAAGCAAGTATATCCAAAGGTTTCTCAAAATTGATTTTATCTAAATCTCCTTGAGGCATAGAGAAAGGATTATGACTAAACTTAATTTTATTAGTTTGTTCATCTCTTTCAAACATTGGGTAATCAACTATCCAGCAAAAAGCAAATGTATCATTATCAATTAAATCTAAATCATTTGCTATTTTATCTCTTGCTAGAGAAGTAATTCTCTCTAATTCTTTTTGATTGTTACAAGCTAAAAAAATACTATCTCCAATTTTTGCTCCAGTTTTTTGCATTATTTCCTCTAAAGATTCCTTGGAAAAAAATTTACCTACAGGTCCTTTAGCAGATATTTGATTATTCTTTTCCAATGTAAAATAAGCTAAACCTGAAGAACCTTCCGCTTTAGCCCATTTATCAATATTGTCAAAAAAGCTTCTTGGTTTATCTTTAGTTTTTTTTGTAACAATACATCTTACTTGAGATCCTGATTTGACAAGTTTTTTAAAGATTTCAAAAGACACGTCATCCCTTAAAAAAACTTCAGTAATGTTATTTATAATTAATGGATTTCTCAAATCGGGTTTGTCACTTCCATATTTTGCTAATGCATCAGCATAAGAAATTCTTGGAAATTTTTCAGAAATTAATTTTTTGTTTGAAAATTTTTTAAAAGTATTAATTAATAGTTTTTCAACCACTTTAAAGACATCTTCTTGTTCGACAAATGACATCTCTAAATCTAATTGATAAAATTCTCCTGGACTTCGATCAGCTCTAGCATCTTCATCTCTAAAACATGGAGCAATTTGAAAATATTTATCAAATCCTGAAACCATTATAAGTTGTTTAAATTGTTGTGGAGCTTGAGGTAAGGCATAAAATTTTCCAGGGTTCAATCTGCTTGGAACAAGAAAATCTCTTGCACCCTCCGGGCTCGAAGAAGTAAGTATTGGCGTTTGAAATTCCAAAAACCCAATTGCATTCATTTCACTTCTAATAAATGAAATAACTTTTGACCTTAGAATTATGTTTTCATGAATTTTTTTTCTTCGTAAATCTAAATACCTATATTTTAATCTTATCTCTTCTGCGTATTCTTGATCAGTAAAAACAGGCATTGGTAATTCTTTACAAGTTCCTAAAACTGTGAAATTTTCAATTGAAATCTCAATTTCTCCCGTTTCAATATCTTTATTGATAGTTTCTTTAGATCTATTAACTACCTTACCTTCAACTTTTATCACTGATTCAAGTTGTATTTTTTCTAACTCTTTAAAGTTTTTATTTTCTTGATCTATTATACATTGAGTAATCCCATAATTATCTCTGAGATCTATAAATAATAAATTTCCATGATCACGTTTTTTGTTAATCCAGCCGGAAATAGCTATACTTTTACCAACATTATTTTTTCTTAGCTCATTACAGGTATGACTTCTATATTTATTCAATTATTCCCCCAGAACTTCTTTAATAATTTTAAAATCAATTGATCTTTTTTTTTTTAAACTTACTTCGTCGATCTTATATATGAAATCAACTATTTTTCCATATGATCTATCAATTCTTTTAATAATATAGTGAATTAACTTTTTATCTATCGATATTTGTCGATCAGATAAATTTTTTAAAATTAAGGCAAATATCAATTCATCGTCAGGTTTTTCTATATTTTGTAAAAGAAAATTTTTTGATCTTGATTTTAAATCAATTAAATTAAAATCAACATCTACTATTGGTTGATTAGAAGTTACAATTAAATATTTGTTGTCTTGTTCAATAATATTACAAAGCGTAAAAAATAGATCTTCTTTGATTTCTTTGTTTAAATTTTCTAAAACTATGTTTTGATGAAGTTTAATTTCACCTAAACGATCATTATTAAGTAGGCTTGCCTCTAATTTTATTCCATTAAACTTTTTTAAGAAAATATTAATTAAATGTGATTTACCAGAAAATTTTTCTCCACTGATATTAAGAAAGTTTTTTTCCCATTTAGGCCATTTAATTAATAAATCAAATATATGTCTGTTACTTTTTGAAACATAAAAATCATCATCTGTAAAATTTTGACCATAATCAAATTTAATTATTTCTTGATTAAGATCTTTCATTTTAAGACCCATGTTTTATTTTGAGTATTAAAATTAAAATTTTGTTTTTCCATTGATTTTAAAAAAATATCTGGTGTACCATTATATATAATTTGATAATATATAAAATCTCTATCAAATTTTGATATAAAATAATCATAAATTAAATTAACTTCATCTAAAGTATTTTCTAAACGAGACACTTTTGAATTATCTCTGCTATTAACTTTAATGTAGATTGGTAATTTAATAGCTGTATTAATTTGATTAAAATTTTTCCAATAATCCTCATACATTATCTTTAAACTTTTAATAATAGTGATCAATTGATCTGTATTATTTATATCAATATTTGAAAATGATTCGTTAATTAAAAAAACTTTATCGTTAACGGTAATCCTTGATAATATTCTTGTAGTTTTTTGATTAATAAAAATTAATGCAATAATAGAGTCATCTAAATAATATTTACTTGTTATTTCTTTAAAGTCATATTGTTCGATGAGATCATATTGCTTTTTTATCAAATTTAAATCTTCAAGATCTTCTGTCGGTAAGATATATTCTATTAGATAAAAGCTTTCACTTTCATTGTTCCATTCATCATAAAATTTGTTATTTGAAAATACTAATAAATTTTCTTTATTCTCTTCTATTATAATTGGAATAAATAAAAATTTTTTATTAATAGGAATAGAGGGAAAAATATTTCTTTTTTCTAAAAAGTTAAGGATTTTTTTTTTATTAAAAGAAACTCCTAAATTAACATAATAAATCTCATTTATAAACTTCTCCTCTTTAATAGAAAAAGACTCAATCATACCTCTAATTTGATTCAATTTTATCTTTTTTATTATTTTATGATCAGAAGAGACGGTGATTAAAGAGATAAGTTCAGAAAAGGCTTTAATAAAACCTTCATCAATTACCTTATTTTTATCAAAATTTATCTCAAAAGGCTTTGATACTTCTATATTCTTAATATTAAAAGATTTTGCGTGAACTTTATCTGTGGAAAAAAAAAATAAAACTAAAGATAGAAATAAAAAAAAAATATATAAGTTTTTTGAATGTTTTTTTATAAATCTAATTATCATATCTTATAATAATGAATAAAAGTGTATTTACATATAAAAAAAGTGGTGTTGATATAAATGCTGCAGAAAAGTTTGTTAAGTTCATTGCTGCTATCTCATCAAAAAAAAAAGGCAAAAAAAAGTTTACCAATATCGGAGGTTTTGGATCCATATCCAATATACCTAATAATATTAAAGATCCAAAAATTGTTGCGTGTACAGATGGTGTTGGTACTAAAATTGAGATAGCAAATACTATTAATAAATTTGATACTATTGGGATCGATCTAGTAGCTATGAGCGTTAATGATTTAATTGTTCAGGGTGCAAGACCTCTTTTATTTTTAGATTATATTTCAATTAATAAAATAAATTTACCGAAGTTAAAATCAATTATTAAGGGTATTATAAAGGGATGTAAAATTTCTGAATGTAGTCTTGTTGGAGGTGAAACTGCAGAAATGCCTGGAACATATGAAAAAGGTAAATTTGATATCGCTGGTTTTGCTGTAGGCGTTGTTGATAAGAAAAAAATTTTAAAAAAAAAAAAAATCAAATATAATGACCTTATTTTAGCTGTTCCTTCCAGTGGTCTTCATTCAAATGGATATTCACTTGTAAGAAACATTATAAAAAAAAGAAAAATAAATATTAAAAATAATAGCTTTTTAAAAAAAGAATTAATTAAACCAACTAAAATTTATGTAAAGGAAGTATTAAATCTAATAGATAATAAACTTCTAAATGGTTGTGCTAATATTACTGGAGGTGGGTTGTCTGATAATGTACAAAGAATAATTCCTGAAAAATATTGTGCTGAAATAAATTTGAATAACATTAAACCATTAAAAATATTTAAATGGTTGAAAAAAAATAATATTAAAGAAAATGAAATGTTAAAAACTTTTAATTGTGGGGTTGGATTTTGTTTAGTTATAAATCCAAAAAATTTAGATGAGGTAAATAAGTATTTTTCTAAAAATTATAAACCTTATGTGATAGGAAAAATAGTCAAAAGATCAAAAAAAGTAAAATTAAATGGTAAAATTAATTGGTTCTAATAGAGTAAGAACAGCAGTTTTTATCTCCGGAACAGGTAGTAATCTAAAAAATTTAATTAAATTTTCATTTTTAAATAAGTCACCTATCAATATAAGTTTAATAGTTTCAAGCAATAAAAGAGCAAAGGGTCTCAATTTTGCAAATAGATATAAGATTAAAAAAAAAATTTATAATTTTAATAGTATGAAAAAATCAGAAAGTTTAATCCTTAAACAATTAAAGATAAATAAAATTAGTTTAATTTGTCTAGCTGGTTTTATGAAAATTTTATCGCCTAATTTCATTAAAAAGTTTAGAGGTATAATTTTGAATATTCATCCTTCTTTATTACCAAAATATAAAGGACTTAATACACATGAACGAGTAATACAAAATAAAGAAAAATATTCTGGATGCACAGTACATTACGTTAATTCTAGATTAGACTCAGGAAAGATAATTTTACAAGCAAAAGTGAAAATATTAAAAGAAGATACATCTTCATCTTTAAAAAAAAAGATCTTAAAACAAGAGCATCTTTTATATCCTAAAGCTATAAATAAGGTGTTTTTTTAGTCTTTAAAGAAAAAGTTAATTTCAATTTTAGCATTCTCAGGACTATCAGATCCATGAACTGAATTTTTATCAATTGAAATCCCATATTTTTTTCTAATAGTTCCATCCAAAGCATCTTTTGGATTAGTTGCTCCCATTAATTCTCTATTTGCAAGTATTCCATTTTCTTTTTCAATCACCATTACAACTATTGGTCCTGAGGAAAGGTATGAACATAAATCATTATAAAATGGTTTAGTTTCATGTACTTTATAAAATATCTCTGCTTCAGATTTTTCTATTTGAATTTTTTTTTCTTTAATAATCTTAAAACCTTTATCCTTGAATATTTGCTTAATTTCATTATCTAAATTTCTTTCCACTGCATCAGGTTTTATAATAGATAAAGTTTGTTCAACATTACTCATAGTAATCCTCTATTAGTTGATTTAATAACTTAACACCATAACCTGTGGCGCCACCTGAATTTAATGCACCTCCATATTTAGAAAATGCCATTCCAGCTATATCTAAATGAGCCCAAGGTGTTTTATTTAAAATAAATCTCTGTAAAAATTGTGCTGCTGTTGTTGATCCTGCACCCCCAACGTAATTTATATTTTGCATATCAGCATTTTTTGAATTTATTAATTTATCATAATTTTTATGTAATGGCATTCTCCATAATTTTTCTTCAACTTTTTCACCTGCGTTTATTAATTGTTTAGATAATTTATCATTATTTGAAAAAAGGCCTGCATACTCTGAACCAAGAGATACTATAATTGCTCCAGTCAATGTTGCTAAGTCGACCATAAATTGTGGTTTAAATTTCCTTTCAGTAAATGTTAGGGCATCTGCTAAAACAAGTCTACCTTCTGCGTCTGTATTTAAAATTTCTATTGTTTTGCCGCTATATGATTTGACAATGTCTCCTGGTCTTTGCGCATTACCACTTACCATATTTTCAACAAGGCCCACGACACCAACAGCATTAATCTTAGCTTTTCTTAAAGCTAAATTCTTCATCAGTCCAACTACAGTGGCTGAACCTGCCATGTCATAAGTCATATCCTCCATAAATTTTGCTGGTTTAAGAGAATAACCACCAGTATCAAAACACACTCCTTTACCAACAAAAGCTAAAGGCTTAGAATTTTTTTTTGCTCCATTCCATTAAATAGTAACAAGATATGAACCTCTTATACTTCCTTGCCCTACTCCTAATAAAGCATTCATACCCATTTTTTTTAATTTAGTTTCGTTAAAAATATTTACCTTAAGACCATTTTTTTTAAGAGAATTCAATCTTTTAGCATATTCATCTGGATGTAAAATATTCCCAGGTTCTGAAACTAGATCTCTTGCAAAAAAAGTTCCGTCTTCTAGAGCTTTGAATTTTACTTGATCATTGATAGATACTTTATTTTTAGTACCATTTATATTAATGTATATAAGTTTCTTTTTCTTATTAGATTTATAAAGATTAAATTCATAAGATTTTAATTTTAATCCATGAAGGAAATGTCCAAGAAAAGAACTAATTTTTGTATTCAAGGTATCTGAGTTGAAAAAATAATCGTTTTTCTTTTCAAAATTAATATAACTATAAAATTTGGCACCTAAGCTTTCTATTTCAGAAATTTTTATATCTTTCTTTATGGAAACTAAAAATATTGTTTTTTTTGAATTTATCTCAAAAAAAAGTAAATCTTTTTTTAAATCACTTTTCTTTAAAAGATCAGAAATATAGGCAAATTCGGAAGTAGAAATATATTTATTTAAGCCTCTAATACTGAAATTTTCATCAACGAATAAAACTAGATTAGATGAGGGGTTTTTCAGGCCTTTATTTTTGTAATTAATTTGAATAGACATAAATTTTAAATACACTCTGTACGTGTTCGATGCTATATATTACAAAATTAATAGATTTCAATGAAAAAAATATTATTTAAGAAATTATTATTGGATTGTACCGTTTTTTTTCTAATAAGTCTTTTTTCAACTAGTATTATTATTTGGGTATTTCAGGCAGTGAATTTTCTAGATATAATTGTAGAAGATGGTCGAAATTATTTAGTTTATTTAAATTTCTCATTGCTTAATTTTCCAAAAATTGTAACAAAATTAATACCATTTATACTCTTTTTCAGCTTTATATACATAATCGCAAAATATGAAATTAAAAATGAGTTAATAATTTTTTGGAATTTTGGGATTAATAAAATTGAGTTTATTAACTTTTTTATAAAATTTTCTATTTTAATAACTATTATTCAAATTTTTCTCTCAGCCTCAATTGTTCCTAAAACTCAAGATTTAGCAAGATCATTTCTAAGAACATCTTCAGTTAATTTTTTAGAAAACTTTGTCAAACCAAAAGTTTTTAATGATGCCATCAGAGAATTAACAATTTATAGTAATTCTAAAGATAAGGATGGAAATCTAGAGGAAATATATCTAAAAAAGGGTGGATCTAATAATTTTCAAATTACATATGCAAAAAGGGGAAACTTCAGAAAAGTAGGTAATAGTCAAATTTTAGAATTATATTCAGGAGAAACTATTAGTGTTATTGATGATAAAATTACAAGTTTTAAATTTTCAAAATCAGATTTTAATTTAAGTAACTTAGAAGATACAACCACTACCTATAAAAAAACACAAGAAGTTACTACAATTAATTTAATGAAGTGTTATCATAATTTAAAAAATTTAAATTTATTCGAAATAGATAAAAATTTCCAAGTTGAAAACTGTAGAAAAGATAATTTAGGTAATATTTTAAAAGAACTATATAAAAGAATTATTATACCTTTATATATACCTGTTTTAATTCTTATTTCTTTGTTGCTTATTATTAAATCTAAAGAAAATACTAATTATACAAAATATCGTTTTGTAGTTTTTATAATTGGGTTGACAACAATAATAATTTCAGAAATGACTATAAGACTTGTTAATGAGGATTTTTTAAAAAATTTAGCAATTTTAATTATTCCTATAATTTCTATCATAAGTCTTTACTTATTATTTTTATTAAAATTTAAATTTATTAAAGTTCCAAAATGAAAACTTATACTCAATTTATTCTTAAAATCTATTCAAGTGCTTTAATAAATATTTTCCTAATATTTTTTAGTTTAATATTTATTCTTAATTTACTAACTGAGCTTGAATTTTTTAAAGAACTTAAAGTAAGTTTTTTTTATCCATTATATTTATCGTTAATAAATACTCCTATGTTTGTATTTGAAATGTTGCCATTTATATTTCTTATTTCAACACAAGTTTTTTTTAATAATCTTTTTAATAATAATGAAATGAATATATTCAAATACTCGGGATTAAAAAATTCAAAAATTTTTTTAATTATAAGTATGGCTACATTTGTTTTGGGTATATTTATTATTTTAATTTTTTATAATTTTTCATCTAATCTTAAATACTTTTATTTTGGATTAAAATCTAACTATACCACTGATAATCAATATTTGGCAGTAATAACAAAAAACGGTCTTTGGATAAAAGATATTAATGATGATAAAACTTTAATGATTAACGCTGCTGGATTTAGTCAAAATGAACTGCAAGAGGCGTATATTTCTGAGTTTGATAAAAATTATGAAATTATCAGAAATATTAAAAGTAATAAAATAGATATCTCTAAAAAAAAATGGGTTCTTGAAAATGCAGAAATATATATAGAAAATAATAAGATAATTGAAAATAATTTATTACTACAAACAAATTATAATTATCAAATAATTCAAAATTTATTTTCAAATATGTCTTCTTTATCAGTATTTGAGCTTATTGAACTACGAAATAATTATAAAAAACTTAATTACTCTCTAACAGAAGTTGATCTTCAATTAATAAAATTAGTTACTTTCCCTATTTTTTTTATATTAATGGTTATCTTTTCAGGAATAATTATGATGAACACTAAAAACTTACGAAGTAAAAATTTAAAAATTACAATTGGTCTTTTTTTTTCAGTAATAATTTATTATATAAACAATTTTTTTTATGTCCTTGGAAATACGGAAAAGATTAATATATTAACTGCTATATCTGTACCCCTATTATTTTTTGCTTTAATCAATTTAATTCTTTTAAGAAATATAAATGTTAAATAAATTATTAATTATCTTTATTTTAATTTTAAATAATTTTTTTTTGAATTATGCTTATTCTGATGATCAAATAAACTTTGATGTATCACAGATAGAAGTTCTTGAAGGAGGAAATAAAATCATTGGAAAAAAAAGAGGTACAATAACAACTAATGATGGAGTTATTATAAATGCAGATGAGTTTGAATACGATAAAATTAAAAATGTCTTAAAAGCTAAAGGCAACATAACTGTCAACGATGAAGCAAACAATTATATCATTAATTCAGAAAATATTTTATATTTAAAAGATCAGGAAAAAATTCAAATAAAAGGTAAATCTAGTTCTTTAATATTTTCAAATTATAATTTCAAGTCTGAAGATATAATCATATTAAGAAATAAACTTATTTTAGAAGCTAGTAAACCAACTGTAATTATAGATAAAAAAAATCAAACACTTTATGAGATAGACAAACTTAGCTATTCTATAAAAGATGAGGTTTTAAAAGGAGAAAAAATATTTATAAATACTAAATTTAATCAGCCTTTTAGTGATAAATACTTTTTTAAAAATGCAATTTTTAATTTAAAGGATCAGAGTTATATTGCTAAAGATATTGATATTAATTTAAAAAAAGACATTTTTGGTAATAAAAATAATGATCCAAGATTTAAAGGTATTTCATCCTCTAGCAAAAATGGTGTAACAACAATTGATAAAGGAATTTTTACTAGTTGTAAAAAGAGTGATAAATGTCCACCTTGGTCAGTGCAAGCAAAAAAAATTACATACGATCAAAATAAAAAACAAGTTTTATACGACAGTGCACTTATAAAAGTTTATGATGTTCCTGTAATGTATTTCCCAAAATTTTTCCATCCTGGACCTACAGTTAAAAGACAATCAGGTCTTTTAGTTCCTCACATTAATAATTCAAATATTCTTGGTTCCTCATTACAATTACCTTATTTTCATGTTTTATCAGATAATAAAGATCTAACTTTCAAGCCAACATTTTTTGATAAGGATATTTTAATGATACAGAATGAGTACAGACAACAAAATAAAAAATCTTTTTTTATTACCGACTTTAATATTACTGATGGGTATAAGTCCAAAAGCTCTCAAAAAGAAAATACTTTAATACATTTTTTTTCTAAATATGAGTCTGATCTAGATTTTGAAAATTTCATAGTGAGCTCTTTAGATATTTCTTATCAAAAGGTAAATAACGACACATATCTTAGAATTTTTGATACAAATATTGTGGATACAGAACTTAAACCAGAAAGCTTTGATACCTTAACATCTGATATAGAGTTAAATCTAGAACACGAAAAATTCAACTTTGCAAGTGGTTTTACAGCCTATGAGGATTTATCTAAACCAAATAGTGATCGTTATCAATACATATTACCTTATTATAATTTTTCAAAAAATTTCTTTGATAACAGTAATTTTGGCTCTTTTGATTTTGTTTCTCAAGGAGATAACATTCTAAAAGATACTAACAGTTTAAGATCTAGAATGATCAATAACATTAATATACAAAGTTTTAATTTTATTTCAGATCTAGGATTTAAAAGTAATTTAAATTATTATTTGAAGAATACTATAGCTACCGGAAAAAATAATGTAGAGTATGACTCTAGTCCAGAAGTGAAATTTTCAAACATTATTGAAATGCAGTCTAGTTTTCCACTAGTTAAAATAGATGATAATTATTCAAATTATATAAGTCCAAAATTGTCTTTAAGAATAAATCCATCTAGCATGAAATTTTATGGAGATGAAAAAAGAAAAATTAATAGTGATAATATTTTCAATATTAATAGACTTGGTTTATTAGATACTCTTGAATCTGGTCAAAATCTTACTTTAGGAATTGATTATAAGAAAGAAAAGTTAAATGATATTAATAAATTCTTCGAGGCAAAACTGGGTACTGTTTTGAGAGAAAAAGTAAATGAAGATATACCGACAAGTAGTACAATAAATAAGAAAAATTCTAATTATTTTGGAAAAATAAAAAATAGTTTTAATGATAATATATCTTTAGATTATGAATTTTCAGTTGATAATAATCTTAATCATTTTGAGTACAATTCTTTTGGAACAACCATTTCAAAAAATAAATTTATTACAACTTTTAATTTCATTGAAGAAAATGGTGCTATTGGAAATAAAAATATTTTAGAGAATACTACGTCTTTTAATTTTGATGATCGAAATTTTGTTACTTTTAGAACTAGAAAGAATAGAGAAATAGATCTAACTGAATACTATGATTTAATATATGAGTATAAAAATGATTGTCTTGTTGCGGGAATCAAATACAAAAAAAATTACTATAGTGACAGAGATTTAGAACCATCAGAAGATTTTATGTTAAGTATAACTTTAATTCCAATAACATCTATAGAACAAAAGGTTTCAGATTAATTTTATGAGTAGTGATATATTTTCAAAACACTTGTTTGTTTCCTTATTAATACTAGCTTTTAATTTTTGCAATTTACAAGCTTTTGAGAATAAAATTTTATTTAAAATAGATAATCAAATAATAACCACAATAGATATTTACCATGAGGTGAAATTTTTAAAAATCTTTAATCCTCAAATTAATGAATTAAATAATGACGAACAATTAGTTGTATCAAAAAATTCTATTATTAGGGACAAAGTTAAGAAAACTGAAATTCTTAATTTTGTAGAGGAAATTAAAGTGGAAGATAAATTTTTATTGAATTTACTTAAAACAAAATATTCACAAATAGAGTTTAGCAGTATAGTGAATTTTGAGAATTATTTAAAAGAAAATGATCTAAATGTTAAACTGATAAAGGAAAAATTTGCAATAGAATTAATTTGGAATGATTTAGTATTTCAAAAATATAATTCTAAAATATCAATAGATAAAAAAAAAATTAAATCAGAAATTTTAAATAAGCCAAAAAAAAATTTAAGAGAATTGTCAATTTCTGAGATTGTTTTTAATGTTTCGAAAAAATCAGAGTTTGAAAAAAAGTATGAACAAATTCTTAAAGATATTGAATTAACAGGTTTCAAAAATGCTGCATTGATACACAGTGTTTCTGACTCTGCCTCTATTGGTGGATACATTGGATGGATTAAAGAAGATAATTTAAATGAAAATATAAGAAAAAAAATTTCTAATTTAAAAAAAGGAGAATTTTCGAAACCAATATTGACCTCATCAGGTTTTCTTATGATAAAAGTTGAGGATGAGAAGAGGTATGAAATCGATTTTAACCTTGATAGGGAAATTACTAATTTAATTCAATTTAAAACTAATGAACAACTAAATCAATTTTCTAGACTTTATTTTAATAAAGTTAAAAAAAATATAATATTTAATGAATTATAAACCTATAATAATAGTTGCTGGTGAACCAAATAGTATTTTTTTTGAAATCTTCTTTAAAGCTTTAAAAACTAAAAAATTTAAGAGTCCAATAATTTTAGTTGCATCATTAAGTCTTTTAAAGCTTCAGATGAATAAACTAGGCTTAAAAAAAAAAATCAAACTAATTGATTTAACTTTATTAAAAAACCTAAAACTAAATAATAAATCAATTAATTTGATAAATATAAAATATAATCAAAACAAACCATTTGAAAAATTATCTTCTAAATCCAATACTTATATTAATCAATCTTTTGAATTAGCCCTAAAGATTTTGAAAAAAAAAATTACTAATAAATTTATAAATGGGCCTATTTCAAAGAAATTTTTTTTAAGAAATAAGTTTTTAGGAATTACTGAATATTTAGCTTATAAAACTAAAACTAAAAGGTATGCGATGTTAATTTATAATAAAAATTTGTCTGTCAGTCCACTAACAACACATTTACCAATAAAACTAGTTTCAAAGAAAATAAACAAAAATTTAATTATAGAAAAAGTAAAAATAATAAATAATTTTTTTATGGATCGAATAGGAAAAAAACCTAAAATTGCTATCGTTGGACTAAATCCTCACTGTGAAAGCATTGATAGGTTTAATGAAGATCAAAAAATTCTCAAACCTTCAATAAAATACTTAACTAAGTTAAAGTACAAAATTTCAGGCCCTTTCCCAGCAGATACTATTTTTTTAAAAAAGAATAGAGAAAATTTTGATGTAATAATTGGTATGTATCATGACCAAGTACTAACACCCATAAAGACCTTGTATGAATATGACGCTATTAATATAACTTTAGGACTTCCATTCATTAGAGTTTCGCCAGACCATGGACCAAATGAAAAAATGCTAGGTAAAAAATTATCAAACCCTTTAAGTCTGATAAAGGCAATGCAGTTTTTAGACTCTCAAAAGTGATAAAAGCAAAAAAAAGCTTAGGCCAAAACTTTCTTATAGACCAAAATATTATTAATAAAATATTACTTGTATCTGATATAAAGAATAAGTCAGTACTTGAAGTTGGCCCAGGAACTGGAAATCTTACTTCACATATTATTAAAAAAAATCCCAAAAAATTTTTTGTAATAGAAAAAGATGAAAATTTAGTATTAAAATTATCTAATGATTTTAAGAGTGAAATCAAAATTATCAATGATGATGTTTTAAATGTTAATGAAAAAAATATTGATGATGATAAATTAGTTGTTTTTGGAAACCTTCCTTATAATATTTCAACCGAAATATTATGTAAATGGATTTTAAATTTAGATAAAAATAACTTTTGGTTTAGTTGCTTAATCCTAATGTTTCAAAAAGAAGTTGCTGATAGAATTATCTCAAATTTTAACACTTCTAAATATGGAAGGTTATCTATTTTATCTAATTGGAAGTTAGATATTGAGAAAATATGTGACGTCAAACCAAGTAGTTTTTCACCAAAACCAAGGGTTGATAGTTCTTTATTATTTTTTAAACCAAAAATAAATTTTTTCAAAATTGAAAATCCAAAAAACTTAGAAATAATAACTAGAGTTTTTTTTAGTCAACGGAGAAAGATGTTAAAAAAACCTTTTAATCAATTATTTAATGGAAATATAGATATAATTAAAAAATTAAACATTAATCTTAACTTAAGACCTCAAAACTTAGATTTTGAAACCTACTATAAATTGACAAAAGAATATGAAAATCTAACTTGATAGTTTTTCTACATGTTTTCTAACAAAATCTTTATCGTAATCTTTAGACCCACTATTAACTTCTGCATCTATTAAACACTTAATTTTTGAATAACAGCTATCTAAATTATCATTAATGACTACATAATCATAATTAATCCAATGCAATAAGTCTCTTCCAAACTGTTTCATTCTTTCTTCTGCAATTAATTTATCTTTCATATCTCTACTGGACAATCTTTTAAATAGTACTTCCTTGCTTGGTGGTAATATAAAAAATGTTATTAATTTATAATCTAATTTTTTATTTTTAATTTGGTCTGCACCTTGCCAATCAATATCAAATAATACATTTTTTCCTTTATTCAGATTATTAATTACAGGAGTTCTGGTTGTCCCGTAAAAATTGTTAAAGACTTTTGCATATTCTAAAAATTCTTGATTTTTTATAAGTCTTTCAAATTCATTTTCTTCAATAAAATAATAGTCTTTGTCAGGAATTTCTTTTGCTCTAGGTTTTCGTGTGGTATGTGAAACAGAGATCTCAAAATTATCTAGTTTAGATAATAAACTTACCAAAGTAGTTTTTCCTGCTCCTGAAGGAGAGGACAAGATAATCATTACCCCATCATTCTCTATGGGCATGAGAAAAATTAGTTTGCTTTTCCTTCAATAAATTTAACAGCATCACCTACTGTTAAAATTTTTTCGGCTTCACTATCGGAGATTTCAGAGCCAAACTCCTCTTCAAACGCCATTACTAATTCAACAGTGTCTAAACTATCAGCTCCTAAATCATCTATAAAACTAGACTCTTCAGTTACTTTTGCTTCTTCAATACCTAAATGATCTGCTACTATTTTTTTTACCTTGTTTGAAACATCTTCTGACATATTGATCCTTTTGTTTTAAATTCTTATTAGTTCAAAAACTTATTTTGTCAAGCCATATACATGCCTCCATTAACATGCAATGTTTCTCCATTAATGTAATTTGACTGATCTGAGGCTAAAAAAAGAACTGCATTAGCAACATCTGCTGGTTCTCCCAACCTAGAAGAAGGTATTTTTGATATTATAGTTTCTTTAAATTTTTCATCTATTTTATCTGTCATCTCTGTTTTTATAAAACCTGGTGAAATACAATTTATATTTATATTCTTTTTTGCATATTCTATCGCTAAACTTTTCGACATTGCAACAATGCCCGCTTTAGAGGCAGTATAATTTGCTTGTCCTAAATTTCCTGTATGACCTACAACTGAAGTTATATTTATAATTTTTCCATATTTATTTTTAAGCATTTTTTTTACTGCAAATTTACTTAATAAGAAAGTTGAAGTTAAATTAATATCTATTACTTTTTTCCATTCATCAATGTTCATTCTAATAGCTAAATTATCTTGAGTTATACCAGCATTATTTATTAAACAATCTAGTCCTCCGCCTAATTGTTTTGTTGCGTTTTCAATAAACTCTTCAATTTCTTCACCTTTTGAAATATCAAATTTTAAAATATCAGTATTTTTAAATTTAGATTTTAATTCCTCAAGTTTTTCAAGTCTTGTTCCGGTGGCTAATATTCTTGCACCAGAATCACTCAATATTTTTACTATGGAATTACCAATTCCTCCAGTGGCACCTGTAATAATTATTTTTTTATTCTCCAAATTCATCATATTTTTAGTTCTTTTATATCACTCTCATTATTAATTGTATTTATTTTTACATTCTTATCTATTCTTTTAACCAAACCTGAAAGCACTTTTCCAGGACCTATTTCAATAAACTGGTTAACACCTTTTTTAATCATATTTAAAACACTTTCTCTCCATCTAACTCTCTTTTCAATTTGATCTATTAGTAATCTTTTTAAATCATCTTTATTATTTATTTCATTTGCTGTTACATTTGAAATTAATATATTTTGAGAGTCTTGGAAATTGGTATTTTCAATTTCTTTTTTCATAACTTCTGTTGCTTTATTCATAAGATAACAATGAAAAGGGGCACTTACAGGTAATTTAATATTCTTAATATTCTTTGATTTAAGGATTTCACCTAATTTTAATAGTTCAGTATTTTTTCCACTTAAAACTATCTGCCCTTCTGAATTATCATTGGCAATTTGAACTGTAAAATTATTTTTATTTTCTATAATAATTTCCTCTAAAATTTCAATTGTAGAACCTAATACAGCTAACATTCCACCTTCTCCATTTGGAACTGCATTTTGCATAGCCTCTCCTCGTACTTTTAAAAGTTTAATAGTCTCAGAAAAATTTAAATAATTTGCAGCCGATAGGGCTGAATACTCTCCTAATGAATGACCAGCAAAAAATTTTGCATCATTTAAATTAATATTAAATTCTTTTTTTACAACTTGAAATATAGAGTAACTAATTAAAAATATTGCAGGTTGGGTGTTGACTGTAAAATCAAGTTCTTCTTTAGGTCCATCCATAATTATTTTAGATAATGAAATACCTAAAGCATCATCTGCTTCTAAAAATAATTCTTTAACAATATTATATTTTTCAAAAAATTCTTTTCCCATGCCAATAACTTGGGATCCTTGTCCTGGAAAAATTACAGAAAACATCTTAAAAAACCTGTTTTGTTACGCTTTTTGCTATTGTAATTAAAGATTTATAATAGTATATCCTCATTTTTTATTAAATAACTTATATGAATTTATACGAGCATACAATTATAGCAAGACAAGACACCTCTCCAAGTGAGATTAAGCAATTAACAGAAAAATATTCAAAAATTGTAGAAAAAAATGATGGAGAAGTTATTAAAACTGAAAACTGGGGTCTACTAAATCTGTCATATCTAATTAAAAAAAATAAAAAAGGTAGTTACATTCATTTTAAAATCAAAGGTAAGGGATCTGTTATAAATGAATTAGAAAAAAATGAATCAATAGATAAAAAACTTTTGAGGTACCTAACTGTAAAAGTCAAAAAATTTGACTTAGAAACAAATTATTTCTCGAAAAAAGATGAAAGTGAAACAAAAGAAAGTATTAAGAATTAAAAAATGCCTAAAAGACAAAGTGGAAATAGAAAAAGTAAACAAAGTAATTTTGCAAAATTAAGTATATTTCAGAACAACAAGTACAAATTTAAAAAGAATTGTCCCTTATCAATTAAAGGAGCACCCAAAATTGATTATAAAAATATAAAACTTTTGAAGAGATATGTTACTGAAAATGGAAAAATTTTACCTTCAAGGGTTACAAACGTAAGCCAAAAAAAACAAAGAGAGTTATCTTTATCAATTAAAAGGGCTAGAAATCTGGCCCTATTATAATATGAAAGTTATATTGCTAGAAAATCTAAAAAGAATTGGATCAATTGGTGAAATAATTGATGTGAAAAGAGGATATGCAAGAAACTTTCTCATTGCAAATAAAAAAGCACTATATGCTTCTAAAGAAAATATTAATCAAGTAGAAAAAATTAAGACTCAACTTTCTAAAAAAGATAACGAAAAAAAATTAGAGGCAAAAAAAATAGCCGAAAAAGTTAATAATAAAGAATTTGTAGTTAATAAACTAAGTACAGAGAACAAAGAGTTATATGGTTCAGTAAAGCCAACTGAGATTTCAAAATTAATTAAAGAAAAAGAGCATCTAGATATTAAACCATCAATGATACAGCCGGTAAAAGAAATTAAATCTTTAGGTAAATTTAAAGTGAAGATTTCATTACACTCAGAGATTGATGCAGAAATACTAATTGCAGTTGAGTCAGCAGAAACCATTCAATAATTATACAACCTTTTCCCCAATCAATTTTTTTAATTTATTTATTCTTTAAATATTATATTTTTTGATTAATGGAAAATAATCTATCAATCGTAAAAGATAAATTTAAAGAACTTCCAAATAATATAGAAGCTGAACAATCTGTAATTGGTTCGATACTAGTTACAAATGAAATTTTTGATGAGATAAATACTATTATTTCTAGCAACAATTTTTTTGATCCAATGCATCAAAAAATTTTTGGTGCAATAGAAAACTTAATCTACAAAGGTATGTTGGCAAACCCGATTACTTTAAAAAATCATTTTGAGGATGAAAGAGATGAATTAAATGTTCCAGAATATTTAGTGAAAATTACAAAATTTTCTACTTCAACAAGACAGGCAACTGAATACTCAAAAATAATTTATGATATGTTTGTTAGAAGAGAATTAATTAAAATTTCAGAACAAACAATTGATACAGCCAAATTAAATGATTTAAATATGAACGGTCAAAATATTATAGAAAACTCTGAGAGATTATTATTTGATTTAGCAGAAAAAGGCTCTTTCAATTCCTCATTAATAAAGTTTGATGAGGCTATGAGACAAACAATTGAAATGGCTTCCGCAGCATATAAAAATGAGGAGGGTATTGTAGGAGTTCCAACAGGGCTGAGAGATTTAGATGATAGACTGGGTGGTCTTCATCAATCAGATTTAATTATTATTGCTGGAAGACCATCGATGGGAAAAACTGCTTTAGCAACAAATATAGCATTTAATGCTGCACAAAAATTACAAGATAGCGGAAAGACATCTTCAATTGCTTTTTTTTCACTAGAAATGTCATCAGAACAATTATCAACTAGAATATTAGCTGAGCAATCAAGAATTAAATCCAATGATATTAGACGTGGAAGAATTTCAGATGAACAATTTGATAAGTTTATAGAAACTTCGAAAAATATTGCAGAACTACCTTTGTATATTGATGAAACTCCAGCAATGAATATTGCAGCCATGAGCAATAGAGCTAGAAGAATAAAAAGATTAAAAGGTCTTGATATGATTGTAGTAGACTACATACAATTGATGAGAGGTTCGTTTAATAATAAAGATGGTAGAGTTCAAGAGATATCAGAAATAACACAGGGATTAAAAGCCATTGCTAAAGAATTATCAATACCAGTTGTTGCTCTCTCACAATTATCAAGAGCTGTTGAGCAAAGAGATGATAAGAAGCCTCAATTATCTGATCTAAGAGAGTCTGGTTCAATTGAACAGGATGCTGATGTTGTTATGTTTGTTTATAGAGAGGCTTATTATTTAGAGAGAAAAGAACCTAGACCTGCAACTGTGGAACATGCTGAATGGCAAGCAAAAATGAATGAAGTATCTAATTTAGCAGAAATTATAATTGGTAAACAAAGACATGGTCCTACTGGAAACGTAATGCTCGAGTTTGAGGCAATGTTTACTAAATTTAAAGATACTCAAAATAGCTAAATTCCAATATAAAAGGGGTAAATGATAGCCCAATTTTATCAAAATATAATACTCAAAAATCCTAAATCTATTTTCATTATTTTATTAATAACATTAATTTCCTTTGGCTATCATTCTAAAGATTTTAGATTAGATGCTTCTTCTGAAACTTTATTAATTGAAGGTGATCCTGACCTTAAATATCTTCAAGAAATATCTGAAAGATATGGTTCAAAAGAATTTTTAATTTTAACCTATACCCCAAACGAGAAAATGGTTTCAGATGTATCAATTAATAATCTTTTAAGTCTAAAATATAAAATTCAAAGTTTAGATTGGGTTCACAACGTAGTTACATTATTGGATATTCCTTTGCTTAATAGTTCAGATGCACCTCTCCAAGAAAGACTTGAAAGTTTCAAAACTCTCAAAGATGAAGGAATTGATAAAAATAGAGGCTTTAATGAAATAATTAATAGTCCAGTTTTTAGAAATTTTGTAATTAGTGAAGACGGAAAAACAAGTGGAATTATTGTATACATAAAAAAAAATGAACAATTTAAAGATGTTGAAAAAAGAACAAAAGAAGAGATTGAAGAATATAAAGAACAATTAAAAAAACAAAATCATAAAAATATACTTGAAATTAGAGACGTTATTAAAAGTTATGAGGATATTGGTAAAATACACTTAGGTGGTATACCCATGATTGCTGATGATATGATGTCATTTATTAAAAGTGACATAATGGTGTTTGGTCTAGGAGTTCTGATATTTATTATTGCAACTTTGTGGTTTGTTTTTAAAAGAATAATTTGGATTATAGTTCCAATTAGTAGTTGTTTTTTTTCTGTAATAATCATGATGGGAATACTGGGTTTACTTGGATGGAAAGTGACTGTTATATCCTCAAATTTTATTGCTTTAATGTTAATTCTAACAATGGCAATGAATATTCATATGAGTACTCGATTTTTACAGATCAGAGAAAACTATCCTCAAATGAGTATTTTAGAGCTGATAACTTTAACTACAGAAAAAATGTTTTGGCCTATACTTTATACTGTTTTGACAACTATAATTGCTTTTATCTCCTTAGTATTTAGTGAAATAAAACCTATTATTGATTTTGGTTGGATGATGACCTTAGGTCTTATTACTTCTTTCATAATTACTTTTACTCTTTTACCATCCCTAATTAATTTTGTACCTACAGAAAATATTTCAATAAAAGAAAATAAAGATTCAATAATTACATCTTTTTTTTCCAAAGTTTCACAAAATAATCATAAAATTATTTTTATGATTACTGGTATATTAATTGTATTAAGTCTTATAGGAATAACTCGTCTTGAAGTTGAAAATAGTTTTATAAATTATTTTAATAAAAAGACTGAGATTTACAAAGGAATGAAACTTATAGACGAAAAACTTGGTGGGACCACACCACTTGAAGTTATTTTAAAGTTTCCAAAAAAAGAAAAAACAAAAACTGAAGAAGATGATGAATTTGAAGATTGGGGGGGATGAAAATGAAAATGATATAGAGAAATACTGGTTTACAAAAGATAAAATCGATAAAATTTCCTCTGTTCATAACTATTTAGATAGTCTGCCTCAAGTTGGTAAAGTCCTATCATTTTCTTCAATTATTGATGTAGCAACATTACTTAATAATAATAAACCTTTGGGTACTTTAGAAATGGGAGTTTTATATACAAAAATACCTGAGACTATAAAAACGGAAATTATTGATCCTTATATATCAATTAAAAATAATGAAGCACGAATTAATCTAAGAATAATCGACTCTCAAGAAAATCTAAGGCGTAATGATTTAATAAAAAAAATAAATTATGATTTAAAAAATCAACTTGGACTAAAAAAAGATGAATTCAAACTTGCTGGAGTTTTAATATTATTTAATAATCTACTTCAAAGTCTCTTTAAATCACAAATTTTAACTTTAGGATTAGTAATGATTGGAATATTTCTAATGTTTGTAATTCTTTTTAAAAATATCAAATTATCATTAATAGGAGTAATACCAAATTTTATTGCTGCATTTTTCATATTAGGAATTATAGGATTGCTTGGAATACCCTTGGATATGATGACTATAACAATTGCTGCTATTACTATTGGTATCGCTGTAGATAACAGTATTCATTATATTTATAGGTTTAAAGAAGAGTTTACTATTTCTAAAGATTACAACAAAACAATAAATTTATGTCATTCGACTGTGGGAAAAGCAATTTTGAATACTTCTGTTACAATTGTATTTGGCTTTTCAATTTTAGTTTTATCTAAATTTATTCCAACAATTTATTTTGGAATTTTTACAGGAATTGCAATGTTGTTGGCAATGGTTTCAGTTTTGACCCTTCTTCCATCATTAATTTTATTGCTTAAACCTTTTGGAAAATAAATTTAAATAATGGAAATCGTTAAAGAACTTTATAATTTGATATCTATTATAGACTTAATTTATATAGTTATAACGATTCTCTCTTTAATTAAATGCTACTCAAAAGGCTTTGTACTAAGTGTTCTGGCAATGGCAAAATGGTTATTTGCTTATGTAATAACATTGGTCGCCTTTCCAAGAATAAAACCATACGTTAAAGATATAATTGATAATGAATACATCTTGGATATTACTCTTGGAGTTATAGTTTTTGTAATTGTAGTTTTTTTAGTACTTCTTATTAGTAAAGGTATAAGTAAAGCTATCAAGTATACTGGTCTTGGAAGTTTAGATACTATATTTGGATTCTTTTTTGGTTTTATTAGATCTTATATTATCTCTGTTTGTATCTTTTCAGCTATCCATATCGTATATAACTACGATAAATGGCCGTTAAATACTGACCAATCATACATCTTTCCATATTTAGAAAAAGGTAGTAATTATTTATTAAAAGAATTTCCTAATGAAAAAACATATCAAGATTCAAAAGAAAAAATTGAAGAACTTTGATCCTAAATTAAAAGAGGAATGTGGTGTATTTGGTATTAGTAGTGCTAAGGATGCTGCTGCATTAACTGCTCTTGGTCTTCATGCTCTACAACACAGAGGACAAGAAGGATGTGGAATTGTTTCATTTGATGGAAAAAAATATTATTCAGAAAAAAGATTTGGGTTAGTTGGTGACAACTTTAATAAAGAAAAAGTTCTTAATAATCTAAAAGGTAGTTATGCAATTGGTCATAACCGTTATAGTACAACCGGTAATAATACTCTTAGAAATATTCAGCCTTTTTTTGCTGACACAAATGCAGGTGGTATTGGTGTAGCCCATAATGGAAACTTAACAAATTCAATTTCACTCAGAAATAAGTTAGTTGAAGATGGGGCTATTTTTTATACTACCTCAGATACTGAAACAATTGTTCAACTTATAGCTAAGTCTAAAAGACCAAAAACAATAGATAAAGTTGTTGATGCTATATTTCAAATACAAGGTGGTTATGCTTTAGTAATGTTGACGCAGAACTCTTTAATTGGTGTAAGAGATCCTTATGGAATTAGACCACTGGTTATTGGTAAATTAGGAAGTAGCTATGTATTAGCATCTGAAACATGTGCTTTAGATATTATTGGTGCAAAATTTTTAAGAGAAGTAGAAAATGGAGAAATTGTTTTAATAGAAAACAATGAATTGAAAAGTATCAAGCCCTTCCCTCCAAAAAAAGTCAGACCATGTGTTTTTGAATATATTTATTTTGCTAGACCAGATAGTCTCATAGATAATAAAACTGCTTATGAACACAGAAAGAATTTAGGAAAAGAACTTGCTAAAGAAAATGATATTAAAGCTGATATAATAGTTCCAGTGCCAGACTCAGGAAATGCTGCAGCTTTAGGATTTGCACAAAATTTAAATATTAATTTTGAACATGGTTTAATCAGAAATCACTATGTTGGTAGAACTTTTATCGAACCAAGTCAAAAAATTAGAAGTTTAGGTGTTAAACTTAAATTAAATGCGAATGAAACTACAATAAAAAATAAAAAGATAATTCTTATTGATGACTCTCTTGTTAGAGGAACTACATCACACAAGATTGTAAAAATGTTATATGATGCTGGAGCAAAAGAAGTTCATGTAAGAATAGCTTGCCCGGAGATAAGATATCCAGATTTTTATGGGGTTGATACACCCACAAAAAAAGAATTACTTGCAGCAAATAAATCGAATGAAGAAATAAGAGAATATATAGGTGCCAAATCTCTAAAGTTTTTATCAATAGATGGTTTGTATAGAGCTATTGGTTTTGAGAAAAGAAATGAAACTTATCCACAACTAACAGATCATTATTTTACAGGGGATTATCCTGTAAAACCAGTTGATGAATTAGGTGACAATAAAATAACACAATTATCATTATTGAGTACAGCATCAAACAACTAAAAATGAAAAAAGTAAGTTTTACAGAAATGAAAAATGGAACTAAAGATGATTATCTTTTTTTAGATAAACATGAAAAAGATTTTGCTAACAAAACCTCAGAAAGAATATTAGATTTTATGTCTAATCTTACTGAAACACTTGAAGGTTACCAAATATCAAGATTAGAACATTCGCTTCAAAGTGCAACAAGAGCCTATAATAATGGTGAAAGTGAAGAAATGGTTGTTGCAGCTTTATTGCATGATATTGGAGATGAACTCGCCCCTATGAATCATTCTGAATATGCTGCATCAATTCTTAAACCATATGTTTCAGAAAAAACTCATTGGATAATAGAAAAACATGGAGAATTTCAGATGTATTATTATGCCCATCATTTAGGTGGAAATAGAAATAAAAGGGATGATTATAAAGATCACAAATATTATAATGACACAATCAATTTTTGTGAAAAATATGATCAAAATTCATTTGATCCTAATTATAAATCATTGCCATTGGAGTTCTTTAGACCGATAGTTAAAAAAATTTTTTCTAGAAAGCCGTATTCTTTACTTTAAATCTAATAATAAAGTACTATTTAATATCTAATGATCTCATCCAAAGAACAAATAATAGAATATTTTAAAACTGGTATTAAGGAAACTAAAAATTTTAAAATCGGGATTGAGCATGAAAAATTTCTATTTAATAATGAGGACAACAAAAGAGTAAATTATTCTAAAATAAAGGAAATGTTTACAGCTTTACTTGAGTTTGGCTGGCATCCAGTTTTTGAAAAAGGAAATATAATTGGTTTAAACAAAGGTGGTAAAAACATTACTCTTGAGCCAGGAAATCAAATTGAACTATCTGGGGATAAATTAAATAATATCCATGAAGCATGTGCTGAGTCACATGATTATTTGTTTGAGCTAAGACAAGTAACAAAAAAAATAGGTATTAAGATCGTAAGTGCAGGGTTTGATCCAATTTCAAAACTTAATGAGGTTCCTAACAATCCAAAAAAAAGATACGAATTAATGACAAAAGATATGCCAGAGGGAGGTGAGTTAAGTCTTGATATGATGTATCGAACTTGTGGAACCCAACTAAATATTGATTACAATTCAGAACAAGATTTTATTAAAAAATTTAAAATTGTTAATTCAATCGTTCCAATTACAATTGCTTTATTTGCCAATTCTTCAATTAAAGAAAAACAAAATAGTAATTATTTATCATACCGATCTAAAGTTTGGCAAAATACATCCAGAGGTGGATTACCAAAAGTTTTTTTTGAAAATTTAAATTTTGAAAAATATACTGAATTTGTCATGAATTTTCCAATTTTATTTATTCAAGAAAAAGAAAATTATATTTCTGGAAAAAAATATTTATTTAAAGATTTTATGAATGGTAAAATTAAAGAGATTGAAAATCGTTTGCCGAATGAAAATGATTTATCTACTCATCTTAGTACAATTTTCACAGAGAATAGATTAAAAAAGTATATAGAACTTAGATCAATGGATACATGTGGGTGGGATTGTTTATGTTCAGGTCCTGCTTTTAATGTTGGAATGCTGTATGGTAATCTTGATGAGGTTTATGAATTGATATCTAAATGGGATAAAAATAAAATAATCAATGCTTATTTAGAAGCTCCTAAGAAAGGATTTAATACTCAATTAATGGGTAAAGACCTTCTTTACTGGGCCTCGCACTTATTAAATTTATCTAAAAAGGGTTTAGAAAATAGAGACTTACTTAACAAAAGTAAAAAAAATGAAACTTTATTTCTCAATCACTTACAGAAAGTAATTGATAATAAAAAAACAAACGCAGATCATATGATTAGTAAATTTTCTAAAAATGAAGATTTAAATGAATTGTATGACAAATAATATTGTTGCTATCCAAGGTAATCATCCCTCAAAACTTAACCCAATAACTGATACAAGTATTTTTTTAGCAAACGAAATTCAAAATAAAAATTACAGAATATTTTATTATGATCCTAAAAATCTGTCTATAATTAATTCTAAAGTCATAGCTGAAGGGTTTTTTATTAAGTTTACATATAAACAAAAAAAGTTTTTTAAAATAATAAAAAAACAAAAGTTAGATCTTACAAAATGTAAGTACATCTTAATAAGACAGGACCCTCCATTTAATCTGGAGTATATTTCAACAACTCACATTTTAGATTCAATTAAAACTAAGGTAAGAATTGTTAATGATCCATCATCAATTAGAAGTATATCTGAAAAACTTTATTCTGCTAAATATCAAAAATTTATGCCTAACACTATTTTTACTCAAAATATTAATGAAATAAAAAGTTTTTTTAAAAAAAACAAAAAAGTTATATTAAAACCTATCAATAGTTATAGTGGAAATAATATTCATTTATTAAAAAAATTTGATTTAAAGTTCATTAAAAAGTTTATAAAAAAACATGACCACATAATTTGTCAAAAATATTTACCAAAAATAATACTTGGAGATAAAAGGGTTTT
>QBYM01000011.1 GCA_003282825.1 Pelagibacteraceae bacterium AG-325-J17 | reverse complement strand
GTTGGTAAAACAAAAATTAAACCATCAATTCTATCAAGCAAACCTCCATGACCAGGCAAAATTTTTCCTGTATCTTTTAATTTAGCTTTTCTCTTAAAATAAGAAATAATTAAATCACCTATTTGACTTATTAGTGAAATTAGTAAAATGATTAAGATAACAAGATCTATTTTGAAAGCTCCAGTAGAGCTCCAATAGTATTTTATAAAAACTAAACCTGAAATTAATGAAAGTAAAAAGCTTCCAATTACACCAGCGTATGTTTTTTTTGGACTGATTTTTGTTAATTTTGGGCCTTTGAATATTTTTCCAAAAACGTAACCACCAATATCAGTAAAAATACAAACTACTAAAATAAAAAAAAATGTATTTGTACCAAAATATTGTCTAACATAAAAAGCGCTATAAAATGAAAAAAATAGAAATAATATTCCAATTGTTTTGGTAAGATTATTTTTTTTTGTCATTTTAAACCACTCATAGCTTGTTGCCAAAAACATCAAACTTAAAAAAAATATAAAAAAAACTGATCCTTGGAAAATAAAAAAAATTGATATCGGTATCAATATAAGAGAACTTAATAACCTTTTTTCTAATTCTTTAATCATTAAATTTTACCAAAATTTCTCTTTATATTTTTGTATTCTTTAATTATCTTATTATAGTCTTTTGCATTAAAAGTAGGCCATAATTTTTTTTCAAAGAATATTTCTGAATATGCTAACTGCCACAGTAAAAAATTACTTAATCTCTTTGTATTACCTGTTCTAATTAGTAAATCAGGATCTGGTATATTCTTAGTCTGTAAATTCCTACTTAAATTTTTTTCATTTATAGTGTTTTTGCTTTTTTTCATTTTTTTTAAAGCATCAATTAATTCAGACTTAGAGCCATAATTTAATGCAAGATTAATTTGTAACTTAGTATTATTTAATGTCTTTCTTTCTGAATTATTCAAAAGTTTATTCAATTTAGGTGAAAATTTTTTTGATCCTAAAATTTTTAGTTTAATATTTTGCTTATGAAGATCCTCTATCCTATTTATTAAAAAATTTTCTAATAAACCAAATAAATAGTTAATTTCTTTTTTAGGTCTTTTCCAATTTTCTGTAGAAAATGCAAATAAAGTTAAATAAGTTATTTTATTTTTAATTGTTTCTTTGATTATTTTTTCAACAGTATTTAATCCTGCTTTATGTCCTGCGTTACGTGAATTCTTGTACTTTAAACCCCATCTTCCATTACCATCCATGATAATGGCTACATGATTTAAAGGGTTCATATAGTCATTATTTCTTTTTCTTTTGATGAAACTTTATCGTCAACAATTTTAATATGATTATCTGTAATTGTTTGAACATTTTTTTCAAAAGATTTTTCTTCATCTTCACCTATTTCTTTTGACTTCAAAAGTTTTTTTAGTTCCTCATTAGCATCTCTTCGGATATTTCTTATTGAGATTTTACATTTTTCACCCATATTTTTGATCAATTTTTTAAGTTCAGTTCTTCTTTCTTCATTTAATTCTGGTATTGGCAATCTAATTAATTGACCATCTATTTGTGGGTTTAATCCTAATTCAGACTTTTGAATAGCTGCATCTATGAGTGGAACATTATTTTGGTCCCAAACCTGGATATTTATCATTCTTGGTTCTGGAGTGGTAATACTAGCAATTTGATTAATGGGCATTTGTTGACCATAAACATCTACTTTAACAAGATCCAACATGGCTGCATTAGCCCTTCCAGTTCTTAAGGATGATAGCTCTTTAGTAAAAGCTTCTATAGACTTATCCATTTTGAGGCTATGCGATTTTTCATCAAACATTTATTCCCCTATTTTAATTCTGCTAAACTCCTTGATCTTCAAATCATTAATAGCAAGTTCTTTTAAAACATCTTGAACTTTTTTCTTTGGCTCCATTACCCAAGCTTGTGTTAAAAGAGAATTTTCTTCTTTAAACTTGTTCATTTTTCCTAAACTTATTTTTTTGGCAATATCTTCTGGTTTACCAGAATTTTTTAGTTCTTCAGTTACTAATTCTTGTTCTTTATCAATTATAGCTTTATCAATTTGATTAGACTCTAAAGCTAACGGATTAGAAGCAGCAATATGCATCGATAATTGTTTACCAAAAGTTTTCACTGTATCAGAATTATCTTTAGTTTCTAAAGAAACAATAACTGCTAATTTAGCTAAATTATCTTTAACAACGGTATGTAAATATTGATAGTTTATTGATGAGGAATTTGAGATAGTTATTGTCTTACCAATTGTAATTTTTTCTCCTATTTTTGCAATAAGAGCAATTAAGTTATTTTCAACAGTTTCGCCATTTTTCATTTTTCCTTTTTTTAAATCTTCAATATTAGAGTCGTTTTGATTATTAAGTTCACTTAATTCCTTAACAAAATTAATAAAATCATCATTTTTTGCGACAAAGTCAGTTTCACAATTAACTTCTATTATAGAAGTTTTTTTTTCATCTCCACTGATTGCTACAACTCCTTCTTTGGCATCTCTAGACATTTTTTTTGATGCTTTTGAAATTCCTTTTACTCTTAAAATTTCAACAGCTTTATCTAAATCACCACCAGATTCTTTGATAGCTGAATTACAGTCTTTAAAGCCAGCACCTGTAGCATCTCTGAGTTTTTTTACTTTTTCAATATCACTCATTTTAATTAAGTTTCTCCGCTTTTTTTTTGGGGAATTTTTTTTCCAATTTTTCTCTATCAATTTCTGCAACAGTTTTAGTTTTTTCAGATTTATCTTTTTTTTCTAAAACCTTTTTTGGTTCGACTGAAGGTGCTACTTTCTGTGCAGTTTCGATAGTTTCTTTTATCAAGTTACAGTATAAATCAATTGATCTTCTGGCATCATCATTACCTGGTATAGGATAATCAATACCATCTGGATTTGAATTGCTGTCTAGAATTGCAATAATCGGTATTCCTAATTTTACTGACTCTTGAATGGCTAATGACTCATAATTTGTGTCTATTATGAAAACTAAATCAGGTACTTTTTTCATATCCGAAATACCACCTAACGATCTTTGTAACTTGTCTTTTTTAACACTCATTTTAAGGAGTTCCTTTTTAGTGAAACCTCTATTTTCAGCAATCAAATCAACTTCTAATTTTTTGAGTTTCTTAATTGAATTTGAAATTGTTCCCCAATTTGTAAGCATGCCACCTAACCATCTATAGTTTACAAAATATTGATTAGTTTCTTTAGCAACTTCAGCTATTGCCTCTGATGCTTGTTTTTTCGTTGATACAAATAAAATTTTTCCATTATTTGATACTGTCTCGTATACTTTTTCTAAAGCAACCTTGGTTAGTTCAAGTGTTTGAGTTAAATCTATAATATGGATAGAATCTCTTTTTCCAAAAATATATTTTTTCATTTTTGGATTCCATCTTAATGTCTTATGACCAAGATGAACTCCTGCTTCTAATAATTGTTGTATTGTTACGTTAGGTATCTTCATATTTATTCCCGGTTAAGCCACCACAGTAATTTCCAATAAAGGACCGGAGGTATAAAACCAACAACTGTGTGCGTGTTAATTTAATTTGAGAATTATTTACTAAGAAATTTGGTAATTAACAAGTATTAATTATCCTATAACTGCTGAAATTTCCTTATTTCTAATAAGATTAATAGTTTTTCTATCAATATTTCTCTTTTTTTTTAGTTGAAAATCAAAATTATTTTTTTCATCACTTAATTTAATCTTAATTAAAGTATCTCCCAATTTAGGTAAAAATTTCGATATCTCAGATAATTCTTGTACAGATTTAAGTTTAAATGTCACTTCCTCTATTGGTTTATTTAATAGGTCTTTTAAAGAGGCTATTTTTTGAACGTTAATTCTTCTAAATCTATTTTCTCCATCTGAGATAGACTTAATTAGGGTTAAAATTAGTGAGCTTCCTTCTTTTAAAATTTCACGATTTAATTGTAAAGTATCTGAAAATATAAATAGTTCAAAAACACTATTTAGATCTGTTAATTTCAAAACGGCATATGCATTTCCTTTAGCAGTTTTTCTTTCCTGAATTTTAAGTAAAGTTGCAGCTATATTTGAGTCTTTCAAATTTTCATCAGTATTAAATGATTGATAATCAATAATATTATAATCATTAAATACCTCTTTATACTGATTTAAAGGATGGTTAGAAATAAAAAATCCTACAGCTTCAAACTCTTTAGATAACCTTTCTTCAAATTCCCAATCTTCAGTGTTTGATAAAATTTCATTTTCTTGATTTTCATTTTCACCAAATAAATCTATTTGATTAGCAGATTTATTTTCAAAAATATTTTTAGATTTTTTAATTAAATTTGGTATAGAGTTGAATAATGATTGTCGATTAATGTTTAATTTATCAAATGCACCAGCTTTAACTAAACCCTCTAATTGTAATTTATTAATATCCTTGGGACTAATACGATTTATAAAATCTGTTATTGAATTAAATTTTCCATTCTTAACTCTTTCTTCAACAATATTTGATACTGCTTCAAAACCAACAGCTTTTATACCACCTAATGCATAATAAAATTTTTCGTCATCTGTTTTAAAATCTGCAAAACATTCATTAATATCCGGTCTAATAATATTCACATCTAATCTTTTAAGTTCTTCGTAAAATTCGCTCAATTTATTTTGATTAGAAATATCCATAGTCATAGAAGCTGCAATAAATTCTTTAGGATAATAAGTTTTTAAAAATGCAGTCTGATATGAAATTATTGCATAAGCAGCAGCATGACTTTTGTTAAAACCATATTCAGCAAATGGTTCTATTTTTAAAAAAATTCCAGCAGCAACATCTTTACTAATACCGTTATTTACTGCTCCAGCTATAAAACTTTGTTTTTGTCTTTCTAATTCGGCTCTTTTTTTCTTTCCCATAGCTCTTCTTAAAATATCTGCTTGGCCTGCGGTAAAACCAGATAACTTTTGTGCAATTTGCATAACTTGTTCTTGATAGATAATAACACCATAGGTTGGTTTTAATATTTCTTCTAGTAAAGGATGTAAGTAATCTGGTTCTTGCTTTCCATGTTTACAATCATTATAAGTTGGAATATTGCTCATTGGTCCTGGTCTGTATAAAGCAACTAAAGCAATGATATCCTCTATATGGTTTGGTTTCATCTGAATTAAAGCCTCTCTCATACCTGCGCTCTCAACTTGAAATAAACCAACAGTTTTACCAGAAGATAACAATTCAAAAACTTTTTGATCATCAAAATTGATATTTTCTATATTAAAATCCTTATTTTTTTTTCTTATCAATTTTTGTGTGTTGTTAATTACAGTTAAAGTTTTTAACCCCAAAAAATCAAATTTTATTAGTCCAGCATTTTCAGCTGAATACATGTCAAATTGTGTAGATGGTAATAATAAATTTGCTGAAATGTCTTTATATAATGGAACTATTTCAGTAAGTTTTTTGTCAGCTATAACCACTCCAGCGGCATGTGTTGCAACATTTCGATTTAATCCCTCAAGTTTCAATGAAAGATCCGTAAGTTTTTTTACCCTAATATCCTCATTAATAAGTTTTTGTAATCTAGGTTCTCCAGCAATACATTCTGTTAAATTTTGGGGTCTTGAAGGGTCGAAAGGTATCATTTTAGAAATACTATCAACATAACCATAAGATAAACCCAAGACTCTACCAACATCTCGGATAACCATTCTGGCTTTTAACTTTCCAAAAGTAATTATATGAGCAACACTATCCTTGTATTTTTTTGTTAAATATTCAAATACTAAATCTCTTTTTTCCTCACAAAAATCGATATCAAAATCAGGCATAGAAATACGGTCAGGATTTAAAAATCTTTCAAATATAAGATTAAATTTAATTGGATCAACATCAGTTATAGAAAGACACCAAGCAACTAATGATCCTGCTCCAGATCCTCTTCCCGGTCCAACTGGTATATCATTTTCTTTAGCCCATTTAATGTAATCTGATACAATTAGGAAATAACTTGCATATTTCATTTCAATAATAATATCTAATTCATGGTCTAATCTATCTTTATATTGTAGATAAATTTCATTTGAGTCAGTTTGTTCATTTTGAACTTTAAAAATTCTCTTAAATTTTTCTTTTAAACCTTCAAGAGAATTTCTTTTTAAGATTTCATCAGCATTTTCACCTTCATTAGAACTAATATTTGGCAAAATAGGTTTTGAAGAAAGAGGTCTAAAACTACATCGATAGGGAAAATTATAATTATTTTCTAAAGCTTCAGGTAAATCAGCAAAAAGTTCACTCATTTCTGAATTATTTTTTAAATAATGTTGATTTGAATATTTGATCCTGTTTTTTTCATTAATATATGTCTTATTCTTTATACATATTAAAGCATCATGTGCCTCATGCATATTTTTATCTAAATAATAGACCTCATTTGTTGCTATTAAGGGAATTTCTAAATTTAGAGAATTCGATAAATTAAATTTTTCAAATGCAATTTCATTTTGATCCCCATGTCTTTGTATTTCTATGTAAAAACGATCTTCATATTTAGATTTTAATTTTGTATAAATTCCCTGTATTTCATTAAATTTACCCTTGTTAAATAATTTTCCAAAAAGTCCATTTATAGTTCCTGAAAATAGAGCTAGCCCCTCTGTTTTATTTAATAACTCATCAAAAATTAAATGAGGATCAGAAAGGCTATCATTTTTAAGATATGATAAAGATGATAATTCAATTATTCTTTTATAACCATTTTCATTTAAAGCAAACAGAGGCAATAATCCAATCGTATCGTTAATCTTGAAATTTATTTGACTACCGATAATTGGTTGGGTTCCAGCTTTTGATAGTTTTTCAGCAAATTCTAGAGCACCACATAAATTTTCAGAGTCACACAAAGCTAGTGCTTTAATCTTATTTTCTTTTGTATAATCTTTTAATTCATCAATTTTAATCGCACCTTCACATATCGAATATTGTGAATGGATTTTTAAATGATTAAAATTTTCCTTTTGAGTCTTATTCATTAATGGTTTTTATATTACCATTAACTATTTCCAATAAGCAATCTGACTTATTTGCAAAAAATCTATTATGAGTTGCAAATATAATTAATCTAGTGGAATTTATTTGATTTTTGAGAAGATCAAAAATTCCTTTTGCTGTATTTAAATCTAAACTACCTGTTGGTTCATCTGCCAAAATAATTTGAGGATTGTTTATTAAAGCTCTCGCAATCGAGATACGTTGTTTCTCTCCACCTGAAAGTTGAGATGGTAAATGATTAATTCGACTTGTTAATCCAACTTTTTTTAACAATGATTTAGCCTTAGAAAGTGAAAGTTCTTTGTTATTACCTGCTGCTAGACTTGCCATGTATATGTTTTCTAAGGCTGTGAAATCAGAAAGAAGATTATCCTGTTGATAGATAATTCCAATTTTTTTAGCCCTTAGTAAATCATTACTTTGTGAATCATTAAAATTAATATTGTTATCATCAATCATAACTGATCCTGATGAAGGTCTATCAATTAATGATAGGAGGTTTAGTAAGGTAGATTTACCTGATCCTGAAGGACCTATAATTGAATAAATTTTTCCTTTTTTAAATTTGTAAGAAACTTTTTTTAGAACATTTATCTTTTTTAAATTTTCAAAAGATTTGTTCAAATTTGAAATTTTAATCAGATTACTCATATTTAAGTGCTTTAATTGGATCTAATTTTGCTGCTTTCAAAGCAGGAAAAATTGAAACTAAAATAGTTATTAAAATTGAACATAGAGAAATGAAGAAAATCGAAGTTGGATTAATTTCAGAGGGCATAGAACTTAAAAAATAAATTTCTTCTGGAAATAAACTAATATTAAAAACATTACTTAAGAATTGTCGTAAATTTTCAACATATAATGAAAATGTAACTCCTAATAAAATTCCAAAAATTGTTGCTGAGGTACCAATAATTACACCAACTAAAAAAAATATTTTAATTATGGACTTATTTAAAACCCCTATAGATTTTAAAATGGCTATATCACGTGTTTTATTTTTAACTAAAATTGTCAAACCAGAAATTATATTGAATGCAGCAACAACAATTATTAATGAAAGTATTATAAACATTACATTTCTTTCAACCTTTAAAGCTGAAAATAATGAACTATTTATATCGGCCCAACTATAAACAAAATCATTAGGAAATATTTTTTGAACAACTATTTTTTGATCTTCTATATTTTGTGGATTTTTTAAGTAAATTTCTAAATTTGTATCTTTTTCATCTAAATTAAAAAACTCATTTAAGGTATCTAAATTGATAAAAGCAATATTGTTATCAAAGTCAGCTAAACCACTTTCAAAAAGTGAAATAACTGTAAAAGTTTTCTTTTTAGGAAGATTCCCTATTATAGTTTCTATTCCTGAGGATGACATAATTGTAATATCATCACCAATTTTAAGGCCAAGAGTAAAACTTAGTTCTTTTCCTATGGATATATAATTCTCAATTAAACCATTTTTATTACCAACAAATGTTTCATCATTTATAATTTTAAGACTTGAAAAACCCTTTCTCGAGTATCCCCTGAGAACTAAACCTTTAGATTTATCTTTTTTTATTATTATAGACTCTCCAGAATTACTTAAGATCAGATTTTCTGAAATCAAATTTAAATTTGTTTTTTTTAATTTATCAATTTCAATTATTTCTTCATAAGGTTCTACAGTTATATGTGAATTAAAACCTACAATCTTATTAATTAATTCAGTTCTGAATCCATTCATTACTGACATAACAATTATTAGAATAGCAACCCCCAAGCCTATTCCGATAAATGAGAAAATTGAAATAACATTTAGAAAACCATCTTTTTTTCTAGCTTTCAAAAATCTAAATGTAATTTCTTTTTCTAATGTGGAAATCAATTTTTTACTTTTTGTTCTTTTAAAATCTTAATTATCTCTTTAAGGCTTATTTTTTGAGGCTCTTTTCCAACTTCTTGAAACTCAAGTATCTCGCCTTCTGTTTTTTTTCCGATAATAATTTGATATGGAGCACCTATTAAATTCATTTTTTTGATCTTTGATGATAAATTTTCATCTGTATCATCTATTATGGTCTCAATGCCATTATTTTCTAATTCTAAACTTATTTTATTAGATTTATCTAAAATAGAATTATCATTTTTATTCATCATAGGAATTATCGCAATGTCATATGGTGCAACAGAAATTGGCCATTTCATGACTTCATTTTTTTCATCATATTTTGCTTCAATTATGGCGCCTACTAATCTTGATACCCCAATCCCATAGGACCCCATTTTAACAAAATCTTTTTTTCCTCCTGGTAAATCAACTGAAGCACCCATTGGTTTTGAATATTTATCTCCAAAATAAAAGATGTGGCCTACTTCTATACCTTTGGTTATTAATCTATTTTGCTCTGAAACTTGTTTTTCAAATTCTTCTTTATTAAATTTTTCATCAGTGACTGAATAAAACTGTTCATATTTTTTTCTTAAATCTTCTAAAGATTTTTTTTCAAGATTAGTTCCATCACTATTCAAATCGAATACTCTTTTATCAGTAAAAATTTTACTTTCTCCAGTTTCAGCTAAAATTATAAATTCATGTGAAAGATTTCCTCCTATTGGTCCCGTATCTGCTGCCATAGGTATAGCTGTTAAATTTAATCTCTTAAATGTTTTTAGATAAGATAAAAAAAACTTATTATAAGAAAAGAAAGCTTCTTCATCATTTATGTCAAAAGAATATGCATCCTTCATGAAAAATTCTCTACATCTCATAATTCCAAATCTTGGTCTTATTTCATCTCTAAATTTCCATTGAATATGATATAAAAGTTGAGGAAGAGATTTATACGATTTTAATGATGATCTAAATATATCTGTTACAAGTTCTTCATTAGTTGGACCATATAGCATTTCACGGTCTTGACGATCTTTAATTCTTAACATTTCTTCTCCATAGTCTTCATAACGACCACTTTCTTTCCATATTTCACTAGATTGAATTGTTGGCATCAGTATTTCTTGTGCTCCAATTTTATTTTGTTCTTCTCTTACTATTTTTTCAATTTTTTTCATCACTTTAAAACCTAATGGTAACCATGAATAAATTCCTGCTGATGATTGTTTGATCATTCCAACCCTAAGCATTAATTGATGAGATTTAATTTTTGCTTCTGAAGGATTGTTTTTTAAAATAGGTATAAATGATTTAGAAATTAGCATGTTAAATGATTATATTTCTTAAATTCAAATATTCAAATTTCATTAATAAATATATTATGATGAACAAAATCGTTGTTATTCCAGTACAATAAAGGAACTTTTTTAACATTTTTGGATTTTCTGGTGATCCTGGATCTTCACCTTCTATTTTAATTGACTTTTTTCTTTCTACATCAATTGGTAATATTGCAAAGAATACTATCCACCAAATTATTATATAGATTATAGCAAGACCTGTTGGGCTCATTAAATTCTGACTAAATTAATATTTGTAAACGGCTTTTTACCTGTCTTTTCCTTGGTAAATTTCCTACAAGCAATTTTTAGTGCATCTATTAAATTATGTTCTTGTTGTTTACTACTTATCTTAAAGGATCTTGCTGTTTTTTCTATCTCATCTTCTAAGCCATATATAAATTCCTCTTTTGCATAAATTGGTAAACCTCTAAATGAAGCTATAGGACTATTATGGATATTTCCCTTAGGTGTAATTAAAATAGTTACTTCTAAATATCCATTTGAACTTAGATTTTTTCTATCTTTTATTGATTGAGAGTCCTCTTCAACACTAATATTACCGTCTAAATATAATCTTCCACTTGGTGCTTTGTCATAAACTTCAGGTACATTACCTGGATATAATTTAACGATGTCTCCATTTTCAACTTGCACAGGATGTGGTACCTGCATCTCTTTAGCAAAATTGATATGTTCAATCATATGTCTATGTTCACCATGAACTGGAATAACACATTTTGGTTTTACCCATTGATACATATCTCTAAGATCTTCACGATTAGGGTGACCTGAAACATGAATAAACTCTGTCTCTTCAGAAATAACTTCAATTCCATCTTTAACTAATTGGTTATGTAATTTATAAAGTTTTTTCTCATTTCCAGGTATAATTTTTGAAGAGAAGATAACCGCATCACCTTTTTCAATAAATACGTCAGGATGAACATAACTTGAGATTCTCATCATTGCACCCATGGGTTCACCTTGACTACCAGTACATAAATAGACAATTTTTTCTCTAGAAAAATTTTTAGCCTCTCTAGAGTCAATTGGTTCAATTGTATCTTTTAAATAACCACATTGCCTTGCAGCTTTATAAATTCTATGCATTGACCTTCCAACAAGAGAAATTTGTCTACCTGTTTTTTCTGCACAATAAAAAGCTGTCTCCATTCTAGCTACATTTGAAGCAAAAGAAGTAATTATAATTCTTTTTTTTAAACGACTCATAATATTCAATAAGTTTTTTCTAACATCTAATTCGGATCCTGATCTGCCTGCACTAAAAACATTTGTAGAATCACAAATCATAGCAAGAACTCCTTCATCCCCTATTTCTTTTAATCTCTTAGAATTTATTTCACCTCCTACTAAAGGATTTGGATCTACCTTCCAATCACCTGTATGTAATATTACACCAGCTGGAGTTTGAATTCTTAGTCCATTAGGTTCTAATATCGAGTGGGTTAATGTTATGTATTCAATATTAAAAGGTTCAAGAGATACTTTGCCATTCAATTCAACAATTTTTAAATGACTCGTTATATCTACATGTTTTTCTTTAAATTTTTCTCTAATTAAAATTGCTGTAAAAGGTGTAGCAAAAATTTTACATTTTAGTTTTGGCCATAAATGCGCTATTGCTCCAATGTGGTCCTCATGGGCATGAGTTAAAACAATGCCTAATAAATTATCTTTTCTTTCAACAATAAATCCTGGGTCTGGATAAATAAGATCTACACCTGGAACAGTATCATCTGCAAATGTTACACCTATATCAACCATAATCCATTTATGATCTCTAGGTTGACCATAACCAAATAGATTCATGTTCATTCCAATTTCTCCAGATCCTCCTAAAGGACAAAATAATAATTCATCTTTCATTTATTTAATTAGTTTAGAAATTCTGATTAATCCTTTAATAGTAATTTCTTTATCTTTTATTAGTTTAGTTTTAATTGATTCTTTCAATAAATCAGAAAAACCTCCTGTAATTACCAGTTTAAATGATTTATTTGTTTCTTTCTTAATCAAATTGACAATATTGTCAATTAAACCAGCGTAGCCCCAAAAAAAGCCAGACCTAACAGCGCTAATTGTATCAACACCAACAACTTTTTTAATTTTTTTAAGGTTTACTTTTGGAATTAAAGTTGCTTTATCAGATAAGGTATTTAAAGATAATTTAATCCCAGGTGCGATAACTCCTCCTCTGTAGGTTTTATTTATCAATACATCAAAAGTTGTAGCAGTACCAAAGTCTAAAATTATAAAATTATTTTTATAATCTATTAAACTAATTGCATTAGTTAATCTGTCTGAGCCTACTTGTTTATAATTTACTTTTATGTTTATTAACGATTTTAAATTGAGATCTTTAACTTCATAACATCTTATCTTAGTCTTTTTAGATAAAAATTTTTTAATTAAACTAAAAGATTTAGGTACAACACTACAAAAAAGTATTTTTCTTATTTTTTTAAAATCTTTGACTAAAATCTTAAACTTTGAATTTAGAGTTTTTTTGTTTATCTTATTTGATGGAAAATTGATATTCTTTATAATTCTATTATTTGAACTAACTAAAAAAACCTTAGTTTCAGAGTTACCTATATCACCAAAAATAAACATTAATTATTCTTTCTTAGTTACAAAATTTGCTTAATTTAAATTCAAAAATTTTTTTAATCTCATTTTCTATTTTACTTTTTGATATTTTCTTTTTAGTCAAATCTAAAAGTTTAATTGTTGGATAATTTCTTATATATGGATTTTTTATCAAATTTATACCTATTCCAACTATTAAATATTTTTTATTTAGTTTAACTAAAGTTTCTTGCAGTATCCCACAAATCTTTTTTTTATGTATTATCAAATCATTTGGTTTTTTAAAGATGATCTTATTTTTACAATATAAAGACAACAATTTTTTTACTAATAAACAGTTAATTTTTGTCAATTGTTTTACAGGAACAGTAAAGTTTTCTAGATTATAAAAAAAACTTATAAATAAATTTCCTTTATAAGAAATCCATTTTTTTCCATATTGACCTCGACCATTGTTTTGCATTTCTGAAATGACCATTCCATAATTTAAATTTGAATTTCGTATTATTCTAATAGCAGTATTATTAGTACTGCTAACTTTTTTAAATCTAAAAATTTTAAATTTCATCAAATAATATTAATTCTAGAAACAACTTCAATTAATTGACTTGGAAATATGAAGTAAATTAGAATTAATAATGTTGAAAACATTAAAGAAAACTTTAACCATAAGCTATGATCAGTATCATATTTTTCTTTTTCTTTATCAAAATACATTATTTTAATTATTCTTAAGTAATAAAAAGCTGCTACTACGGTTGATAGCAAACCAACTATAGCCAAAAAATACATAGATTGTTCTAAAACTGATTTAAAAATATAAAACTTTGCAAAAAAAACCAGCTAGTGGTGGAATTCCAGCTAAAGAAAATAAGATCACTAACAATGATAACGACATTAATGGGTGATTTTTTGATAAGCCTGAAAGATCTTCAATATTTTCAAAGTATTTATTATTTCTCTTCATCATTAATAAACATGAAAATAAACCTAAGTTCATTATTATATAAATAGTTATGTAAATAACTGAGCTTTGAATTCCATCATTAGAACCTGTTGCTACTCCAGCCAAAGTATAGCCCACATGGCCTATTGAGCTATAAGCAATTAGTCTTTTAAGATTTGTTTGGCCTATGGCTGCTATTGCCCCAAAAACCATTGATGCTATTGATAAAAAAATCAAAATCATTTGCCACTGATCTATCAAGTTTAAAAAAGGTACATATAAAAATCTAATAAATACAGTTAGTGCTGCTATTTTAGGAACCATTGTAAAAAATAATGTAACGGATGTTGGTGACCCTTCATATACATCAGGAGCCCACATATGAAATGGCACAGCAGAAATCTTAAATGCTAGACCAACTAGAATAAAGACTATACCAAAAGTGATTGCATATTCGTTTGAATTTAGTTGATTAGCAATAATGTTAAAATTAGTTGAGCCTGTAAACCCGTATATTAATGAACAACCATAAAGTAGTAAACCTGAAGACAACGCACTCAAAACAAAATATTTTAAACCAGCTTCTGAAGACTTAAGTTGATCTCTATTAAAAGTAGCTAAAACATATAAAGCTAGTGATTGAAGTTCTAGACCCATATAAAATACAATTAAATCATTTGAACTGATCATTATCATCATACCAAGTACTGAACTTAAAATTAGAATTGGATATTCAATTTTAAAAATCTTTAAAGTCTTTAAATAATTTGAAGAGATTACCAAAACCAAAAAAGCAGCTAACAACGTAACAATTTTCATAAAAGATGATAAATAATCAATTACAACACTAGAGTTAAATAATAATGTTTCTTGAATTCCTAAAGTTTCATTTAAAGTAATTACAGAAGTAATAAGTAAAATAATTAATGAAATATTTTGAATCAATTTAGAACTATTTTTCTTAAAGGCACCTAAAATAAGAAGAAACATTATTGATAAAGAAAGAAAAATTTCTGGAAAAACTAAAGCTAAATTTATCATTTTTAATTACTAATTAAATTAAAGTTATATACTTTTATTAAGTTGCTGATAGAAACTTCAATGGTATTTATTAGAGGTTCTGGATAAAATCCAAAAAATAACGTTGGTACAGCTAAACATGATAAAATGAATAATTCAGATTTATTTAAATCTACCATTTGTTTTAAATCTGAATTAACTAGCTTTCCAAAAACTACTCTTTTATATAACCAAAGCATATATGCTGCTCCTATTATTACTCCTAAACTTGCAATTACAGCTACTAAAAAATTGTCTTTAAAAGCTCCCATTAAAATTAAAAATTCACCTACAAACCCGCTTGTTCCTGGCAGACCTAAAGCTGCTAATGTAAATAACATAAATAAAACTGAGTATTTGGGAATAATGCTTACAATACCACCATATGTGTTTATTAATCTGGAATGCATTCGATCATAAACCACACCAACACATAAAAAGAGTGCCGCTGCAACTAACCCATGACTTATCATTTGTAAAATACTTCCTTCGAGGCCTTGCTGTTGAATTGTAAAAATTCCTAAAGTAACAAAACCCATGTGAGCTACAGATGAATATGCAATTAATTTTTTCATATCCTCTTGCATTAAAGCAATTAAGGATGTGAAAATAATTGCGATAACACTTAAAGTGTAAATTAATGGTGTAAAAATTTCTGATGCAACAGGAAATAAACCTAGAGAAAATCTTATAAATCCATAACCTGCCATTTTAAGTAAAATTGCTGCTAATAATACTGATCCTGCTGTCGGAGCCTCTACATGCGCATCTGGTAACCAAGTGTGAACAGGCCACATAGGAGTTTTAACGGCAAAAGAACTAAAAAAGGCCAGCCATAAAAGATTTTGATATTTAGCATCAATTCCTAATTCATAAAGTTGAACTACATCAGTTGTGCCTGATATCCAGTATATTGAGATTATAGCTATTAGCATTAATACAGACCCTAACAGGGTAAACAAAAAGAACTTAAATGCAGAGTAAACTCTTCTTGTGCCACCCCAAATTCCGATAATTAAAAACATTGGAATTAAACCAGCCTCAAAAAATAAATAAAAGACCACTAAATCTAATGAACAAAAAACTCCAATCATAAAAGATTCCATAATTAAAATTGCAATGAGAAATTCACTAAGTCTATTTTTAATAGAGTTATTGACAGAAATTATGCATAGAGGTGTTATAAAAGTTGTTAAAATAATAAATAATATTGAGATACCATCAATACCTACTTTATAATTTATTAGATCTTTAATCCAAACTCTATCCTCAACAAATTGAAATTCTGATGTTGATTGATCAAATAATATCCATAAATAAACAGATAAAAAAAAATTTACTAATGAAGTAAATAATGCAACATATTTTACTGTGATATTATTTTCTTTATTACTTCTTGTAAAAAAAAGAAAAAGAGCACCTACTGCAGGTAATAGTATTAAAGAAGAAAGAATAGGAAAATTCATTATTTGACAATTAGAAAAGTTAATAAAGCAGAGAAACCAAGTAACATTACAAATGCATATTGATATATAAATCCACTTTGAAATTTATTAGCTTTTAAAGAACACTTTTTAATGAATGATGAAATACCGTCAGGACCAAAGCCGTCAATTATTTTGATATCAAAAAACTTCCATAAGAATAATCCTATTTTTTTTGATGGAATTACAAATAAAACATCATACAGCTCATCAAAATACCATTTATTAATTAAAAATTGATATAAAGGTTTATTAACATTAGCAATTTGATTAGATAAATTTTTATTTTTTACAAATAAGTAATAAGCAACTGGTATTGATAAAATTACTAAAATAGGAGTTAATACTAAAAACCAAAAAGGTGGATGGTCAGTACTTAATGGTTCTAGAAAAAAAATTGACTCTTGCCAAAAATTATTTATTCCCCCATAACCTAGAAATAGTTCTTTAAAAGTATAACCTGCAAATATAGCGCCTATAGAAAGAAAAATTAAAGGTATTAACATCACCAAAGGTGACTCGTGAGTTTCTTCGATCTTGATATTTTTATTATTATAATCTCCATGAAAAGTTTTAAAAATTAATCTCCATGAATAAATTGATGTAAGAAATGCAGTAATAATACCAATCCCCGCTGCGTAATATCCAGTGGTATTTCCTCTTAAATATGCAAATTCTATAATTGCATCTTTAGAATAAAATCCTGATAAAAAAGGGAAACCGGTCAAAGCTAAAGTACCTATTATCATTAATGTATAGGTATAAGGTAATTTTTTCCAAACTCCTCCCATTTTATTTATATTTTGCTCATCTTTAAAAGCGTGAATAACTGAACCGGATCCTAAAAATAAAAGAGCTTTAAAAAATGCATGAGTAAATAAATGAAACATCGCAACATTATATGCACCTACACCTGCAGCAAAAAACATATAACCAAGCTGACTACAAGTTGAATAAGCAATTATTTTTTTAATATCTGTTTGGACAAGTGCAACTGTAGCTGCAAAAAAGGCTGTGCTCATGCCTACAATTGTAATGACATTTAATGCTAGCTCTGAATATTCATAGATAGGTGAACATCTTACAACTAAAAAAACACCTGCAGTAACCATAGTTGCGGCATGAATAAGTGCTGAGACAGGCGTTGGACCTTCCATTGCATCTGGAAGCCATGTGTGTAGTAAAATTTGAGCTGATTTACCCATCGCTCCAACAAATAGAAGCAAACAAATCAAATCAATAGCATTAATATTAATGCCAAGAAATAATAAATTCTTATCAACAATAGTTGGGATTAGCTCAAAAACTTCTGTATAATTTACAGTTCCAAACAAATAAAAAATTAAAAAAATCCCTAAAGCAAAACCGAAGTCTCCTACCCTATTAACTAAAAAGGCTTTAATAGCAGCTGAATTAGCAGTATCTTTTTTGAACCAAAATCCAATTAAAAAATATGAACATAGACCTACACCTTCCCAACCAAAGAATAATTGAATAAAATTATCAGAAGTTACCAACATCAACATTGCAAAAGTAAACAAAGACAAATAAGCCATAAATCTTGGCTTATGCGGGTCATGGGACATATAACCAATAGAATAAATATGAACTAAAGAAGAGACTGAGGTTACAACTACTAACATCACAGCAGATAAAGGATCAATCTTCATCGACCAATTTACATCTAACGATCCAGAGCTAATCCATTTAGCTATTACTATATTGTCTTGATATTGATTGATAATAACTTCATACAAAACTATTGCAGATAAAATCGCTGAAATAGTTACTAAAAAACTAGTAACAATTTCTGAATTTCTATCACCAATAAATTTTCCAAAAAAACCAGATATTATTGAAGCTATTAAGGGTAATGCTATAATTGAAATTTCCATATTAACCTTTTAAATTATCAATTTCCTCTACTCGGATTGTTCCAGCATTTCGGTAATAAACAACTATGATTGCTAAACCTATAGCAGCCTCAGCTGCAGCGACAGTTAAAATAAATAAAGTAAAGACCTGCCCTGATAAATCATTTAAATATATTGAAAATGAAACTAAATTTATATTAACTGCTAACAAGATAAGCTCAATACTCATTAAAATTACAATGATATTTTTTCTATTTAAAAAAATTCCAACTATACCAATTGTAAAAATTACTGCTCCTAAGGTTAGATAATGTCCCAAGCCTATTTCAATCATCAATTTTTACCCCTTTGTTTGAAGGCACATCTAAAACCTCCACTCCCTCAGATCTTTCTCTAGATATTTGTTTGATATAACTTTGTTTTTTAACACCTTCTCTTTGTCTAAAAGTAAGAACAATCGCCCCTATCATTGCAATTAATAAAATCATTCCACTTATTTGAAAGACATGAATGTAGTCTGTATATAAAATTTGTCCCAAAGAATGAGTGTTACTAAGTTCGCTAGATATTTGTAAATTATCCGAATTAAATAAATCGGGCTTATACTTCCAACCACCAATAACAATAATTAATTCAAAGAATATTAAAGCGCTTATAATGAGCCCAATGGGTATATGTCCAGAACTATCCTCAGATAATAACCATTGATTTTTTTGTTGAGCTACATTTAACATCATGACAACAAATAAAAAAAGAACTGCTACTGCACCAACGTAGACGATTAGCATAATCATACCTAAAAATTCTGCTCCAATCATAATAAAGAGACAAGAAATGCTAATGAAATCTAAAATTAAAAAAAATACTGAATGAACTGTATTTTTAGAGACCGTAACCATTATTGCAGAAATAATAGCTATTAAAGAAAAAACATAAAAAAAAATTGCGTGAGCTATCATTAATTATCTGTAAGGATTATCTGACTTAATATTTGCAGCTAAAATATTTTCCCATCTATCTCCATTATCAAGTAGCTTTTCCTTAGTGTAATACAGTTCTTCTCTAGTTTCAGTAGAAAATTCAAAATTTGGTCCTTGCACAATTGCATCCACAGGACAGGATTCTTCACATAGACCACAATAGATACATTTCATCATATCTATATCGTATCGAGTTGTTTTTCTACTTCCATCTTCTCTTTGTGTGGACTCGATAGTGATAGCTTGTGCAGGACATACTGCTTCACATAATTTACAAGCTATACACCTTTCTTCACCATTTGGATATCTTCTGAGGGCATGTTCACCTCTAAATCTTGGGCTAATTTTTCCTTTTTCAAAAGGATAATTAATAGTTTTTTTTGATTTGAACATTTCTTTAACAGCAATTAATAATCCACTTACAAAGTCGACCATCAATATAGTTTTAATAAATCTAGCGATTTTCATTTAGTTTGTTGGCAAAAGGTTAAAATAAAAAAGATAACTTGCTGTTAATACTACATAAATTAATGAAAACGGTAAAAATATCTTCCATCCTAATCTCATTAATTGATCATATCTATATCTTGGGACAGTTGCTTTAACTAAAGCAAAAAGAATAAACAAAAAAAGAATTTTAAATATAAACCAAACTGCTCCAGGGACCAAAGTAAAAGGATATATATCTATCGGTGATAACCAGCCTCCTAAAAATAAAATTGATCCTAATGCACACATTAATAAAATATTTGCATATTCTCCTAACCAAAACATTGCATACATCATTCCAGAATATTCTGTTTGATATCCAGCAACTAATTCTGCCTCTGCCTCAGGCAGGTCAAATGGAGGTCTATTAGTTTCGGCTAAAGATGAAATAAAAAAAATAACAAACATGGGAAATAATGGAATTATAAACCACATTTCTTGCTGAGCTAATACAATATCACTTAAATTTAATGACCCTACACATAATAATACATTAATTATAATTATACCTATTGAAACTTCATATGATACCATCTGTGCTGCTGACCTTATAGCTCCTAAAAACGGATATTTGGAGTTTGAAGCCCATCCACCCATAATAATCCCATAAACACCTAAAGAGGAGACTGCAAATATATATAAAATACCAACATTAATGTTTGCTAAAACTTGACCTTCATTGAAAGGAATAACTGCCCAGGCTATTAAAGCTAATGTCATAGTTATTATCGGTGCAAGAATAAAAATAACTTTATTGGAACTAGCTGGTATGATTATTTCTTTAAAAATATATTTTAAAGCATCTGCAAGGGATTGAAGTAATCCAAAAGGTCCAACAACATTAGGTCCTTGTCTTTTTTGAACAAAAGCCCAAACTCTTCTATCTAACCAAACAATCATTGCTACAGAAACTAAAACTGGAACTAGTAAAAATAAAATCTTATAAACCTCTTGAAATATAATATCAAAATATTCCATTTATCAACCCTCTGTGCCTGTTCGCTTAACATCAATTTTAGAATTATTACAATCAAGCATAGTCTTTGATGCTCTTGCTATCACATTAGAAAAATAATAATCTTTAAATTCAACTTTTAAATCCTCATTTATAAATTCATTTGTCTCAATATTAGTTTTCAAAGTTTCTTTTTGCTTTTCTTTTTTAAGACTCAGATAATTAAACATACTACTTTCAAGCTCATCTTTATCATTAAAAAGTTTACGATTGTTCATTGTTTCGGCAATTTCATTAATTATTTGCCAATCTTCTTTTGAATCTCCTGGGGGATATGAAGCTTTAAAGGCTTTTTGAATTCTACCCTCTAAATTAGTAAAGTATCCAGATTGCTCAGTATATGCTGCACCCGGTAAAATTATATCTGCAATTTCTGCCCCTTTATCTCCATGGCTTCCTTGATAAATTATAAATTCATCTTTTTTGACAAAATCAAGATTATCCTGGTTAAGAAGATAAATAATTTCAAATTTATTTTGTTTGAGATCATCTAAAATATTATTATTTTGGTCAACTAAATCTAAATCAATACTTCCTACCGTAGATGCATCTGTAAATAAAATATTTAGAGGATTCCAATCTTTAGTAAATTTATTATTCTTAGACAGAAATTCTTTTAAGGAATAAAATAAATAATTTGCTGATTTTAATTCTAAAAATGACTCACCTAATACAACCAAAGGTTTTTTTGAATTTATGATATCATTAGTTATTTCATTTTTATTTTCAATAATATCTTTAATTGTTTGAGTTTTACCATTAAGAATTTGATAAGGATAAGTAAGATCACCAACATCATTTAGTGAAATAATTTTAGTTTTATTATTTAAATAAGCTTTTCTAATTCTGGCATTAAGCATAGTCGCTTCAAATCTAGGATTAGTCCCAATTAATAAAATTAAATCAGACTCCTCAATTCCATTAATTGTTGAATTAAATAAGTAATTTTCTCTTACTGAATTATCTATAAATCTTTTAGTAGATTTTGAATCATATTTGTTTGTATCAATAGTCCTATCAAAAAATTCTTTGAAAATAAAACTTGCTTCCATGTTTGCTAAGTCTCCAACAAAGCCACATATATTCTCTTTTTTTGTATTTTTAATTTTCGATTTGATAATTTTATAAACTTCATCCCACGAAGCTTTTTCAAATTTATTATTATATTTTACATAAGGTGTATCAAGTCTTTGATTGAGTAAACCATCACATGCATATCTTGTTTTATCAGAAATCCATTCTTCATTAATTTCTTCATTAATAACTGGTAAAACTCTTTTTACTTCCCAGTCATAAGTATCAACCCTAATATTTGAACCAACCGCATCCATTACATCAATAGTTTCTGTTTTTTTTAATTCCCAAGGTCTTGCTTCAAACACGTACGGTTTTGAGGTTAATGCTCCTACAGGACAAAGATCAATAACATTTCCAGAAAGCTCTGACTGTATTGATTTTTCCAAATAAGTAGTAATTTGCATGTCTTCACCTCTTCCAATTGCACCTAATTCAGGAACACCTGCAATTTCTGTTGCAAATCTTATACACCTTGTGCAATGAATACATCTTGTCATTTGAGTTTTTATCAAAGGACCCATATTCTTATCTGGAACTGCTCTTTTATTTTCTTTAAATCTTGATTTATCAATTCCATAGAACATAGATTGATCTTGAAGATCACATTCTCCACCTTGATCACAAACAGGACAATCCAATGGATGGTTCGCTAATAAAAATTCCATCACACCTTTTCTAGATTTTTCTATGTTTGGTGTATTTGTTTTGATTACCATTCCATTTGCAGCAGGCATAGCACATGAAGCTATTGGTTTAGGAGATTTTTCCATTTCCACTAAACACATTCTACAATTTCCAGCTATTGATAATTTTTCATGATAGCAAAATCTTGGTATTTCTACACCTGCTTTTTCGCAGGCCTGAAGAACTGTTAGTCCCTCTTCAACTTCTACTTCAGTATCATTTACTTTTAATTTAAGCATTTTTATCTAATAAATGTTGGTCAACTAAATAAGGAATATTTTTATTTTCTTTTACTATTGGATCAAATTTATTTCTTTCTTTAATTTCTTTTTTAAAATGTCTTAATAAACCTTGAACTGGCCAAGAAGAGCCTTCTCCAAATGCACAAATTGTGTGTCCTGCTATTTGATTTGTTACATCACCTAGCATATCAACTTCGTCTCTAGTTGCTTCACCTTTGGACATCCTCTCAAGCATTCTCCACATCCATCCTGTTCCTTCTCTACAAGGAGTACATTGACCACAACTTTCATGTTTATAAAATCTCGCAATTCTAGCCATACATTTAATAATATCTTGATCCTTATTAATTACGACTACACCAGCAGTTCCTAATCCACTTTTCTCTGCCATTAACGAGTCGAAATCCATAGTTAAAGTTTCACATTTTTCTTTTGGGATTAAAGGCATTGATGATCCACCAGGAATTACTGCTTGCAGGTTATCCCACCCGCCAATTACACCTCCAGCATGAATTTCTATTAATTCTTTTAATGGTATATTCATTTCTTCTTCAACATTACATGGATTATTTACATTTCCAGATATGCAAAAAATCTTTGTGCCTGTATTTTTTTCTCTTCCTAAAGAAGAAAACCATTTACTGCCTTTTCTAAGAATTGTTGGAACGACGGCAATGGTTTCAACATTATTAATTATTGTTGGACACCCATAAAGTCCTATTAAAGCAGGAAACGGAGGTTTTAATCTTGGTTGTCCCTTTTTACCTTCTATGCTCTCAAGTAGTGCTGTCTCCTCACCACAAATATATGCTCCTGCTCCATAATGAATGTAAATATCTAAATCCCATCCAGTTCCAGCTGCATTTTTACCAATAAGGTTTTTATCATAAGCTTCATCAATTGCAGCTTGAAGTTTTTGTCCTTCTATAAAATATTCTCCTCTAATATAGATATAACAAACATGCGCTTGAACTGCGAATGAAGATATTAAGCAACCTTCTATAAGTTTATGAGGTTCAAATCTTAATAAATCTCTATCTTTACAAGTTCCAGGTTCTGACTCATCTGCATTTATGACAAGGTAATGAGGTCGTGATCCAACTTCTTTAGGTGCAAAAGACCATTTTAATCCAGTTGGAAAACCTGCTCCACCCCTTCCTCTAAGTTGTGAGTCTTTAATCTCATTAATGATCCAATCTCTTCCTTTGTTTGTTAGTTCTTTTGTATTGATCCAATCACCTCTTTTTTGAGATGAGTTAATATCAGATCCCAAGTCGTTATATAAATTTTTGAAAATTCTATCTTGATCTTTAAGCATTTTTTAAATCCAATAATGTTTTTCTATTATTTTCAGGTTCATTATTTATTCTTCCTCTATAAGAGCCAGGTTTAGGTGTTTCACCCTTAAAAAGCGATTCTAAAATTTTTAAAGTTTTTTCTTTATCTAAATCTTCATAATAATTATCATTGATTTGCATCATTGGGGCATTAACACAAGCTCCTAAACACTCGACTTCCATCCATGAACAGGTTTTGTCTTTTGATAACTCTGACTCATTTTCAGAAATTTTTTCTTTACAGGCCTCAACTAATTTATTTGCTCCCCTAATCATGCATGGAGTCGTAGTACATACTTGAATAAAATATTTTCCTACTGGAGATAAATTATACATAGAATAAAAAGTAGCTACCTCATAAACTTTGATATATGGCATATCTAAAAATTTTGCGATATATTTCATTGCTGCTAATGGAATCCAATTATCATTTTGTCTTTGCGCTATATATAATAAAGCCATCACTGCACTTTGTTGTTTGCCTTCAGGATATTTTGCGATTATAGTCTTCGCCTCTTCGAGAGAAGAAGAGCTAAATTCAAAGTTTTCTGGTTGATCTTTGGCTGGTTTTTTTAAACTCATCTATCTACCTCGCCAAAAACTATATCTAAAGATCCTAGAACAGCAGGAACATCTGCTAACATATGACCTTTAATTAAATAGTCCATTGATTGTAAATGTGAAAATCCCGGAGCTCTAATTTTACATTTGTACGGTTTGCTTGATCCATCAGAAATTAAATAAACTCCAAATTCACCCTTAGGTGCTTCAACAGCTGTGTATATTTCATCTTTAGGTACACGATAGCCCTCTGTGAATAGTTTAAAATGATGAATTAATGCTTCCATTGATTGTTTAATTTCCTTTTTAGACGGTGGAGTAATTTTTCCATCAAAGCTTTTAACTGGACCTTTTTCCATCTTGGCTAAGCATTGTTTTATAATAGATACACTCTCCTTCATTTCTTCAATTCTACATAAATATCGATCATAACAATCTCCATTTTTTCCAACTGGTATCTTAAATTCTAATTGATTATAACAATCATAAGGTTGTGACTTTCTAATGTCCCAAGGAACACCAGATCCTCTAATCATCACTCCACTAAATGAATAATCTAAAGCATCATCTTTAGTTACAATTCCAATATCAACATTTCTTTGTTTAAAAATTCTATTATCAGTTAATAAATTCTCTAAATCGTTTATAATTTTAGGAAAACTGTCACAAAATTTTGCGATATCATCTTCTAAACCTGCTGGTAAATCTTGATGAACTCCACCGGCTCTAAAGTAATTTGCATGTAATCTTGAACCAGAAGCTCTCTCATAAAAAGTCATTAGTGTTTCTCTTTCTTCAAAACCCCACAAAGAAGGAGTTAAAGCACCCACATCTAAAGCTTGTGTAGTTACATTTAAAATATGACTTAAAATTCTTCCAATTTCACAAAACATTACTCGTATAAATTGAGCTCTTGTAGGTACTTCAATTTTTAAAATTTTTTCAATAGCTAATGCAAAAGCATGTTCTTGGTTCATTGGAGCTACATAATCAAGACGATCAAAATAAGGGACAGCTTGCATATATGTTTTATTTTCAATTAACTTTTCAGTACCGCGATGAAGCAATCCAATATGTGGGTCTGCTTTTTCAACAACTTCACCATCTAATTCAAGAATAAGTCTTAAAACTCCGTGTGCTGCAGGATGCTGGGGGCCAAAATTTAAGTTTAAATTTTTAATTTTTTTTGTCATTTTCATCTGTTTGTTCTTTAATATATTTTGTCCCTTCCCATGGACTTTCGTAATCAAAATTTCTATAGTTTTGCTCTAGTTTAACAGGCTCTTTAATAACTTTTTTTTGTTCCTCATTATATCTAACTTCTGTATGTCCAGTTAAAGGAAAATCTTTTCTTAATGGATGACCCTCAAAACCATAATCAGTTAATATTCTTCTTAAATCAGGATGATCTTTAAAATTAACACCATACATATCAAAAACTTCTCTTTCCATCCAATTTGCTGAGGGAAAAATTGATGTTAAAGATGAAATGACTTCATTTTCAGTAATAAAGTAACTTAAAATCATTCTTTGATTAAACTCATGACTTAAAAATAAATACACAACTTTAAATCGCTGTGGCTGTTCTGGATAATCAACCACAGTAATATCTATAAGTTGTCTAAACTTCAAATCTTTATTTGTTTTAACAAACAAAGTTACATCTATTAAATCATCTTTATCTATCTCAACATAAATTTGATTATGCTTAGTTAACGTTGAATTAATTTTAGAAGCTAACTCAGAATTAATTTTTTTTTCTAAATCTATTAAAGTTTTCATTTTATCTATTTAAAGAACCTTTGTTTCTTATTTTTTTTTGTAACTGCATAATTCCATACAAAAGAGACTCAGCAGATGGTGGACATCCAGGGACATAAATATCGACAGGAACTATACGATCACATCCTCTAACAACTGAATAAGAATAATGATAATAACCACCTCCATTTGCACAGCTACCCATAGAAATTACGTATCTTGGTTCTGGCATTTGATCATAAACTTTTCTAAGTGCTGGAGCCATTTTATTAGTTAAAGTTCCAGCTACAATCATCACATCAGACTGTCGAGGTGAACCTCTGGGAGCTGCTCCAAATCTTTCAAGGTCATATCTTGGCATTGCAGTTTGCATCATTTCAACTGCACAACAAGCTAAACCAAATGTCATCCAATGTAATGATCCAGATCTTGACCAATTTATTAAATTGTCTAGTGAAGTAGTAATAAATCCATTTTTACTAAAATCATCAGCTAATTGTTTAAACTCCTCAGGAATTTGATCTAATTTATTATTCATTTAAATTTTTATTTATTCCCAATCCAGCGCACCTTTTTTCCATTCATAAATGAATCCTATTGTAAGTATGAATAAAAAAATCATCATTGACATAAAGCCAAGAATTCCTATTGAGCCTAGTGAAATTGCCCAAGGAAATAAAAATGCTATTTCAAGATCAAAAATTATAAACAATATTGCAACAAGATAAAATCTTACGTCAAATTCCATTCTAGAATCTTCAAATGGGTCAAACCCACATTCATAAGCAGATAATTTTTCTGGATCAGGGTTTTTAGGAGATAAGAAAAAGTTGACTACAATAAATGCACAACTTAATCCCAAAGCTATAATTAAGAATAAAATTATAGGTAAATAATCTTTTAAAAATTCCGCAGTCATGTGGGAATATATATCATTTTTTAAAGCTAGATGAAGTGGTGTTAGGTCACATTATTCAAAATATACAGCCTTATTGATAACGATTATCAAGACTAAAGTATTAAGTGGCGGGAGTGAAGGGACTCGAACCCTCGACCTATCGCGTGACAGGCGATCGCTCTAACCAACTGAGCTACACCCCCACTTTTGATTCTTTTGGTGGGCAGTAAAGGACTCGAACCTTTGACCCCCTCGGTGTAAACGAGATGCTCTACCAACTGAGCTAACCGCCCATAACCAAAATAGTGGTTATATCTCTCAGTCTAATAACGTCAAGATTTATTAATTGTTATAAATCGTAGAAAATTTTTTAAAATCCACCTCTCCAATTATTTTTGGAGTTAAAATTATCTTCCTCTTTTTTTGATATTGGTCTGAATAAGTAAAAAGTAAAAAAAACTACTACCAATAAAATTATCAATAATTCCATTATAAATTTTATTGGATACTTGCTTGAGATTTGTCATCTTTTTTAGTTAGATCAACCTCAACCCACTCAGTCTTTTTAAGTTCTTTTGTTAAAGCAATTTTTAAAACCTCATCAGCATATTCTACAGGAGTGATTTTTATTTCATCCAATATTTTTTTTGGCATATCAACTAAATCTTTCTCATTTTCTTTTGGAATTAAAACCTCTTTTATTCCAGCTCTATGTGCTGCTAGTAATTTTTCTTTTAAACCACCTATTGGTAAGACTTGACCTGTTAAAGTTACTTCACCGGTCATAGCAACATCTTTTCTAACTGGAATAGTTGTAATTGAAGAGACTATGGATGTAACCATTGCTATGCCCGCTGATGGGCCATCTTTTGGCGTTGCTCCTTCAGGTACATGAATATGAAAATCTTTCTTTTCAAACAATGGAGGAATAATTCCATACTCCAAACATTTTGATCTTACAAATGATTTTGCTGCTTTAACGGACTCTTGCATAACATCACCTAATTTACCTGTAATTTGCATTCTACCTTTTCCAGGCATTGTTACAGTTTCTACTTTTAAAATTTCTCCGCCATACTCTGTCCAAGCTAGGCCAGTTACAATTCCTATTCTATTTTCAGTTTCTAGTTCTCCAAATTTATACTTTGGAACACCAAGGAAATCAGATAAATTCTTCGCGTCAACATTGACTTCTTTCTCTTCACCAGAAACAACTTTTTTAACAACTTTTCTAGCAACTTTTGAAATTTCTCTCTCAAGATTTCTTACTCCAGATTCTTTTGTATAACTTCTAATTATTTCTTTAATAATGTCATTGCCTAGTTTCATCTCATTATCTTTAACTCCATTATCTTTAATCTGCTTTGGTAGAAGATATTTATTAGCAATATTAATTTTTTCATCTTCTGTATAACCAGCAAGTCTAATTACTTCCATCCTATCTAATAATGGTGGTAAAATATTTAAAGTATTTGCTGTTGTAACAAACATTACATCTGATAAATCATAATCAACTTCAAGGTAATGATCATTAAATGATGTATTTTGTTCTGGGTCTAAAGCTTCTAACAAAGCTGAAGAAGGATCGCCTCTGTAATCATTACCAATTTTGTCAATTTCATCTAATAAAATTAATGGATTTTTTGTTCCAGATTTTTTCATCATCTGAATTATTTTTCCAGGCAAAGATCCAATATAAGTTCTTCTATGACCTCTAATTTCAGCTTCATCTCTCATACCACCAACTGACATTCTGACAAATTCTCTATTGGTAGCTCTAGCAATAGATTTTCCTAAAGATGTTTTTCCAACACCAGGCGGTCCAACTAAACATAATATTGGCCCCTTAATTTTGTCCATTCTCTTTTGAACAGCTAAAAATTCAATTATTCTCTCTTTAACTTTTTCAAGACCAAAATGATCTTTATCAAGAACATTCAAAGCTTTGGTTAAGTCTATATCTACTTCACTTTTTTTATACCATGGAAGTTCTGTCATCCAATCTAAATAATTTCTAACGACTGTTGCTTCAGCTGACATTGGACTCATATTTTTTAATTTTTTAAGTTCTTGTAAGCATTTTTTTTCAACCTCTTTAGGCATCTTTGATTTTAAAATAGCTTTATTCAAACTAGTGCTTTCATCTTTACCATCTTCAATTTCACCTAATTCTTTTTGAATAGCTTTTAATTGTTCATTTAAATAGTATTCCCTTTGAGTTTTTTCCATCTGAGTTTTTACTCTTCCACGAATTCTTTTTTCAACACCAATAATACTTGTCTCGTTTTCCATTATCTTAACAATTGAGTTTAATCTTTTTTTCACATCTGCAGTTTCAAATATTGATTGTTTTTCAGAAATTGTAGCAGTTATGTGTGATGCAATATTATCAGCAATTTGAGAAGGGTCTTTTAATTGCTTGATAGTATTAATAGTTTCATTGGATATTTTTTTATTTATGGATGTAAGCTTTTCTAATCTTCTTAGAGCCGTAGCCGCTAAAGGATACAAATCTTCATCTTTATTAACCACATCATTGTATGGAGTGAATTCACAAGTAATAAATTTTTCATTATCTTTAAAGTCTAATAATTTTACTCTTTTAATACCCTCTACTAGAACTTTTACAGTTCCATCAGGTAACTTTAAAAGCTGAAGAATATTTCCTTCACAACCGTATGTAAAAATATCTGTTTTTTTTGGATCATCAATTTCAGAATTTTTTTGAGTGACTAAGATTATTTTTTTATCTTTTTTCATTACTTCATTTAAAGCTGAAATAGATTTGTCTCTCCCAACAAATAGCGGTATTACCATGCTAGGAAAAACTACAATATCTCTAAGAGGAAGTAATGGTAGTGAAATTTTAATATCCATGATCTTAAATATGGATATTATAATTTATATTGCAATACCTTTTTCTAACTTATTAAGGATATTAAGCCGCTGTAGTCTTGTTTGTCTTGATTTTGTCCTTAGTTTTAGAATGAACTATTATTGGCTGAGACTGACCTTTTACCGCCGAGGCATCAACTATTACCTCTTCTATATTTTCTTGACTAGGTAAATCATACATAGTTTTCAATAGAATATTTTCTAATATTGATCTTAAACCTCTAGCTCCAGTTTTTTTCTTAATTGCTTTAAGTGCTATTTCTTTTAAAGCATTATCTTTAAAAGTTAATTTTGCACCATCAAGTTTAAATAATTCTTGGTACTGTTTTGTTAATGAATTTTTTGGTTCTCCTAGAATCTTAATTAAAGATTTTTCATCTAAATCTTCTAAAGTTGCAATCATTGGTAATCGACCTATAAATTCAGGTATTAGACCATATCTCAATAAATCCTCTGGTTCTAAACCTTTCATCCATTCACCTGTTTTTTTATCTAGTGTATTTTTAACATCAGCTCCAAAACCAATTGAAGTTCCTTTGTCTCTTTGAGAAATAATTTTGTCAAGACCGGCAAAGGCACCACCACATATAAAAAGAATGTTAGTTGTGTCAACTTGTAAAAATTCTTGTTGAGGGTGTTTTCTTCCTCCTTGAGGTGGCACACTTGCAACTGTACCCTCCATAATCTTTAATAAAGCTTGCTGAACACCTTCACCAGAAACATCTCTTGTTATTGAGGGGTTCTCTGATTTTCTGCTTATTTTATCTACCTCATCTATATAAACAATTCCTCTTTGAGCTTTTTCAACATTGTAATCTGCTGCTTGTAATAATTTTAAAATAATATTTTCAACATCTTCTCCCACATAACCAGCTTCTGTAAGTGTAGTTGCGTCAGCCATGGTAAAAGGTACATCAAGAATTCTTGCTAAAGTTTGAGCTAGTAAAGTTTTTCCACAACCTGTAGGTCCAACCAAAAGAATGTTTGATTTTGCGAGTTCAACATTTTTGCTAGTTTTATTTTCATAATTTAATCTCTTATAGTGATTATGAACTGCAACAGACAAAACTTTTTTTGCATGTGCTTGGCCAATTACATAATCGTCTAATACCGAACAAATTTCTTTTGGTGAAGGAAGACCATCTTGATGTTTTACAAAAGTGTCTTTGCTTTCTTCCTTAATAATATCCATACATAATTCAACACATTCATCACAAATAAAAACTGTAGGACCAGCTATAAGTTTTCTTACTTCGTGTTGACTCTTTCCACAGAAAGAACAGTAGAGAATATTTTTGTTGTTAGTGCTCATAAAATTTATAACGAATCAATTTAATTACTTTATTATAAGAAGTAGTTACTAATCAAGTTTTGAATAAGTTTAAATCAATATATGGTATTTTAGGATCTTTTTTCTACCACTTCATCTATTAATCCAAAAGATTTAGCTGCATCTGCAGTCATAAAATTATCTCTCTCAAGAGCTAACTTTATTTCTTCAACTGTTTTACCAGTATGTTTTGAATAAATTTCATTTAATCTTTTTTTCAAAGATAGAACCTCATTCGCATGAATTTCTATATCAGTCGCTTGTCCTTGAAAACCTGCAGAAGGCTGGTGAACCATTATCCTAGAATTTGGTAATGAAAATCTTTTACCTTTTGTTCCTGCTGAAAGTAGAAATGAACCCATTGATGCAGCTTGACCAATGCATAAAGTAGAAATATCAGGTTTAACATATTGCATTGTATCATATATTCCAAGGCCAGCAGTGACTAATCCACCTGGACTATTGATGTACAAATAAATTTCTTTTTTAGGATCTTCCGCCTCTAAAAATAAAAGTTGTGCAGTTACCAGTGAAGCAACATTGTCATTTATCTGACCAGTTAAAAAAATAATTCTTTCTTTTAATAGTCTTGAATAAATATCATATGCACGTTCACCTTTACTTGATTGTTCAACAACCATAGGTACTAAAGTACTCATAAATTCAGATATTTTGTTTGTCATAAGTTGATTCGTTTTACTTATACAACTTGCGATTACTTTTTGCTAACTTTTTTTGATTTTTTAACCGGAGCTTTTATTTTTGTCGATTTAGGCTTAGTTTTACTACTACTTAACTTTTTATCTTCAACTTTTTTTTCATCCTTATTGGGATGGCTGTATTCTTGTAGTTGAGATTGTTTTAGAATTTTTTCTGCTTCATCTTTTGAAATTTCTTTTTTATTAGGCTTAGCTTTTTCTTTAATAAGTTTTAATATTTTTTCCTCATATACTGTTCCTCTTAAACTAGAAAGTGCTGATGGATTTTTTTGATAAAAATCCATTACCATTTTTTCTTGTCCAGGCATCATTCTTATTTGTTTTTGAACTTCAGCTTGTAATTCTTGCTCTGTAACTTTAATTTGATTTTTTTCTCCAAATTCATTTAAAACTAAACCTACTTTAATTCTTTTTTTTGCAACATCTTCAAAATTTTTTCTACTTTTTTTTGCATCTTTATCAGACATTCCTTGTGATAAAATCTTAATTTCATCCTCAATTAAATTTTCAGGTATCTCAGAAACTTTAAATTTTTCTATTTCCTTTAATATTTGATTTTTTGAAAGTCGGTCTAACGAATTTGTATACTCATCATTTATTTGTTTTGATATCAAAGATTTAAGATCTTTAAGATCTTTAGCACCTAAATTTTTTGCGAACTCATCATCTATTTTAGTTTCTTCAGGATTTTTTAAAGTTAAAATTTTACAAACAAATTTTGCTTTTTTATTTATCAATTCTTTTTCAGGAAAATTTTCAGGTAATGTGGCCTCTACAGTTTTTTCATCTCCTTTTTTTACTCCCAATAACTGTTTATCAAAACCTTTTAAAAATAAATCTTTACCTAGAGTAAGCTGAGTATTTTTACCTTCTCCACCTTTAAAAGTTTTATTATCTACCGTTGCTGTATAATCAAAAGCTACAAGGTCTCCTTCTTTAGCTTTAGTATTTTCTGAAGCATCTTTAAAATTGGGTTGATTTTTTGCAATTTCTTTTATTCTTTTTTCTGACTCACTATTATCTATTTTAACTGAGTACTGATCAAATTTTATGTTTTCTATTGATTTAATTTCAACTTTTGGAAGTTCGGTTACAGATATTATATATTCTAAATCTTTATCTTCACCATAAGTTTTTAAGTCTAATTTTGGTTGACCTGCTGGTTTAATTTTATTTTCCTCCAATGCTTTAGTTGAAGTATCCTTTATAACCTTGTCTAATACTTCATTAAAAACTGCTTTGCCAAATTGTCTTTTTAGAATTTCTCTAGGAACTTTTCCAGGTCTAAAACCTTTTAAATTTACCGTTCCTTTAATTTCTTCGTATTTATCATCTATGTAAGTATTCATAGTTTTTTTATCTACGAACACTTTAAGATCTTTATTTAAACCTTTTTTATTTTCTATTGTAACTTTCATAATTTAGTTATGGTAGGGCGAAAAGGACTCGAACCTTCACAGATTGCTCTATCGGTTCCTAAGACCGACGCGTCTACCAATTCCGCCATCGCCCCACAAATTAAACCGTTTTATATATTATTGAAACTATTTGTCCAACGACATTTATTGTAAATTAGATTATATTTCCTCTATAATATTAAGTATGATTGTTTCACCCTGTATAAGTATTTGTAAAACTGATCCCAAGACAGGTTATTGTTATGGTTGTGGAAGAACTAATGCTGAAAAACAAAAATGGAAATCAGAAGAAACTCTTGAAGAATGGAAGCTTGAAAATATCATAACAATCAAAAAAAGACTAACGGGATGGCAATTAAAAAGTTTCGAAGAGTCCTATACATATAAAATTGAAAATGGTATCTCTCTTTTTAAAAAAAATTTTAAAAATGAGTAAAGTTACAATTGTAATAATAATTTATATTTTGGGCCTTATTTTTGGTGCTTTGTTTCTTGATATTTGGAGTGCTGATACAAATGTATTTAAGGGCCTTTTAGGTTTAGGATGGACTGCTCTACTTTTAATAGGATTATTTTTTGCTGACAAAAATGAAAAAGAATAATTTTTTTAAATTTGTAATTATTCTCTTTATACTATTTCCTGCACAACAGCTTAAATCAGAAGTAATCATAATGAGTTTGTGTGATGATCAACAAGATGAGTTTATAAAGAATGAATATATTCTCAATTTGAATGAGCTGATAATGACCAGAAATTATATTTATAAAGAAAAAACATATCAAAAATATAGAATTACAGATCTTAGTGTGAAAAAAAAAAATTCTTATGTAAGAAATATTTACGAGGAAAATGGAAAGATATTAACTCATAAACATGGCTACCCACAATTTTATACTCAAATTTTATTTGAAAAAGGAAAACAAGAAATTTTCATGAAAACTGTGCTAAATGATGAAGTAGGTATCTCAAAAATTTCTACCTGCAAAAAAATTGACAAATTTAAAAATGAAAGTTAACGTTTTTTTTTATTTTTTATAGAATTTCTATTTTTTTTCTCAAATCGACTATTTGTAATATTGCTTCTGTGTTTAGCATAAGCTTGTTTTTGTGCTTGTTTCATAGCTCTTTTAGAGGACATAATATTTAATAATTTATTTCTATATTTCCTATCATTTTAAAATTTTTATCTGATACTACAATTTCTCCTGAACTTGGAGCATAATTTAATACTTCAGATATTACCACATAATGTGTAATAAGAACTAAATTCTTATCTTCATTCCAATTACCAATATACTTTTTAAGATTTAACATTTGAAATTTTTTATTTTTAGCAAATTTTGAACTATAAAAAGAATTTAAAAAATCCTTTGTTTTGAATTTATCAAATGCTATTAAAGCTGTTTCTTTGCATCTGCACCATTCACTTGAAATCACTAAATCTATTGGGATTTTATTTTCATCAAAAAAATTTCCAATTTTTTTTGATTGCTTTCTTCCTGAATCACTTAAATTTCTCTGAGTAGAACAATCCTTAATATCAAAATTATCAGGATCTCCATTTCCAGGTGCGTAAGCGTGTCTGATAAAAATTAAATTACCCCCTTTTTGAAGTTTTTCAAAAAGTTGATTTTTTGAATCTGCTTTTATTTCGTTTGTTAAAGCTATAAATATAATTAATATAATATTTAGTAATTTCATTAATGAACATTAAGTTTAAAAAATTAAATAAAACAATAGTTAAATGCAAAAAATGTCCTCGTTTAACAAATTTTATAAAAAAAGTATCATTGGAAAAAAGGAAACAAAATTTCAATGAAAAGTATTGGGGAAAACCTGTTACTGGTTTTGGTGATATAAATGCAAGATTAATGATTATTGGTTTAGCTCCTGCAGCTCATGGGGGAACAAGAACAGGCAGAGCTTTTACAGGAGATAAATCTGGAAATTTTCTTTTTAAAAGTCTTTTTTCTGTCAAAATATCTAATCAAGATTTTTCTGAAAATAAAGATGATGGTTTAAAGTTGAAGTCTACATACATAACAAATATTTTAAAATGCGTTCCTCCAGGTGACAAACCTATGAATGAAGAATTAATTCAATGCTCAAACTATTTTATAAAAGAAATTGATTATCTAAAAAAAATTAAAGTAATTGTAACACTTGGTAAGGTAGCTTTCGATAATTGTGTAAAAATTTATAAAAAAAAATTTAACGTTAATAATAAATTTGAATTTAAACATGGCAAAAAATATCTATTACCTGATAATAAAATTTTAATAGCTTGTTATCATCCTAGTCCAAGAAATGTTAATACCAAAGTTGTAACTCATGCTATGATTAATAGCTTATTTAAAAAGGCCAAAAAAATTTCTAAGCTTTAATCGTGTCACAAAAATAAGGTTTAAATTTTGAATATATATCTTTAGGGATTTTTATTGGTTTTCCATTTTTATCAATAAAAACCAAATGAACTTGAGCCTCTACAATAATTTTCTCATCTTTTGTAATTATTTGGTTCATAAAAAAAGATGTTTTAGTTATAGATTTCACAAAAGATCTAATAGTTAATTCATCTTCTAGAAATGCAGATTTTTTATACTCAATATTGCAAGATTTAACTATTATTAATGCATCAAATTCTTCTTGAATTTTTTTATTACTAAATCCAATTGAAAACAAAGCCTCTGTTCTTGCTCTTTCTAAAAACTTGAG
>QBYM01000010.1 GCA_003282825.1 Pelagibacteraceae bacterium AG-325-J17 | reverse complement strand
ATTTTGATAATTAATGACTATATATAATTTATGTTTGTGCAGACAGAAATTACACCAAACCCAAATTCATTAAAATTTTTACCTGGAAAAGTTGTGTCTAACCAAGGTTCTTTTGAAGTAACCAAAAAGGAAGGAATTGATAATGAGTTAGTCAAAGATTTATTATCAATACATGGGGTTGAAGGTATTTTTTTAGGTAAAGATTTTATATCAATTAATAAAGAAGACAAAATATCGTGGGATGAAATTAAACATATTGTAATTTCTTTGATAAATGATTTTTACTCAAAAGGTAAAGAGTGCGTGATTGATAATGAATTAAAAGAAAATAATGAAAATTTACAAGAAATAGAAAAAAAAATTATTAAAATATTAGACGAAAAAATAAGACCAGCAGTAGCTAAAGATGGGGGAGATATTAGATTCAAAGAATTTAGGGATGGGATTGTAAAGGTGCAATTACAAGGAAGCTGTTCTGGTTGCCCGAGCTCGACAATGACTTTAAAACAAGGTGTACAGAATCTGCTTTGTCATTACTTACCTGAAGTAAAAAAAGTTGAGGCTATTTAAATGTTAAAAAAAAATTTTTTTAATTTTAAATTAAATAATCTTAATTTTTTCAACCAAATTTTATTATTAAGATCGAAGCTTCTTTTCTTTAAAATCCAAAGAAAGAATTTAAAAATTTTTAAATTTTTTGATGATAGAAGAATTGGATCGATACCAAGAATATTAATTGCTAGTATTTTTGTAGTTTTTTCTTTTTATTGGTTGCCTTTGATATCTAGTTATACAAAAAATAATTTTATGATTACAAATGAATTCCAAAATAATTCGAAATCTATTTTAGCTTATACCCTTAACAAAAAAAATGATGGAACATACAGTGATAATGAATTAAATGAGAAAGATTTACTAATTGATATTTTCAGTTTAAATGATTTAGAAACCGATACAGTAAGATTGAATGCTTCAACAATTAAACAATTATTTGAAGACACTGATTATAAATTGGATGATGTGAGACAAAAAAAATTAGTTAAACCAGTAGCATTAACTCTTCTGCCTGCTGAAATTAAAATGATTGAAAATACTAAAAAAAGAAAAGAATTTTTTATTCAAATCGTTTTACCTCTTATTTTGAAAGAAAATAACAACATAAGATTAGATAGAAAAACTTTATTTAATATTATTAACAAAAGCAATAATACTAAAATAGAAAAGAAATGGTTAAAAAATAAATTTAAACAATATGGCATTCCATCTAATGATCTTTCAATCTTAAAAATTAGAATGGATGAAATTCCTGTTTCATTGGCTATAGCCCAAGCAGCAAAAGAAACTGGTTGGGGAACCTCAAGATTTGCACAAGAGGGTAATGCTCTTTTTGGTCAATGGACCTGGTCTGGTGAAGGATTGAAGCCTAAGGAAGCTGATGAAAATAAAGGTCATAAAGTAATGAAGTTTAATGTATTGCAAGCCTCCGTTAGAGCATATCAAAGAAACTTAAATACACACTCTTCATATGAAAATTTTAGATTAGCTAGGGCACAATTAAGAGACTCTAAAAGACCCTTAGATAGTATTATACTTTCTCAATTTCTTAAAAATTATGCTGAAACAGGAAATCAATATGTTGAAGTTTTACAAAAAATTATTAAACAAAATAATTTAAAAGATTTTGATGATGCAAAATTGCTCCCTTCAAGTATTGAGCTTGAAAGTTTAACTTAATCTTTGTTAACTATAAATTGGGTACCAAACCAACGCCACTTACCATCATCATTTAAGGAACAATTTATTCTTCCTCTTCTTGGAAGGAAAGGTTCTCTAAACTCAATAGAAAGTTTAGAGTCATTAAATTTAATTTTAGATTTTTCCCAGATACCACCCTCATTGGAGTAACAGTTAATATTATTTAAATTTTTTTGATTTTCAAAAAATTCTACACTAAATATTGGTGGGTTATCTTCTTTTTTTAATTTTTTTTCTTCTGGCTTTAAGCTTTTATATTCTAGAGGGAAATAATTGATAATAGATCTAAATCTTTTTATTTCTCCATATTTCTCATTGATTGGAAATCTAGGAAGTTCAAATTTGTCCTTGTTAACATCTATTACACCTGAATGTTGACCAAATGAAAGTTTAAAATTTTTAGAAATATAATCTTTCATAAATTTAGAATATTCGCCAAAAGGATAAGAAAAAAGATTTGGAATATATCCTAAATTTTTTAAAAATATTTCATTAGCTATTTCAATATCAGAAATAAATTCTTCACCTGTTTTATCTATTAGGTAATCATGAGTGTGTGAATGGTGTCCGATAACTGCAAAATCAGATTTTTCAATTTCTTTTATTTGACTCCACTTCATGTACCCATTTTTACCTACAGGTTCAGTTGATATAAATAAAATAAAGGGTATTTTTTCTTTTTTTAAAATTGGCCAAGCCTCTTCATAAAATGATTTAAAACCATCATCTATAGTAATTAAAATTTCTTTATTTTTTTTTGGGATCATTAGATTATTTTCAAGATCTCTTGGGTTAAGGAAATTATAACTAGAATCCTTAATGATTTGAAGATGTTCTTTAAAAACATCAATTTTGATATTTGTTGATGGATATTTATTTTCATTAAAACGATGATACATAATAGACACTACACCTTCATCTTTTGAATAGTATTTGCTATTATCATCCTCTGCATTAGTATTTACAGTGAAATTAAAAATAAAAATGAATAGACTAATTATTGATGCTGCTGGAGAGAATATTTTTTTTGTACTCATTAATAATAAGGACATTTATAATATTACCCACTCAAATAGCAAAACTAATTATGAAAAATTAGTTATATTAATTAATGATTTTTTAAATTCAAAAAAGATAAAAATAAAAGATATTTCATCCATTTATGTTAATAAAGGTCCAGGTAGTTTTGCCGGTGTTAGGAACTCACTTTCTGTTATAAAAGCTATCCATTTAGCGATGAAAATTGATTATTATTGTTTTAGTTTCAGTGATTTTAAAGATATTAATGAGATTAAATATGAAAATATTCCCATTCTATGCGATAAATTCAAAATTAAAAAAAATTTGATTAATCCTATTTATATAAGTTAAAATTAAAGTATGTCAGATTCAATTGAACAAAAATGTATATCTAAAGGGGTAAAACTAACTGATCAAAGGAAAATAATAGTTAGAGTAATATCAGAGTCCAAGAAATCTTATGGAGAGTCAGATCATCCAGATGTAGATGAATTGTATAATAGAGTTTCTAAGATTGATCCAAAAATAAGTATTGCGACAGTTTATAGGACTGTCAAACTTTTAGAAGAGGCAGGCATATTAGCCAAACATGATTTTAAAGGTGGTAAAGCAAGATACGAAGCAATGATTGAGAGTCATCATGATCATTTGATTGATGTAAAAACAGGAGAGATAATTGAGTTTGTAGATGATGAAATAGAAAAACTTCAAATTAAAGTAGCAGAAAAATATGGTTATACTTTAGTAGATCATAAATTAGAGTTATATGGGGTTAAAAAAAATCCCAATAAATGAGTAAAAAAATTTTTATCAAAACTTTTGGATGTCAAATGAATGAATACGATTCAAATCGTATTTTTGATACAGTTAAAAAAATTGGCTACAATAAAACAAATATTTACGAAGAGGCCAATTGTTATGTTTTAAATACTTGCCACATAAGAGATAAAGCAAAAGAAAAAGTTTATCATGAGATAGGAAGGGTTAAAAAAATTTTTAGATCAAAAAATAAACCATTAGTTATTGTAGCAGGGTGTGTTGCTCAAGCAGAAAATCAAGAAATGTTAAAAAGAGAACCTTATATAGATCTGGTTATTGGACCTCAGTCATATCATGAAATTAATAATAAAATATTAAATTTCATAAAAAAAAAGGAAAAAACAGAAACAATTGAATTTGAAGCAGATGATAAATTTGATTACTTGAGCAAAATAAAAAATGAGATGAGTGAAGTTTCGTCATTTTTAACTGTACAAGAAGGCTGCGATAAATTTTGTCATTTTTGCGTTGTACCTTATACAAGAGGACCAGAATACTCGAGACCGTTCCAACAAATTTTAGATGAAGCTAAACATCTGGTTGATAATGGAGTTAAAGAAATTATTTTGCTTGGTCAAAACGTAAATGCTTATAAACATAATAATTACAGATTATCTAATTTGATTTTAGAAATTGAAAAATTTTCAAAAATTGAGAGAGTTCGGTATACAACATCTCATCCAAAAGATATGTCAGAAGATTTAATTGAAGTTTATAAACGCTCGAAAAAATTGATGCCATTAGTTCATCTTCCTATTCAAAGTGGCTCAAATAAAATTTTAAAACTCATGAATAGAAAGCATCTAATAAGTGATTATTTGAAAATATTTGAAAAATTAAAAAAAATAAATTCAAAAATAGAATTTTCAAGTGACTTTATTATCGGCTATCCAGGAGAAGAGGAAAAAGATTTTAATGATACACTTGATTTGATTAAAAGAATTAAATTCATTAATTCATATTCTTTTATTTTTAGTCCTAGACCTGGTACTGTCGCTGAAGACTTAGATTTAATTGATAAAAGTACTTCTACTTCAAGATTAGAAAAAGTACAAAACCAATTATTTAAAAATCAAATTAATATGCACAAGTCTTTAGAAAATAGAATATTGAGAGTTTTAGTAGAAAATCTAACAAAAGATAAAACCCAGTTATTTGGACGCTCTGAATATATGACACCAGTTATATTTAATGGTAAAAAAGAGGACATAGGTAAAGTTGTGTTAGTAAAAATTAAACAAAGCAATAGAACTACTTTATTTGGTGATGTTGTTATCGACTCCAATCAGAAGGTAGCATAAAAATTGAGAGATTTAATTAAAAAGAACTTAGAAACATCACTTAAATTTGTTTATTCAGACAATAACACAATTAGTGTTATTTTTCATGACAACGATTTATTAATGGGAGTAGTTGGAGAATTTAATAAAAATTTAAAAGAATTAGAAAGAATTACTAAATCTAGTTTATATTCAAGAGGTAACTCAATATTAATTAAATCAAATCCTCAGAAAAATGAGATAATTAAAAATGCTATTCAATTTTTAGCTAATCAATTTATCAACAACGGTAGTATCGAAAACAAAGATATAGTCTCTTCAGTTGATAAATTTATGATTAATGAAAAAGTCAAAAACAACAATATAACCGATATAATTAAAACACCAAAAAAATCAATTATTCCTAGATCAGAAAAACAAAAGGGATATGTAAGAGCTTTAAGACAAAGTGATATAATAATTTCAGCCGGACCAGCCGGGACAGGGAAAACTTTTTTAGCAGTTGCAGTTGGTCTTACAATGTTATTAGAAAAAAAGATTGAAAGAATAATTTTATCAAGACCTGCCGTGGAGGCTGGTGAAAGATTAGGTTTTTTGCCTGGAGATATGAAGGAAAAGGTCGACCCATATCTAAGGCCTTTATATGATTCCCTTTATGATCTTTTTGATTTTGAAAAAATACAAAGAATGATTGAAATAGGTGATATTGAAATAGCACCGTTAGCGTTTATGAGAGGACGAACTTTAAAAAACTCCTTTGCTATTTTAGATGAAGCTCAAAATGCTACTGATACTCAAATTAAAATGTTTCTAACGCGTATAGGAGAAAATTCAAAAATAGTTGTTAACGGTGATCCAACACAAATAGACCTACCCAATAAAAGCATGTCAGGACTTGTAAGGTCCAAAGAACTATTAGGACATTTAAATGAAATAGCAGTTATCGATTTTGATCATTCAGATGTAGTAAGACATCCTCTTGTTTCAAAAATAGTAAAAGCTTATTCTAACAATGATTAATATTAATGTTTTCTCAGAGGAGAAAGCCTGGTCAAAAAAACTTAAGAAAAAAGATCTTTTCTTTAAAAAAATTTGTAAATCATTTCCCAAAAAATATAAATTTTTAAAAAAAAAAGTAAGCTTTACGCTTTTGCTTTCCAATAATAAGAGTATAAAAAAATTGAATAAAAGCTTTAGAAATAAAAATAAATCTACTGATATTTTATCATTTCCTTCTAATAAAAAACTAAAAAAAATAGAAGAAAATTATATTGGAGATATTATTATAAGTTATAATTTTATCGACAAACCAAAATCTCAATCTTTCAAATCTTTTAAAGAAAAATTAATTAAGACCTTTATACATGGTTTTCTTCATTTACTAAATTTTGATCATATAAAAGATAAAGATTATATGAAGATGTTAAAAGAGGAAGAGCTTATATATAAATCTGTAATTTCAAAGTTAAATTAAATTGAAAAAAAAATTATTTACTGAAATCATATTTTTAGGTTTTATAGGAATACTCACCTCTTTAAGTCTAACCCCCTTTAATTTTTTTATAATAAATTTTTTCACATTTTCCTCCCTCTATCTATTTTTAAGTAAGAAATTAAAACAAAAAACAAATGTGAAGATTTTTTTTCTTTATGGTTGGGCGTTTGGTTTTGGTTTTTTTGTAACTAATTTATACTGGATATCAATTTCTTTAACATTTGATCAAAGTTTTAAATTTTTAATCCCTTTTACTTTAGTCCTAATACCCAGTTTCTTAGCTTTATTTTATGGTTTAATTTCCTATTTTTTCGCAGTTTTAAAGCCGAAGAGTGTCGTTAGTTCTTTTTTTATTTTTTCATTAATTTTTGGAGTTATAGAATTTTTGAGAGGAATAATTCTGACAGGATTCCCATGGAATTTAATTGTTTACAGTCTTTCTAACCAACTAGAACTTTTAAGCATAACCTCAATCATAGGCACTTATGGATTAAATTTATTTTGTATCTCTTTATTTACAAGCCCAGCAATAATATTTTTAGGCAACTCAAAAAAAAACATTGTAGTATGCATCTTTTTTGTAATTACTTTCGTATCTTTTTATGTCTATGGCTCTTCTCAAAAAAATAGTTTTTATAAGGTAGATAATAAAATTTATGAGCATAAAATACGAATAATTGGTTCTAATATTTCTTTAGACAGATTTTATACCAGCGCAAACACTGTCTCTATTATTAAAGATTTAATAAAATTAAGCTCACCAAATAGTAATGAGAAAATAATCTTTATATGGCCTGAAGGAATTTTTCCAGATATTTCACAAAAAGAATTGAAAGAATTTAGATCATTGTTTGATCAAAGTTTTAATGAAAATCATTTGTTTGTCATTGGTATAAATAAGAAGGCTAACAATAATGGATCTACAAATTTTTTTAATTCATTATCTGTTTACGATAATGAATTAAATGTTTTAGATTCGTACAATAAAATTAATTTAGTGCCTTTTGGCGAATTTTTGCCATTTGAAAGTGTTCTAAAAGTTATAGGATTAAGATCTTTAACTAATAATTATCAACCTTTTTCAAAAGGTGAAAAAAGGGAACTAATTGAAATAGAAAATTCAAATTTTACTTTAAAAGTATTACCTTTGATTTGTTATGAAATAATTTATTCAGGTAGATTATTTAAAAATTCAAATTATGATTTTATAATTAATATCTCTGAGGATGGATGGTTCGGCAAATCAATAGGGCCAAAACAACATTTTGATCATAGTATTTTTAGAGCAATTGAAAGTGGCAAATACATCCTTCGCTCCTCAAATAATGGTATCGCAGCTATAATTAATCCTATAGGAATTGTAGAACAAAGTGTTGAATTTGGTGAGTCAGGCTATGTAGATTTGGAAGAAATGCGAAAAATACAACCAACAATATTTTCTAAATATGGAAATAAAATTTTTGGATTACTAACTTTATTGTATATTTTATTAATATTTTCATTTATTAGAATTAAAAATGAGTAATCTTAAAAATTATCTTTTTACTAGCGAGTCTGTATCAGAAGGACACCCAGATAAAGTTTCAGATAGAATTTCAGATATGGTTGTTGATAACTACCTTTCTAAAGATCCATTTTCAAGAGTAGCTTGTGAGACACTCACTACAACTAATAAAGTTGTTTTGGCCGGTGAAGTAAGAGGTCCAGAAACTAAAAAAGATGAATTAATAGAAAAAGTTAGGAACTGTATAAAAGATATTGGCTATGACCAAGAGGGTTTTACTTGGAAAGAAGCCACTAAGATTGAAAGTCATTTACATTCTCAATCTGCTGATATTGCTATGGGAGTAGACTCTTCAGGAAATAAAGATGAAGGCGCTGGTGATCAAGGAATTATGTTTGGATATGCTTGCAATGAAACTGATGTGTTAATGCCAGCTCCAATTCATTATTCTCACAAAATTTTAAGACTAATGGCCGAGGATAGAAAAACAGGTAAACTTAAAAATATTGAACCAGATTCTAAAAGCCAAGTAACCTTTGAATATATTGATAGTAAACCAGTCAAAGTTAAGTCTGTAGTTATATCTTCTCAACATTCTAAGGATGTAAATCAAGCTCAAGTAATAGATTTGTTAAGACCATATATGATCAAAGCAATACCGGGAAATTTTCTTGATGGTTTTAATGATGAAGAGTTTTATGTTAACCCGACTGGGAACTTTGTAATAGGTGGTCCAGATGGAGATTGTGGATTAACAGGAAGAAAAATAATAGTTGATACTTATGGTGGAGCTGCTCCGCATGGTGGGGGAGCTTTTTCAGGAAAAGATCCGACTAAAGTTGATAGATCAGCGGCTTATGCAGCAAGATATATTGCAAAAAATATTGTAGCGTCAAAAATAAGTAATAGATGCCTAATTCAGTTAGCTTATGCCATAGGTGTTTCCAAACCTTTATCAATTTATGTTGATTTGTTTGATAATGATTTGGATAAGAATAAATTTGTCATAGAAAAAATTAAAGAAAATTTTGACCTAAGCCCAAGAGGAATTAGAGAGATGCTTGAATTAAATAAACCTATATATGAAAAAACATCTGCTTATGGTCATTTTGGTAGGACACCAGAAAAAAATGGTTCATTTTCATGGGAAAAAACTGATAAATTAAGCATTTTTTCTAAATAGTTTTTATTGAATTAAGGAAAAACTTTACTATATTCATTTCACATTGTTGAAATATCAAAATGGGCTTGAGCCCATTTTTTTTTGGAGCAAACAAAACTATGTTAAATAAAAGAGCTGATAAACTTGAACTACTAAGAATAGCAGAAGCAGTAGCTTTAGAAAAATCTATAGATAAAGAATTGATAATATCATCAATGGAAACAGGAATTGCAAAAGCTGCTAAATCTAAATTCGGCCAAGATAACGAGATTAAAGTTATTATTAATAGAGATAATGGTGATATAGAAATTTTTAGGAAATTAATTGTATCTGAGAATCCAGAAAACTCAAATACAGAAATTAAATTAGAAGACGCAATCAATCTAAATCAAACAAATAAAGATAAGTCAATTGGTGACGAAGTTCTTCAACCCTTGCCATCATTTGATTTTGGCAGAATTGCTGCTCAAACAGCTAAACAAGTAATCAATACGAATGTAAGAGAAGCCGAGAGAGAAAGGCAATTTAATGACTTTATAGAAAAAAAAGATACTATTCTAAGCGGAATAGTAAAAAGACTGGAATTTGGAAATGTGATTGTTGATCTTGGAAGAACAGAAGCAATTATCCAAAAAAATGAAATTATCCCAAGAGAAAATATAAAAGCTGGAGACAGAATAAAAGCATATTGTCATGATGTAAGAAGAGAACCACGTGGACAACAAATATTTTTGTCTAGAGCCCATCCAAAGTTTATGGAAAAACTTTTTGTTCAAGAGGTTCCAGAAATTTATGATGGTTTAATTGAGATTAAATCTTCCTCAAGAGACCCAGGAAGTAGAGCGAAAATTTGTGTTAAAGCTGTTGATACCTCACTTGACCCTGTTGGAGCTTGCGTTGGTATGAGGGGCTCAAGAGTACAAGCTGTAGTAAATGAGCTTCAAGGAGAAAAGATTGATATTGTAAACTGGTCTGAAGATCCTGCGATTTTAGTTTCAAGCGCATTATCACCAGCAGAAGTTCAAAGGGTTAATGTTGATTTAGAAAGAAAAAAACTTGATGTAATTCTTACAGAGGAAAATTTGAGTAAAGCAATTGGTAGAAGAGGTCAAAATGTAAGACTTGCTACTAAATTATTAAATTATGAAATTAATATAATGACCGATGCTGAGGACTCTGAAAGAAGACAGTTAGAATTCAAAGAAAAAACTGAGAATTTTGTTAAAAATTTAGAATTGGATGAGACGCTTGGACAATTACTTGTTGCTGAGGGATTTTCTACTATAGATGATATTAAAGATAGTTCATTAGAAACTTTAGGAAAAATTGAAGGGATAGAAGAAGATACAGCTAAAGCACTTATTGATCGAGCAAAAGAATTTTATCAAAAAGATCAAGAACACATCTCTGAAAGAATAAAAGAATTAGGTTTGGAAGATACATTAATAAATTTAAAAGGTTTGACACCAGGTATGCTTGTTACGCTCGGAAATCAAAAAATTTTAACATTAGAGGATTTTGCTGATCTTGCATCGGATGAATTAACAGGTGGATTTGATATCGTAAAAGGAGAAAGAGTTAAAATTCAAGGCTATTTAGAAGATTTTGCTCTTTCAAAAGATGAAGCTGATGGACTAATTATGTCAGCAAGAGAAATTGTTTATAAAGATTGAGAGATGAGCTATGGAAAAAAAAACAAAATTAAAAATATCTGGTATAGCCAAAAAATCAATCCAAAATATTGAGAAAGCAAAAACTCAGGGTAAAAATTCTGTAATAATAGAAAAGCAATCAAGTAAGTTTTCAAATAAGAGTGGTTCATTTAAATCCAGTTTTAATAAGTCAAAATCCCCCTCATCATTAAACAGGGGAGCTTTATCAAAACCAAGTTTTTCTCCAAAAACTACACAATTATCAAGTGATTTTGAAAGACGTAAATTAGCTGAACAAAGAGCTACAAAGAGACTTAAAGAAGACAACGAAGGAAAAAATAAGAAAAGTTTGAAATCTGGAACGAAGAAAAGAGAACTTAAATTAACTGTTTCAAGAGCCTTAAGTGATCAAATAGAGGCAAGAGAAAGAAGTTTAGCTTCTGTAAAAAGAGCAAGGCAAAAAGAAAATAAAAATTTATCAAAAGATGATTATCAAGAAAGTTTAAAACCTGTTAAAAGAGACATTAACATTCCAGAAGCAATCACAGTTAGAGAGCTTGCCAATAGAATGGCTGAGCAGTCTAGTAACGTAATAAAGTATTTGTTTGGTATGGGTGTGACAGTTACTATCAATCAAACCCTAGCAGCAGACACTGCAGAGTTTTTAGTTAAAGAATTTGGACATAATCCTATTAGAGAGGAAAAGGCAGAAGAGATAATTCAAAAGATAAAGGCGTCAAGAACAGAAAATTTAAAAAATAGACCTCCTATAATAACAGTTATGGGACATGTAGATCATGGTAAAACCTCAGTTCTTGATGTTTTAAGAAGTGCAAATGTCGTTTCAGGTGAATTTGGTGGAATCACTCAACATATTGGGGCTTATCAAATTGAAAATAAGAATAATAAACTGACCTTTATAGATACTCCGGGCCATGCAGCATTTACCGAAATGAGAGCGAGAGGTTCAAAACTTACTGATATTGTAGTTTTAGTTGTAGCGGCTGATGATGGTGTAAAACCTCAAACTATAGAGTCAATTAAGCATGCAAAAGCTGCAAATGTTCCAATTGTTGTTGCAATTAATAAGTGTGATCTACCTGAGGCAGATCCACAAAAAATTAAAAACCAATTATTAGAATATGAATTAATAGCTGAAGATTTATCAGGAGATACTTTAATGGTTGAGATTTCAGCTAAAACAAGATTAAACCTAGATAAATTAGTGGAGGCAATTGTTCTTCAAGCTGAAATTTTAGATTTAAAAACAGATTTTGAGTCCAAAGCGTCAGGGATTGTTTTAGAGTCTAAAATTGATGTTGGAAGAGGACCAGTAGCAAATATCATTGTAACAGCTGGCACTTTAAAAAGAGGAGATTTTTTTGTAAGTGGATTACGATGGGGAAAAATTAGAGCAATAATTGATGATAAAGGAAATAATATTAATGATGCTCCACCATCAACACCAATAGAAATTCTAGGAATTAATGGAGCTGCAAAAGCTGGAGATGATTTTATTGTTCTTAGTAATGAAAAAGAAGCCAAAAATTTGAGTGAAAATAGAGCTCAAGAAATAAGAGAAGGAAAAAATCCTTTAACATTTGCTACACAAGATAATGCCTTTTCAAATAAATCTTCTGAAGAATTAAATTTAATAATTAAATCTGATGTACATGGATCATCAGAAGCAATTAAAAGTGCCATCAATCAAATAAAACATGATGAAGTAAAACCAAAAATAATTTTGGCTGATATAGGGATGGTAACTGAGACTGATGTTACGTTAGCAAAAGCCTCAAATGCTGTTTTGATTGCATTTAATGTGAAACCTAGCAAAGAAGCAAAAAAACTTGCAGAAATTGAAAAAATTAAGATTTCTTCATACAATATTATTTATGAGGTCTTAGATTATGTAAAGCAAAAAATGTCTGGATTATTAGCGCCTGATCTTCAAGAAAAAATTACAGGCACTGCTCAAATTTTAGAAATTTTTAAAGTTTCAGGTGCAGGTAAAGTTGCAGGTTCGAAAATTACTGATGGTGAAATTAATAGCACCTCTGATGTAAGAGTAATTAGGGATGGTTCCATAATTTATACTGGTAAAGTAGGCTCATTATTTAGAGAAAAGAATCAAGTTAAACAAGTAAGTAATGGACAGGAGTGTGGAATTACAGTTCAAAATTATATGGATTTTCAAAAAAATGATACAATAGAAGCTTTTAGTGTTACATCTACAGAAAGGTCCATATAATGGCTGATAGAATAGGAAAACCAATTTCACAGAGACAGCTTAGAGTTGGGGAAATGATTAAACAGTCTTTAAGCATGATTTTTGTAAGAAATGAGGCTAAAGTCCCAAATTTAGAAACTAACACAATAACAGTTACTGAGGTGAGAATGAGTCAAGATTTGAAAATAGCAAAAGCATATGTTCTTCCTTTAGGGGGAAAAAATGCTGAAGAAATTATACAAATTTTAAAAGATTATTCATTTATGATAAGAAAAATTTTATCTCAGAAAGTTAATATGAAATTTTTACCAAAACTAATTTTCCGAAAAGATGAATCATTTGAATACGCTGAAAAAATTGAAAATTTAATCAAACAAACAAACAAATAGGAAAATAGAATATGAACAAAAAAATACAAGAATTAGCAATTCATAGTAAAGATACTGGATCCTCGGAAATTCAGATTGCACTACTAACAGACAAAATTGAGACTCTTTCAATTCATATAAAGAAGTTTAAAAAAGATAAACATTCTTCTGTTGGATTATTAAGAGCAGTCAATAGAAGAAAGAAATTGTTAGAATACCTAAAAAAAAATAAAATGGATTCTTACAAGAATGTACTGTCGAAATTGAATTTAAGAAAATAAAAGATCAAGATAGATAGAACGAAATGGAAAGAAACGAACGAAACGAAATGGAAATGAAATGTTTAAAGTATATAAGAAGGAAATTGAAGTAGCAGGGAAAAAGATAAGTTTAGAAACAGGGAAAGTAGCAAGACAAGCAGATGGAGCAATTATAGCAACATCCGGTGAAACAGTTATTTTAGCAACAGTAGTAGGAGCAAAGAAAGTAAATCCAGACATGGATTATTTTCCTTTGTCGGTAAACTACCAGGAAAAATATTACGCAGGTGGAAAAATTCCTGGTGGATATTTTAAGAGAGAAGCAAGACCAACTGAGAGTGAAACGTTAATCTCTAGATTAATTGATAGACCTATAAGGCCTTTGTTTCCAGATGAATTTAAAAATGAAGTACAATTATTACCAACAGTAATTTCTTATGATAAAGAAAACCAACCTGATATTTTAGCAATTATTGCTTCATCCGCAGCATTAGCAATTTCAGGAATGCCGTTCATGGGACCTGTAGGGGCATCTAGAGTAGGTTTTGTTGATGGAAAGTATATTCTTAATCCATCAAAAGCTGAATTGGAGAACTCAAGTTTAGATTTAGTTGTAGCAGGTACCAAAGATGCTGTGCTGATGGTTGAGTCAGAAGCTAATGGTTTATCAGAAGAAGAAATGTTAAATGCTGTTAAGTTTGGACATGAGGGATTTGTTCCAGTAATCCAAATGATAGAAGAATTAGCGAAAGAATGTAAAAAACCAGAATGGAAAGTTGAGAAAAAAGACTTATCTGAAGTTAAGAAAAAACTAGAATCAACATTTACGGATGATCTTAAAAAAGCTTTTGCAACTAAAGATAAACAAAATAGATCAAATCAAATCTCAGAAATCACAGATAAAGCTAAAAAACTTTATGAAGAAGACGAAAACTACACTGATCTTGATGTAAACAGTCAATTAAAAAGTTTAGAAAAATCTATTGTAAGAACTGATATTCTTAAAAATAAAAATAGAATTGATGGCAGAGGTTTATCCGATGTAAGAGCTATTTCATGTGAAGTTGGTGTCTTGCCAAGAACTCATGGCTCTGCGTTATTTACTAGAGGTGAAACTCAAGCAATAGTTGTTACTACTTTAGGAACTTCTGATGACGAGCAAAGACTAGAAAGTTTAGATGGACAACACAGAGAAAGATTTATGCTTCATTACAATTTCCCTCCTTTTTCAGTTGGTGAAACTGGAAGAATCGGAACTGGAAGACGTGAAATTGGTCATGGTAAACTAGCTTGGAGAGCAATTAACTCTTCACTACCCTCAAAAGATTCATTTCCATACACTTTTAGAATAGTATCAGAGATCACAGAGTCTAATGGATCTTCTTCAATGGCTACTGTTTGTGGAGCATCTTTAGCATTAATGGATGCTGGAGTTCCAATCAAAGAACCAGTTGCAGGTATTGCGATGGGATTAATTAAAGAGGGTGATGATTTTAGTGTCTTATCAGATATTTTAGGTGATGAAGATCATTTAGGTGATATGGATTTTAAAGTTGCTGGAACTAAAGATGGAATTACTTCACTTCAAATGGATATTAAAATTACTGGTATTACTTTTGAGATCATGGAGCAGGCTTTAAAACAAGCTAAAGATGGAAGAATTCACATTTTAGGTGAAATGAATAAAGCTTTAGATAAGTCAAGAGCTGATGTTGGAAAACATACTCCAAAAATGGAACAAGTAAATGTTGATAAAAAAGATATTGCTGCTGTAATTGGAAAAGGTGGAGCAACAATCAGAGAGATTGTTGAAAAATCAGGGGCTAAAGTTGATGTAAATGATGAAGGGATAGTAACGGTTGCTGCTCCAGACGAAGAGTCTAGAAACATCGCTTTGCAAATGATTAAAGATATCACAGCAAAAGCTGAATTAAATAAAATTTATTTGGGTAAAGTTATGAAGATTATGGAATTTGGTGCATTTGTTAATTTTTTAGGTAAACAAGATGGCCTTGTTCATATTTCAGAACTAGCAGACAAAAGAGTGGCAAAAGTTACTGATGTTGTAAAAGAAGGTGACGAAGTAAAAGTTAAAGTGATTGGTTTCGATAGGGGTAAAGTTAAACTTTCTATGAAACAAGCTCAAAGTTGATAGGTATAATTTGAGTCATGATTTAAAAAAGTTCAAATTTTTAAAAAAGATTATTGGTTCAATTGGATATAAACTTATTGATAAAAAATCAGTCAAAACTGAGAGATTGATAGATAATTTTTCATTAAAAATTGAAAATATCCTACAGCCACTTATTAACAAAAAAAAAGTTAATAAAATAATCCAAGTTGGTGCAAATGACGGTAAAAGTGATGATTTTTTGTTCGAATGTTTTAACAAAGATCTGGACGCTATATTAATTGAACCAATTGAAGACGCTTTTTTAAAATTAAAAGAAAATTATAAAAAATTTTCAAAAGTAAAATGTTTAAATTTGGCTGTAGATGTCAAAAATGGAAACAAAGAAATATTTTCTGTAAATAAAAAATTTTATGCATTTTATGAAAAAAAATATAAAAAAGCTAATGTTGATTGGCTAAATATTTTATCCTCATTTTCTAGAGAACACCTAATTAATCATGGCATTAAAAAAAACCATATCACATCTAATAATATTCAATGCAAAACATTTTTAAAACTAATGGATGATTATGATTTCCACGATTTAGATTTATTGGTTGTAGATACAGAGGGTTATGATATCAAATTGATTGATAATTTTATAGAGACTTTAAAAATTAAACCTATGATAATTTTTGAGTGGATACATGCAGAAAAAATAGAAATTGAACTTTTATTAAATAAATTAAAAAAATTAAATTACGAGTTTTTAAAATTAGGTAGAGATTTAATTTGCTTTCAAAGAGGATATATATTTAGCTAATATTCTTTGGATCTGGCATTCCTACCTTATTATATCCAGCATCTACGTAATGAATTTCACCCGTCACACCTTTTGCAAGGTCACTTAATAGATATAATGCAGAATTTCCAACATCATGAATATCAACATTTCTTTTTAATAATGAATGGTCTTCATTCCATTTATAAAGAAATTTTGCATCTCCAATAGCAGAAGCTGCTAAGGTTTTAATTGGTCCAGCACTTATAGCATTAACTCTCATACCTTTTGCACCTAAATCTCTCGCCAAATACTTTACACTTGACTCTAATGCTGCCTTACAAACACCCATTACATTATAATTGGGGATTGCTTTGTTTGCTTCATAACTAAGAGTAATTAGGCTTCCACCTTCTTTCATTACTTTAGATGCTTCTTTCGCAACCTCGGTAAATGAAAAGCATGAAATTAGCATACTTCTTAAAAAATTTTCCCTTGTAGTATTTAGATATTCTCCAGATAATTCTGATTTATCTGAAAATGCAATCGCATGAACAACGAAATCGATTTCTCCAAATTGAGATTTAACATCTTTGAATAATTTTGTTATATCCTCTTTTTTTTCAACGTCACAGCTAAAAGTAACTTTTGAATTTAATTTTTCTGCCAAAGGAATTACTCTTTTTTTTAAAGCATCACCAAGGTAAGTGAACGAAAGTTCTGCTCCAGCTTCAGCAAGTTTTTGTGAAATACCCCAAGCGATAGATCTTTCATTGGCAACACCCATGATTAATCCTTTTTTACCTTTCATCAAACTCATAATTATACCTTCTCAAAAACTAGAGCAGCATTGGTTCCGCCAAAACCAAAACTATTAGACATAACAGCATTTAAAGTGACTCGTGTTTCTGTTTTTGCAACAATTGGAAATTTTTTAGCTTCTTCATCCATTTCATTAATATTTGCTGAACAAGCTATAAAATTATTTTTCATCATAATTAAACAGTATATGGCTTCGTGGACTGATGCAGCTCCTAAAGGATGACCTGATAGCGATTTAGTTGAACTAATTTTTGGAATATTATTTCCAAAGGTATTTTTTACCGCATTTAATTCAGTAATATCTCCAACAGGCGTTGATGTTCCATGAGTATTTATATAATCAATTTTATTTTTAGCAGTAGCCATTGCCATTTGCATACATCTTACAGCCCCTTCTCCTGATGGTGCAACCATATCGTATCCATCTGAAGTTGCTCCATAACCCGTTAATTCTGCGTATATTTTGGCCCCTCTAGCTTTAGCATGTTCATACTCTTCAAGCACCAGCACTCCACCACCACCAGCTATTACAAACCCATCTCTAGTTTTATCATAAGCCCTTGATGCTAACTCAGGCGTATCATTATATTTTGAGGATAATGCTGTCATAGCATCAAACATTGCTGTCATTGCCCAATGTATTTCTTCACTACCTCCCGCAAAAATAATATCTTGTTTACCCATTTGAATTAATTCCATAGAATTACCAATGCAGTGACCACTTGTTGCACAAGCAGAACTCATGGTATAGTTAGTTCCTTTAATCTTAAATGGGACAGCAAGAGTTGCGGAAGCAGTACTAGCCATAGTTCTTGGAACAATAAAAGGCCCCATTAATTTTGGAGTTTTTGCTCTAGTTTTATCAGCTGCTAAAATAACATTTTCAATGGACGGACCACCAGAACCCATAATGATTCCTGTTTTGAAATTACTTACTTCTTTTTCTTCCAATCCAGAATCTTCAATTGCCTCTTTCATTGCAATATAATTATAAGCTGAACCAGATCCCATAAATCTAATAGTTTTTCTATCTATATGGTCTTCAAGTTTTATTTTTGGTTTACCATGGATATGGCTTTTTAGATTATGTTCTTTATATTCTTCACTAAATGATATCCCAGATTTAGAATTTAATAGAGATTGATGAACTTCTTCTTGATTATTACCTAAACAAGATACTATTCCCAAACCTGTAATTACAACTCTTCTCATTATTTAAATAAACCCACTTTTAAACTATCTGCTGAATATATCTTTTTATTATCTGCTAACACCACTCCATTAGCAAGACCTACAGTTGTACCTCCTGGAGACATAATTTTTTTCATATCTATCTCATATCTGACATTTTTTACACTTTGTAAAACTTCACCAGTAAATTTTACAGTCCCAACTCCTAAAGCTCTTCCTTTTCCTTGATTACCAATCCAACCTAAATAGAATCCTACCAATTGCCACATAGCATCAAGACCGAGACAACCAGGCATGACTGGGTCCTCTTTAAAATGACAATCAAAAAACCAAAGGTTTTTTTTTATATCTAATTCAGCTTTCAAAGAGCCTTTATTAAAAGCACCTTTATCATCAGTAATTTCAGTAATCCTATCAAACATAAGCATAGGTGGAAGTGGTAATTTAGCATTACCTGGACCAAACAGTTTCCCTTCACCACAATTAATTAGCTCATCATATGAGTAAGAGTTTTTTTTCATAAAATTGAGTACCTTTATTTACTTGATTTTGCGATTATATAATATAATTATAATACTAGTTTAGAATAATTATAACTAACAATATGGTTAAGTAGTGAAATACGTCGAAAAACTAAGAAATTCTGGTTTAAGACCAACCAAGCAAAGGCTTCAAATTTGTGAGGTTTTATTTAACACTGAAAAAACATTCCATTTTACAATAAATGAATTAGAGCAAAAAATTAAAAAACAAGCAAATAACAAAATATCATTAGCTACTGTTTACAATACAGTCCATGCTTTTGAAAAAAAAGGATATCTCAAACAAATTCCAATTAATTCTAGTGAAACATATTTTGATACAAATGTTACTGATCATCATCACTTTTACGATTTAAAAGAGGAAAAGTTGATTGATTTAGACAATTCAGATGTAGGACCAATAAATATTCTAAAAAAAATTAACGGAAAAAAAATAAAGTCAGTCGAAGTTCTAGTGAAGCTAGAAGACTAATCTAGTAATAAATTTAGCGTCATTTTAAACCAATTGACACTTTTTTAGAATCATTATAAACTGCGATATCTTAAAAAAATTATATACGGGGTACTAAATGAGCACTGAAAATTTCAAAAATAAATCTTTTAAAGCCGATCAATTAAGCAAATGTCCTTTTACAGGAGCTGGAACACCTGCAAAATTTTCTGCAGGAAGAGGTCAATCTGTAAAAGATTTTTGGCCAAATAGTCTAAATCTTAAAATACTTAGTCAACATTCAAATTTATCAAATCCGATGAATAAGAAATTTAATTACTCTAAAGAATTTAAAAAACTTAATTATAAGGCTCTTAAAAAAGATTTAAAAAAATTAATGACAGACTCACAAGAGTGGTGGCCAGCTGATTATGGTCATTATGGACCTTTGTTCATCAGATTAGCTTGGCATGCAGCAGGCACATACAGAACTGGTGATGGTAGAGGTGGAGCTGGAACAGGAAATCAACGATTTGCACCACTTAATTCTTGGCCAGATAACGTTAATTTGGATAAGGCGAGATTACTTCTTTGGCCAATTAAAAAAAAATATGGAAATAAGATTTCTTGGGCAGATTTATTTATCCTAGTAGGTAATGTTGCATTAGACTCAATGGGATTTAAAACATTTGGTTTTGGTGCTGGAAGAACTGATATTTGGGAACCAGAAGATGATATTTACTGGGGATCAGAAAAAGAAATGCTAGGCGTGGAAAGGTATACTGATAAAAGAGATTTAGAACAACCACTCGGTGCTTCACATATGGGTTTGATATATGTTAATCCACAAGGTCCTGATGCTAATCCAGATCCAAAACTTGCAGCACATGATATTAGAGAAACATTCGGTAGAATGGCAATGAATGATTATGAAACTGCAGCTCTAGTGGCTGGTGGACATACATTTGGAAAATCACATGGAGCAGCGCCTGAGTCACACAAGGGCCCTGATCCTGAGGCTTCAAGAATTCAAGATCAATCAACTGGATGGAATAGTGGATACAAATCTGGAAAAGGTGTTGATACAATCAGTAGCGGTATAGAAGGTGCTTGGACCCAAAATCCAATTCAATGGGATATGGGTTATTTAGACTGTCTTTATGATCACGAATGGGAGCTTACAAAAAGTCCTGCTGGTGCTCATCAGTGGACACCAAAGAAAAATGGACAAAAGATAAAAATGGTTCCTGATGCACACGATAAAAATGTTCTTCACCCTCCAATGATGCAAACAACAGATATTTCTATGAAAGTTGATCCAAGCTATGGGCCTATTACAAAACATTTTCATAAAAATCCAAAAGAATTTCATGACGCATTTGCTAGAGCGTGGTTTAAACTAACTCACAGGGATATGGGGCCAAGAGTTTGTTATCTTGGCAGTGATGTTCCTAAAGAACAATTAATTTGGCAAGATCCAATTGATAAACCAAAATATAAATTAAAATTAAAAGATATTAATGATTTAAAATCAAAAATATCAAAATCCAAACTATTAGTTTCAGATTTAGTTTCTACTGCTTGGGCTTCAGCTTCAACTTTTAGAGGTTCTGATAAAAGAGGTGGTGCTAATGGAGCAAGAATAATGTTAGAGCCACAAAAAAATTGGAAAGTTAATAATCCTTCTAATCTCTCAAAAGTTATCTCAGTGTTAAAGAAAATTAAGAAACAATTTGATAATAAAAAGAAAACAGTTTCAATGGCTGATTTAATTGTCTTAGCTGGAGGGGTAGGAGTTGAAATAGCTGCTAAAAAAGCTGGACATAAAGTAAAAGTTCCATTTTCTCCTGGTAGAGGAGATGCAAGACAAGATCAAACAGATGTGAATTCATTTGGATTATTAGAACCTCAAGCAGATGGTTTTAGAAATTATCTAAATGGTGGTAAATCAATTGTATCAGCTGAAGAAAAGCTAATTGATAAAGCACAATTAATGGGTCTTACTGCTCCAGAAATGACAGTATTAATGGGTGGAATGCGAGTTTTAAATACCAATTTTGATAATTCAATACACGGAGTTTTCACAAAAAAAACTGGCGTATTAACCAATGATTTTTTCACAAATTTATTAGACATGAATACAACATGGAAAGAAACTGATAAATCTGAACAAACATTTGTTGGAATAGACAGAAAGACAAAAAAAATTAAATGGAAAGGTACAAGAGTTGATCTTATCTTTGGATCAAATTCACAACTAAGAGCTTTAGCTGAAGTTTATGCATGTGAGGACTCACAAGATAAGTTTGTAAATGATTTTATTGCAGCATGGGTAAAAGTAATGAATGCTGATAGATTTGATTTAAGACTTAATTAAAAAAGATTACTAGAGAAAATATGGAAAAAGCTACTTTTGAAGACTTTTATGAAGTACCTAATCTAAATTTTGATATTTCAAGACTAAGATCAGATTTAGACAAAATACTGAAAAATAAAAAGTTCAACTCACCAGGAGTTACACATTTTGGTGCCATACCAATAAATCAAATTCCAAATGATGAAAGCTCTATTAAAGGTAATAATATAAGAGGTAAATACTGGACAATTGCTGATGATACTGGAAAAGAAGTTTCAAGGGATGTAGATATAGATGAGTCTAAATATACACAATTAGTTCCAGAGTTTGAAAAAACTTATTTTAAAGAAGTATTCGAAATATTAAGTAAAAAATATAAATTAGGAAGAGTTAGACTTCTGTTAAAAGAACCAAGATCAACTTTAAGTTGGCATAAAGACCCTGAATGTAGGCTTCATGTACCAATTATAACTAATAAAGGTTGTTCGATGGTGATAGAGAATGTTGCAAAACATCTTCCAGCTGACGGTAAAGTTTGGATAACAAATAATACTAAATATCATAATTTTTTTAATGGTGGTGAACAGGCAAGAATACACTTAGTAGCATGTGTTCTAGAAAGTCCTTTCAAAAAATAAATGGAAGTTACTAGCGGCATATTTAAAGCAGCTGGAAATATCTACAGTAATAATAAGGGTTCAATCTTAAGAACAATTATTTATACAATTGGACATTTTGCTATAGCTATTACAGTTTTAATGCTAATTGCAGATGTGCCTTTTTCTATTGCGTTGACAGATGCAATTGTTGAACCAATTGCTAATTCTGTCTGGTACTTTATCTTAGACAAGTGGTGGGCAAGTAAATCAAAGTAATTAAGCTGTTAATTTTTTTGCTAGATAAAACTTGAGATTAATAATTATTCTCAAAAAAAAAACGATAATGATAATTATTCTCATATATTTTTCTTGAATGAACTTTTTATCATATTTAAAATATTTAAATGCAAATCGAAAATTTTAATTGTAAAAAATGTGGTCTTACAATTTCCTCAACTTGTTCTAAATGCAATAAAGTTGTTGATGTTGAGGTTCTTGATGATGGTTGTATTGTGCAAAAAACCAAATGTGGTGATTGTGCAAATACTCCTGTAATTAAAGATGTTTGTTCGCAGCAAAAATAATAAATAAATATTTTAAAAAAAACTAATTAACCTTTCCCCAAAGGTTTTTATTATCAACCCAACCTTTTAAATTTTCTGTTTGAACTTTACACCAGTTACCATCACATTTTTTAACAACTAAAACTCTACCTTGTTTTATATTTGCTAATGGTCTAGAAAAATTAGATGGTTTTTTAAATAAAATTTTGTCCTTTAAAAGAATAACAGAATTTATTGGTTTTAATTGTGACCAGTGTATCCAACCACTATTATTTTTTGAGTCTATAATTCTCCTCCAATTTTCTTTTTTATCTATTTGTTTAATTGGTAAATTTATTTTTTTATAAATGAATTTAATTGGTGACTCAAGGCTAGGACCATATCTAACATTAACTTTATTTCTCTTGAGTGATAAAAAAATTTCTTCAGAATTAACAAATGAAAAAGAGAATAATAAAAAAAAAGTAACCAGAATTTTAACAAAAAATATTTTTCTAAACATTCTTTAATTTTTTTAATTTGACTTTTCTAAAATTTAAATTTAGTAAATCTAAAATTAGGATAAAGCCATTTAAATTTTCACCAATATTTAAGATTTTTTTTAAAATTTCGTTAGCTTGAATAGTACCAATGATACCTGCTACTGTTCCCAAAACTCCTTCATATTCACAGTTCAATATATCATCTGATATTTTTTTTTCTTGAAAAAAACTTCTTATGCAAGGAGTTTTTACATCTTTAAAATCAAAAGTAAAAATATGTCCATTAAATTTACTTATAGCTCCAGTTACTAAAAATTTCTTAAATTTCTTACAAGTATCATTTATTAAAAATTTAGTTTCAAAATTATCTGAGCCATCTACAATATAATTATATTCTTTTATAATTTTTTTAAAATTATTTTTATCTATTCTTATTTTATGACAAATAATATTTGTTTTTGAATTGATTTTTTTTAATTTTTTTTTTGCAACCAAAACTTTAGATTTTTTTATATCACTCACATTGTAAAGACTTTGACGATGAATATTTGATAAATCAACATTGTCGTAATCAATAATTCCTAAGGTCCCAACCCCAGCTCTTGTTAAAAATTCTGCAACAGGGCATCCTAAACCACCCATACCAATGATTAAGACTTTTGATTGGATTATTTTTTTTTGACCAGAGGCACCAATGTCTTTTAAGACTATTTGTCTTGAAAATCTCTCAACTTGATCTTTATCTAATTTTGAATTCATTTACCTGTTGAACCAAATCCACCCTCGCCTCTTATTGTTTTAGGCAGATCTTTGACTTCTTCTAATTCAATCCTAATAACTGGAGATAATACCATCTGAGCTATACGATCACCATTATTTATAACAAAATCATAATCCCCATGATTATAGATGATAACTTTAATTTCTCCTCGATAATCACTGTCTATAGTTCCTGGTGTGTTTAAAACAGTTATATTACTTTTTGCTGCTAAACCTGATCTAGGTCTAATTTGAATTTCATAATCTTCATGAAACGCAACTGATAATCCAGTAGGAACTAATGAGGATGTTTTTGGCTTAACGTTTATAGGTTTTTCAGTAAACGCTGTAAGGTCCATACCAGAGGCTCCATTAGTTTTATATTCTGGCAGTTGAACTGTAGGATCTAACTTCTTTATTAATACTTTAACCATTAGTTAATTTGATTAACAATTCTATCTACAATTTCTTCTGATATTTCTGATTTTTTTTTTAATGAAAGTTTTTCTTTTTTATTTGGGGTATTTTTATAATGTATAGTTACTTCATTATAATTAGACTCAAAACCAATGTTTTTCTTAGATACATCATTTGCTACTATCCAGTCACAATTTTTATTTCTTAATTTTGATATTGCATTTTTATCCAAATCACTAGTCTCTGCTGCAAAACCTATAACTAGCTTAGGTCTCATAGAATTATGATTAGAAACATAATTTAATATATCTATATTTTGTTCTAAGTTTATATTTAAATTTTCTTGTTTTTTTATCTTGTCTTTACTCTTTTTATTTATTTTATAATCAGCTACTGCAGCAGAAAATACTGCTATATCAGTTGGTAAATTTTTTTGAGTAGCTTTAAACATTTCTTCGGCGGTCTCAACTTTGATTAATTTAATATCTTCATCAATTTTTAAGCTAGTAGGCCCTGATATCAAAGTAGTATTAAATCCTCTCCTAGATAAAGATTTTGCTATTTCGTAACCTTGTTTTCCACTTGATTTATTTGTTATAAATCTAACTGGATCAATATATTCATTAGTTGGACCTGCTGTCACCAAAGCTTTAATTTTTTTATTTTTAAATTGAGAAGATAGAAAAATACTAATTTCATTAAAGATATCGTATGGATCAGACATTTTCCCTTCCCCATATTCTCCACATGCCATATCACCTGTTACAGGACCTATAAATTTATATCCAAAACTTTTCAGGTTTTTTAAATTATCTTTAGTTGAAGGATGTTCCCACATTCTTACGTTCATTGCTGGAGCTAAAAATACTTGTTTGTTAGACGCTAGAATTACGGTTGAAGCTAAATCTTCAGAAGAACCTTGACTTAATTTTGAAATTGTATTTGCAGTTGCTGGAGCGACAACTATTACATCAGCCCATCTTGATAAAGCAATATGGTCCATTTCTGTTTCATTTTCTACATTAAATAGATCATCGTAAACCTTACCTTGTGATAAAGACGCTATTGACAAAGGTGTTACGAACTCTTTTGCACTTTTAGTTAAGATAGTTTTTATTTCAGCATTATTTTTTTTAAACAATCTAATCGTTTCAAGGCTTTTATAAGCAGAAACGCCACCACAAATTACAAATAGAATTTTTTTTGTTGTTAAATCTTTCATCGGCTGAATTAAAATACCAATAGACCTACAATTACAAGAGCTAATAATCCAATAATAGATTGATTTCTAAAAGCAATCATTTCAGATTTTTTAGTATTTAAAGCTGTGTAAGAGTTTGTGTTTTGAGGTATTTGTCCACTTGCTAAATAAGTAAGAGCTTGATTTGCTTTATCCATTATTTCAGGAAACTCTGGTAATCTTTTAATTACCTCTGATGTACTTTGAAGTGTTTCATTTATAGTTGTCATTGGGTCCTTGGTTTCTTTAAGCCAACTTTCAAGCACAGGCTTTGAAGTTGTCCAAATATTGGTATTAGGATTAAGCTTTCTTGCCACGCCTTCAACTACAACCATTGTTTTTTGTAACATTAGAAGTTGAGGTTGAGTTTGCATATTGAATTTTTCAGTAACGTCAAATAATTGTTTTAATAATTTTCCACCAGAAATATCTTTTACTGCTTGACCAAAAATTGGCTCACCAATTGATCTTAATGCTTGAGCTAAATCATCAATTGGAACCCCCTTTGGAACTAATCCTGCCACCAAGTGGACTTCCGCAACTTTACGATAATCCCTTTGAATAAAACCAAATAATATTTCAGCTAAAAATCTTTTACTCATTTTATCCAATCTACCCATAATTCCAAAATCTATTGGAACAATATGACCATTATTATCTATAAATATATTTCCCTGATGCATATCAGCATGAAAAAAACCATCTCTAACAGCGTGTCTTAAAAAATTTTGTATAATATCTTCGGCAATTTTTTCTGTATTTAAGTCTCTTTTTTTGAGTTCTTCAGTCTCTCTTATAGAAATGCCCTCTACCCAATCAAGCGTCATTACATTTTCACTTGTAAAATTCCAATAAATTTTAGGCACTCTAAACCCAACATCATTTTTAGTATTTTCTAAATATTCATTAGCAGCAGCAGCTTCAAATCTAAGATCCATTTCAAGGTTTGTTATTTCCTTCAATAAGAAGACGACTTCAACTAATTTAAGTCTTTTAGTTTTTTTAATCAGTGATTCAACTATGAAGGCAAACAACATCATTGCATCTATTTCTTCATTAAACATTTTTTTAATGTTTGGTCTTAAAATCTTAATTGCTACATCCTTTATTGTGCCATCATCATTAATTTTAGCTTTATGAACCTGAGCTATAGAAGCTGCCGCCACTGGTTCACTTAAATCAATTATAGAATTATACGTATCAGTACCTAAGTCATTTTTTATTATTTCTTTAGCTTGAATTAATGAAAATGGTGGCAATTTATCCTGAAGGTTTTCTAGTTTTTCTGAAAGCTCCTCTCCAATAATGTCTGGTCTTGTTGCTAGAAATTGACCTAGTTTTATAAAGGTTGTTCCCATTGACTCCAATGAACTAGATAATCGTTCACCTTCATCTTGATTATTACTTGTTTCTTTTTTAGTAAAAAATGAAAAAGATAAAACCTTAAACAAAAGCCTTACAGCTAATGGAGGTTCTTGAAATTTTGAAATTATACTTAATATATCAGACTTAGCCACCTTTCTTCCAAGTTGAAATAAAGTAATTATTTTTTTCAACATTAAATTTTCCATCCACTATGTATAGAAACTATTCCACCAGATAAGTTTCTGTAAGTACAATTTTGAAAACCATTTCTTTTCATTAAATCAATCAACTCATCTTGGTTAACAAAGTTTTCAATACTTTTCACAAGATATTCGTAAGGTGCTTTTTCACCAACAATCAATTTTCCGATTGAAGGAATAACTTTTGAATATTTTTTATATATAAAGTCCAATCCAGGATTTTCTATTTTTGAAAACTCTAGACATAAATATCGGCCACCAGGTTTTAATACCCTATATGCCTCACTTAAAGATTTATTTAGATCTTTTGTATTTCTCAATCCAAAACTAATAGTGTAAAAATCAAATGAATTTATAGTCATAGGAAGTTTTTCTGCTGAAGCCACAACCCAATTTAAATTATTAAATTCTTTTAGTTTTTCTTTACCTTTTTTGATCATACCGATATTTGGGTCAACGCATGTTACATGGGACTTTTTATTTACATAATTAAGAAAGAGTTTAGCTATATCCCCAGTTCCACACGCCACATCAATTAGTTTTTGATTTGATGTTGGATTCATCATATTTAATAGATCTTTTTTCCACAATCTATGAACTCCTAATGACATAAAATCATTCATTAGGTCGTATTGATCATAAACTTGATCAAAAACACTTTGCACTAATCCTTTTTTATTTTGTAGATATTGTTGCATAATAATTAATATATATATTGAATATAGTATCAAATGCCAGAATTACCAGAAGTAGAAATTGTAAGACAATCACTAGATAAAAACATTAAATATAAAAAGGTTAAAAATGTAATAATAAGAAATAGAAACTTAAGATTTAAAATTCCTTTAAAATTTAAAAATTTTTTAAGAGGCAAGGAAATAACCAAAGTAAATAGATTTTCAAAGTATTTAATTCTATCTTTATCAAACAAAAGTTTCTGTTTATTACATCTTGGGATGTCAGGAACAATACATTTGGTACTCAACAATAAAAAAAACTTTTTAACAAATACTAGCTTTTACAATTCTCCAATTTTACCAAAAAAGCATAACCATATAGAAATAATTTTTGCAGATTTAAGGATTATTTATAATGATCCAAGAAGATTTGGTTTTTTTCAAATTATAAATAACCTAAATTTATTAAAAAAGAGATTTGAACACCTTGGTCCAGAACCATTTTCCCCTAATTTCAATTTAAGTTATATACTTTCATTTTTTAAAGGAAAAAATAAAAATATTAAAAATTTTTTATTAGATCAAAATTTTGTATCTGGCATTGGTAATATTTATGCAAGTGAAATTTTATTTTTGAGTAAAATCATTCCGACTAAAAAAGGACGATTATTAAAAAAAGAAGATTGTAAAAAAATTATTATCAATTGTAAAAAAGTTCTATCAAGTGCGATTAAAAAAGGAGGCTCAAGTATAAAGGATTTTAAGAATACAGAAGGCGAAATGGGTAGTTTTCAAAAAAATTTTAATGTTTATGAAAGAGAGGGTCTCAATTGCAAACGATCTAAATGCAAAGGCATTATTAGAAAAAAAACTATTTCAAATAGATCAACTTTCTTTTGTAATTTTTGTCAAAAATAATAAATTATTTAATTGACCAATATTAATTCTCAAGTTATACCCCTGCGCATATGGCTAATACCAAATCTGCAATCAAAAGAATAAGAAGAATTTCTAAACAAACTTCTGTGAATAAAGCAAGAAAAAGTAGATACAAAAATGCTTTAAAAAAAATGAACCTATTAATAGATAAAAAAAATAAATCTGAAGCAGTAAAATTCTTACCTAAGTTGAATTCAGAATTAATGAAAGTTGCAAAATCTGGCATAATCAAAAAACAGAACGCATCAAGAAATGTTTCGAGAATCTCTAAAAAGATATCTTTACTTTAAGCTATAAACCTTAAGTTGATTCAACTTCAAGCATACACTTCATATATACTTTGATAGATTGTTAAAACAATATTTAGATTTAGTAAATATTTAAATATAATAAATTCAATTACAAATTTTATTTCTTAAAATTATTAATAAATTTTCTGTCAAGTGATTTTATATTTTTAGTAAATAAAATTACACAATCATAGATTTTATTTTTTTTATTTTTTTTTAAAAAATTTGTTGCAATAATCTCATTATAGCCCTAACTGGAGTCTCCCCAATAAATATGAACAGCTCTTACACAAATAAAAATTTCAGCAATCCAAAAGTAGCAACTTTTAATTGGTTAACAGTCCAGACAGAAATGAAAAATAAATTAGGGGTGGATATCTATGAAAGTTGGATTAAAAAAATAAGTTTTGAGGAAGAAATAAATAATTATGTACTGTTATCTGTTCCTACTAGATTTATCCGTGATTGGATTACTTCAAGATACCTCGACCAAATTTTAAAAATTATCAAAGATCATAAAAAAGATATAATTCGAATTGAATTTAAAATTGTTGAAAAAAACAATGACAATATTAGTAATAATCAAAATACTAGTCATTTAGAAAGTAAAGAAAATGTATCTTTTATAAAAGACTCATATCTTCAATATAATCGTATAGATCCAAATAAAAAATTTGGAAATTTTATTACTGGATCGAGTAACAATCTTGCTTATCAAGCTTCAGTAAAAGTTTCAGAAAATATTTCCCATTATAATCCACTCTATATTTATGGTGGTGTTGGGATGGGTAAGACGCATCTTTTAAATTCAATAGGCCTTGAACTAAAAAAAGATAATAAAGTGATGTTTATTTCAGCAGAGCGTTTTATGTATCAATTTGTTAAATCTATAAAATCAAATGATATGGTTAAATTTAAAGAGTATTTTAGAAATACTGACGTTTTATTAATAGATGATATCCAATTTATGAATGGTAAAGAAGCAATGCAAGAAGAATTCTTTCATACTTTTAATGCTTTATTAGATAAGGGATCTCAAATTATTGTTTCTGCAGATAGATCTCCAAATAAATTATCACGAATACAGGAAAGAATTAAATCTAGATTCTCGGGGGGATTAGTTGTTGATATTCAAAAACCAGATTATGAACTAAGAAAAAAAATTGTTGAAAATAAAATTAAAGATTTAAATAGTTTATATGCTGAACAATTTAAAATATCTCAAGAAATTACTGATTTTATCAGTTCAGAAATAACAACCAGTGTAAGAGAACTAGTTGGAGCAATTAATCGAGTAGTATCGTTTTCAAGAATTTATAAAAAATTACCAAATCTTGCTGAAACGAAAGTGGTACTAAAAGATCTACTAAATTTATATGAGAACAAGGTAACCATTGATCAAATTCAAACTATTGTATGTAAATTTTTTAAGATTAGTAAAAATGAAATGTTGTCTTCAAGAAGATCAAGATATTTAGTGAGACCAAGACAGACAGCTATATATCTAACAAAAATCTTAACTTCAAAATCTTTGCCTGAAATTGGACGAGAGTTTTCGAATAGGGATCATACAACCATAATACATTCTGTTAAAACTATTGAAAAATTAAAAGTTAAAGATCTAGATATGGTTGACAATATTAACAAACTTAAAAATCAAATATTGTATAATAACGCTGAAAATGAAATTTAACCTTAACCAACAAGATTTACAACAAGCACTAAACTATTGTCAAGGAGTGATAGAAAAAAGAAGTACTCTTCCGATATTATCAAATATTTTATTAAATGCAGAAAAATCAAAACTTACTATTACAGCAACTGATTTAGATTTAATTTTTATACACCAAATAGATAACGTTGAAGTTTTAGAAGAAGGTAAAATTACGACAACATCGGCAATTATGTACGATATTGTGAGAAAATTTTCTTCTGGAAAAAAAATAAATTGTACTTTAACAGACATAAGCAAATTACATCTAGAGTCTGAAAAATCTGTTTTTAACCTTAACTGTATTAGTGCTTCAGAATTTCCGCTAACAGATGAAAACTTTAATCAAAATGAATTCTCAATAAAATCAAAAAGCTTTTTAAAATTATTAAATAAGTGTAAGTTCTCTGTTTCAAATGATGAAACAAGACATTATTTAAGTGGGATCTATTTTCATCAAACAGAATTTGAGAATAAAAATTATCTCACAGCTGTTGCCACAGACAGTCACAGGATGTCTATATCAAAAATAAGATTAAATCAAAAAATAGACTTTGATCCTATAATATTGCCAAAGAAAACTATTTTTCAATTATGTTCATTATTAGAAAATTATGAAGGAGATGTAAAAATTTCAAATATTAAATCTAAAATAAAGTTTGAATTAAATAATAGTATTTTGATTTCAAAATTAATTGATGGAAAGTTTCCAAATTATATTCAAGTAATACCAAAAAATAATCAAAAAAAATTAGAAATAGACCTTAAGCTTTTTTTAGACTCTGTTGATCGAGTTGCTTCTGTATCGCTTGATAAAAAGGATGGTGTAAAGTTTAATTTAGCTAAAGACACTTTAAACTTGTCTGTAAATAATACTAATAGTGGAGATGGAAAAGAATTACTTTCAGTACAATTTGATAACGAGTTAGAAATCAGTTTTAATTCAAGGTATCTGTTAGATGTAGCATCTCAACTTGATGGAAGTAAAATAGAATTATTTTTCAATGACACTGGATCTCCAGTATTAATAAAGGATCCCGGGGACTTTGATAGCATATTTGTAGTAATGCCTATGAAGGGTTAATTCAATAAATCTAATTCTGAATAGATATCATTTTCTAAAATTTTCATAAATTCTTCTTTAGAATACTTGGGCTCTATAGGTTTTAGGATTGAAATAGTTATATTTTTGTTTGCATTTTTTGAGCCTTTTTTGGGCCAAACGTAACCAGAATTAATAGCAACAGGTTGGCAAGTAATTTTTAACTTTTCATAAATTCTTGAAGCACCTTTCTTAAAAGGTGGTCTTTCATCTGGCAAAACTCTTGTTCCTTGTGGAAATATTATTAGTGGTTGATTTGAATTTGAGATTTTTTTTGATATATCTTCAAAGAATCCTAAATTATCTTTAGTTATCTTATCTCTTTGAATAGAAATTGATCCAATTTTTTTTAAATACCACCCAAATATAGGTATATGGAGCAATTCCTTTTTCAAAATAAATATTGGTGAATTAAAAATAGTTTGTAAATAAAAAGTTTCAAACATAGATTGATGAGAAGCTGCTATAAAAAACTTCTCATTTGTAATCATATTTTCTTTACCTTTAATAGTAATCTTAGTAGATAAAAAAACTTTTAGGCAAAAACTAGTCCAATACCCCATTAACTTCCCACCAATTAGCACTATTTTTTTTGGTAAAAAAAATGCAGGTAAAAAAATTAGTGAAATAATTATTATTCCTAAAAAAAAGAAAATTGAAAAAATTATATTTCTAATCATTTTTGTCAAAAGCTACACTAAGTCTTTGTGCTTTTGTCTTTTTCTAATTATTTTAATTTTTGATCCTTTTATTAATAACTCTATTGGCTTGGGTCTTAGATTATAATTTGAACTCAAAGACATCCCATATGCTCCAACATCACAGATAACTATAAAATCATTTTCTTCAAGTTCTTGAAAACTTTTTAAAGTAGTAAATTTATCAGTGCTCTCACAAATTGGCCCTACAACTTCATAGGTTTTTTTTGAATTAGTATTTTTTTTAACAGAAGGTAACATCTTATGTGAAGCACCATATAATGCTGGTCTCATGAAATCATTCATAGCAGCATTAATAATGACAAAATTTTTTCTTCCACTTTTTTTAATATAAATCACTTTTGAAACTAGAGTGCCTGTATCACCTATAATTGATCTACCAGGTTCAAATATAATTTTTGATTTGTTATTTTTTAAAAATTTTTTTATAGCAATATTGTATCTTTTGTAATTAAGTTTTTTATCATTATTGTTATAGGAAATTCCCATCCCTCCACCGAGATCTATAAACTCAAATTTATGATTAACTTTATTTATAATTTTATCGAGAATTCTAAGCATTTTTTCATATGGTCTATGATCTAAAATTTGACTTCCAATATGAACACTTAAACATTTAAGGATTATATTTTTAGAGCCTTTACAATATTTAACAAGCTCACAAAAAGTTTTTTCGTTAACACCAAATTTATTTTCTTTTTTTCCAGTTGAAATTTGTTTTAAAGTTTTTGCGTCTGTATTAGGATTTAATCTTATACCAACATGAACTTTTTTCTTTTTTGATTTTGCTATTCTTTCAATTTCTTTAATTTCACTTTCAGATTCAGCATTTATTAAAAGTATATTTTTATCAATTGCATAGTCTATTTCATTTGATGTTTTCCCTACTCCAGAAAAAACAATTTTTTTGGGCTTTATACCTGCTTTAATAGCTATCATTAATTCACCCATTGATACAACATCTGCCCCGAGACCTAATTTGCCAATTTCCTTAATCAAATTAACATTTGTATTAGATTTGACTGAAAAACATATTAATGGAGAAAAGGATTTAAAATTTTTTTTAAAATTTCTAATATTTTCTTTTAATTGTCTATAGGAGTAACAATAAGTTGGAGTTTTATACTTTTTAGCAATATTTTCTACAGCAACTTTTTCAATTGAAAGCTTTTTGTTAATGTATTTCATTATGCTTTATTTTTAAGAACTGTTTGCAAATCAGTTTTTTTTTCAGGATCTTTGTATATAGGGTCCCCTTTTTTTCCACACGAAACTATTAAACAACTTAGAGCCAAAAAGAAAAAAATTTTTTTGATCATTTAGTTTTTTTATACTTCATTATCATTTTTTTAATATTATCAAAAGATGTTCCTCCATAAGATCTTTTAGAATTAACAGAATTTTTTAAATCAAACACTTTAAAAACATCATCTTTAAGCCCTGGTACAATTTTTCTCATTTCATTTAAACTTAATTCATTAAGATTTTTTTTCTTTTTTTCTGCTAGATTTACTATTCCCGCTGTCTTTTGATAAGCTTTTCTAAAAGACAAAGAGTGATTTTTAACAAGATAATCTGCTAAGTCTGTCGCTGTAATGTAACCATTATTTGCAAGTTTAAACATTTGTTCTTTGTTTGGTCTTATGTTTTTTATAACTTCCTCAAAAATTTTTAAACAACCAATTAAAGTATCATAGGATTTAAAAACTATTTCTTTATCATCTTGAAGATCTTTAAAATATGATAATGGTAATCCTTTCAAAATTGTTAGCATAGAAAATAAATTTCCATAAGTACTACCTGATTTTCCTCTTAAGAATTCTAAAAGATCTGGATTTTTTTTTTGAGGCATTATGGATGAGCCAGTAACAACTTTGTCTGATAAATTTATTAAGTTGTAAGCATCAGAATTCCAAATAATAAGTTCTTCTGCAATTCTAGAAATGTGCATTGAACAAACTGACACACTATAAAGAAAATCTAAAACAAAATCTCTGTCAGAAACAGTATCAATTGAATTGTTAGTTGGTTTATTAAATCCTAATTTTTTTGTAGTATAGTATCTGTCAATATTAAATGACGTTCCAGTAAGCGCAGCCACACCTAAAGGATTTTCATTTAAATTATCTAAATTGTTATCAAATCTTTTTTTATCACGGCTAAACATTTCGACATATGCCATAAGATAATGTGCAAAAGAAATCGCTTGTGCATTTTTGAGATGTGTAAAACCCGGCATTATAGTGTAAATATTTTTTTCAGCTAATTTAAGCGAAGTTTTAATTAATGAATTCAATTTTAAGTTTATTTCTTTATTCGCTGATTTTATCCATATTTTAAAGTCAGCTATAACTTGATCATTTCTCGATCGGGCCGTGTGCACATATCCCGCTTCATCTCCAATGATTTGAAAAAGTCTTTTTTCAATATTCATATGAATGTCTTCATATTTTTTATTAAATTCTAATTTATTTTTTGATATTTCTTTTTCTATTTTATTAAGTCCGTAAATAATTTTATTTTTAATTTTAAAAGTTATTATTTTTTGTTTAAATAACATTTCTACATGAGCAATAGATACAGCTATATCTTCCTTATAAAGTCTTTTATCAATGTTTATAGAGCTCCCAATTTTCTGAAAAAGATTAGATGTATTATCTTTAATTCTAGTACTCCATATTGCCTGGTTGTTTTTATTTTTTGCCATGATAATTAATTATACCTGTTTAACATGAGATTTTTAATAATTTTAATTTTTTTAATATTTAATTCATTTGCTATAGAGGCATCTGATATAAAAAATCTCGTTATAAACAAAGATTTAAAAAAATACGAAGATTTAACGTTTTTAGATGATCAAAATAATCAAATAGACTTAAGTGATTATAAAGGAAATTTGATCTTATTGAATTTTTGGGCAACTTGGTGTGCTCCTTGCAAAGAAGAAATGCCCTCTTTAGATTTATTACAAAATCAAGAAAATTTAGATAAATTAAAAATTTTTCCAATAAATGTTGGGCAAGATAATCTTGAAAACTCATTAAAATTTTTTGAAGATCTAAAAATAAAAAATTTAAAAATTTATTTTGACTCACCTATAACTTTGGCTAAAAAATTTGGCCTAAGGGGAATACCAACTTCAATTATATTTAATAAGGATGGATTAGAGTTTGCTAGAATAATTGGATCTATAGATTTTGATGATCAAAAATTTATTGATTGGTTAGCAAAATATAATTAATTTTTGAAAAAATAAGCAAAACAAACTAAAATTATTATTGCAATGAATTGTAGCAAAACTCTTAATTGCATCAGTTTGTTGGAATATTTTTTACTTGTTTCCCCGCCTTTAAATAAAGTGCCAATACCTAGAATTAAAACTACTCCAACTGCAATTAAAAATGTTATAGATAAAATTTTTACAATTGTTCCTGAAATCATAGTAGTATTGTAGGGTATTTTAAAAATAAAAAAACATAATTCACAAAGTATGACATTCTGCCTAGATACAACAATAATAAAGCCAGAGAATAATTTTGAGATTAAAAATGCTATTATTTTACTTCATGGCTATGGGGGAGATGGTAAAGATATAAGTGTATTATCATTGAATTGGAAAAGACATTTACCAAACACAATTTTTATTTGTCCTAATGGTCACGAGAGGTGTCATATAAATCCATCTGGATATCAATGGTTTGATTTATCAAATGAAGATCCAAAATATATTTTGGCTCAATCACAGAGAGCTGAAAAAAAATTGAGCCAGTTTATTGATGAAGTCAAAAAAGAATATAATATTGATAATAATAAAATTTGCTTATCTGGTTTTAGCCAGGGATGTATGATGTCTATAAATTTGGGATTGACGGCTGACAAAGAATTTAATTGTATTGTAGGTTTTTCCGGTAAAATAATTGATCCAGAAGATCTAAAGTTGAGAAAAAAAGTCGCAACAAGCACATTACTAATTCATGGAGATGCAGATCAGGTAGTAATGCCAAATTTTTTGTTAGAAGCAAAAGATTTTTTTATTAGAAATGATATAGAAATTGAAACTCACATAATAAAAAATTGTGACCACCATATCCCTATAGAAGCATCAAGCATAGCATTAAATTATATTTTAAAAAAATTTTAATATTCCTTATCATTGAAAATTTTTTTTATTTAAGCTAATGTTTAAGTATGAATAACTTTATTGAGCAAGATGTCTCGCTAGAAAAATGTCCAGCATTAGTTTTAAATGCAGATTATAGACCCTTAAGTTATTATCCTTTATCTCTGTGGTCTTGGCAAGATACTGTTAAGTCTGTATTTTTAGATAGAGTTATCATTGTGAGCAATTATGATAGAGTTGTAAGAAGTCCATCTTTTAATATGAAACTACCAAGTGTGATTGCACTAAAAGATTATATTGTACCTCAGTCAAAACCTAGTTTTACAAGATTTAACGTTTTTTTGAGAGATAAATTTTCATGTCAGTACTGTGGAAGTAGCGAGGAACTTACATTTGATCATTTATTACCAAGATCAAAAGGTGGTGAAACCCATTGGGATAATGTTGTGACAGCTTGTTCAGCATGTAATGTAAGAAAAGGTGGAAAACTACTCAAATCATCTGGAATGAAACTTCATCAATACCCCTATCAACCATCTACTGAAGATCTACATCGTAATGGTAAAAACTTTCCTCCTAATTATCTTCACAAAAGTTGGATGGATTATCTATATTGGGATGTAGAGTTAGAAGCTTAAATTTAAACTTTCTCAGAAATATTAATAGCTATTTTTGAACCAGTTTTAATAAT
>QBYM01000009.1 GCA_003282825.1 Pelagibacteraceae bacterium AG-325-J17 | reverse complement strand
GATCTCCCCACTTGAAAGCCATCTCACATCCAGCAAGATAGAATTCCCACATTCTAAAAAATCTCTCATCAAACATCCTAATAATTTTTTCCTTATTTTTTATGCAATTTTCTTTCCAATGTCTCAAAGTGTGAGAATAATGAAGTCTTAAGACCTCTATATCAGTCACAATCAAGCCTGCTTTTTCTATCGGAGTTGTTACTTCACTTAAGCTAGGAGTATACCCTCCTGGAAAAATATATTTAGTTATCCATGGATGAGGATCTCTTGGTGGATTTACTGAACCTATTGTGTGTATTAAAGATACTCCATCTTCATTCAAAAGTTTTTCTATTTGTTTAAAAAATTTTTTGTAAAACTTTCTTCCTACATGTTCAAACATCCCTACACTCACTATTCTATCAAATTTTTCATTAAGTTCTCTATAATCCATTAGCTTAAACTTTACCTGATTTTCTAAATTTAAATCTTTAGCTTTTTGATTGCAGTAATTAAATTGATTCTCAGATAAAGTAATCCCAGTGACTTCACAACTTGCAGCTTTGGCAATATCAAATGCTAATGAACCCCAACCACAACCTATATCTAAAACTTTTTGATTATCTTTTATATTTAATTTTTTAATTATATGTTGGATCTTATTATTTTGTGCTACTTCTAAAGTATCATTATCATTTTTAAAATATGCACAAGAATACTGTCTTTTAGAATCTAAAAATAAATCATACAAATCATCAGAGATATCATAGTGATGGGATACATTCATCTTTGATTTTTTTATAAAATTAAAATTCGTTAGGTACCTATATGAGCCTCTTAGACGGTTAATTAAATAACTAAAAAAATTCAATTCTCCTCTTCCAAAATTCATTAAAGCTAAATCTAAAAAATCAGTAAGAGAACCGTTTTCAATAACTATTTCTCCATTTGTATAGGCCTCACCAAAATATAAGTCTGGGTGAAATAATAATTTATAATTAAGATCCTTTTTTAAGATTTTTAATTTCATGGGATTATTTCCAGGTTCTCCAATTATATAATCTTTTGAATTAGCATCAGTCAAAATGAACCCGCCTTTTTCAAAAACCTTGTTTAAAAATCTAGCTAATTGCATATCAAGCTGCCATTTTAGAATTAAGTTTAAAGTCTAAATTATTCAAATTATCTATTAAATCTTTTTGCTCATTCGCGTTTAAAAGTCTTAATGGAGGTAAAATATTTTCATAAATTTTATTCTCTTTAGAATAAAAGGTATGTAATCCTGAAATCAGGTTATACTTATCAAAATTTTTTCTTACCTCACACAATTTTTGATTATAAGATTGTTCCTTGCCAGAAAAAAAATCATCATAAACTTTTCTAGAAAGTTCAGCTGTTGCATTACAAGTTGCAGTTATTATACCTGAACAGCCTAGCTGTAGGCCTTTTAACAGTTTGAGTTCTGAACCAGGAAAAATAGAAAAATTTTCTAATTTTAAACTTTCAAATAGATTATAAGAACTGTCTTTAACACCTACTATCTGATCTGGAAATTTTTTTACAAGCTCCTCAACACATTCTACACTAAATTTATACCCACAAAGCTTCTCAAAATTATAAAGAACAATCTTGCACGAAGGGACTGCTTCTATTATTTTTGAGTAAAATTGTATTACTTCTTTATCACCATACTTGTAATACGCTGGAGGCATAATTAAAAATTTTTTAAAACTTAGTGAAGTAGCTACTCTCATAAAATTTATTGTTTCAGTCAACGAGTTTAAGCCTGTGCCTATTAAATGCTTGTCCTTATATTTACTGGCTGAAAGATTATTTAGAAGTTTGATTTTTTCTGAAACAGATATTAGTTGAGCCTGACCCGTACTTCCAAATATTGCTGTTCCATGACAACCCTGATCTATGAGCTTTTCAGCATGTTCTATTGTTTTCTTTATATTAAGGCTTAAGTCAGAATTAAAAACTGACATTGTAGCTGCAAATATTCCACTTATTTTTGTCATAATAAAAATTTATATAAAAAATATATCTAGTAAAGTTTATAAATACCATATGAAAATATTAGCAGTTCAAAATAGAATGGGAATTGGGGATACTATAATCTTTCTTCCCTTTATTAAGGCTTTATTCGAAAAATATAATTCACCTATAAGTTTACTTGTGAAAGAAAGTTCAAAAGCTGACCAATATTTACATCAAACAAATTATATTGATAAGATTATAACTTTAGAAAGAGATAAAAATAACAATAAGCATAAAGGCTTTATAGGTAGCTTCAATTTAATTAAAGATTTGAAGAAGGAAAATTTTGAAAAAATTTTCATTTTTAATTCATCTTTAAGATTTAATTTAATTGCTAGATTGTCTGGTATCTCTAAAATTTATCAATATCCATTATTTCAAAAAACTGATCAACATATCATTGATACCCCAAAAAAATTTTTTATAGATAAAATAAATTTAAAGGTTAGAGGAGATCCTGAAATTCAAATAGATAATTCGATAATATTAGACTCAATTAAAAAATTTAACATTAATAAAGATGAAACAAATATACTTTTAGGTATTGGAGGTTCTGGCCCAACTAAAAGAGTCCCATCAAAAATATTTTTATCTGTTATCGAAAAAATATCAAAAACTAAAAATTGTAAATTTTTTCTTGCTACTGGTAAAAATAATGAAGAGCAAATTATATTGAATGAAATATTAAACTCTAAATTTAAAAATATTTGTTTCCCTTTGGATAATTTTTCGATTAAAGAAACCTTGCCAATTATAAAAAATTGTAATTTATCTATTTGTAACGATAGTAGCTTTAGTCATTTATCAGCAGCCCTAGGTATAAAAACAATTACTTTGATGGTAGATACTCCTATAATCTATGGAAACTATAATTCAAGAATGTTTCCAATAATTCCTGAGGGAGTAGAAACAGTAAATCACCATACTGATGGAAAAGAAAAAATTAATCCTGAGAAAGTATTCAAGAAGGTTATAGAAATTCTTAATTAAGAAATATCATTTAAAACTATATCTTTTGCCTCGTTTACTATTGATGATAGTCTTGAGGTTTCAGGAGAAATATCTGGATGTATTTTTTTTTGTATTTTTACATAAGCTTTATTTACTTCTTCTTTGGTGATTTTTTTACTTATATCTAAATTTAAAATCTTATATGCTTCTGGAATAGATATCGAAGAAGAGTTTCTGGTACCAGGTTGGTTAAATGAAAATCGTCCTGATCGTCTCAAAGTTTGTATCAATCTATAGAGCGATATTAATTGAAAAAGAGATAATCCTTTTAATTTTAATAATGCAAGGCTAGCCAAGGTTAGAGGCAAAGTTAACAAATATTTTCCTCCCATAGCAAATAAAACTGCTAAAACAATTAATCCTAAGACAATTAAGAATCTTATACTTTTAGATATCTTTTTTGATGAAATATTACTAATAAACTTCATCAAAAAGTAAAAAACTGCCAATATAACTAATGTATAAATTATAATATTCATATATTTCTCTATACTATGAAAGTACCACATCTTAGGAAAAAACCTGAAATAAAATCTTGTCACAATATCACTTGGGAAGACAATTATAGCTGGATACACCAAAAAAATATTTTGGAAGTTTTAACAGATAAAAATAAATTAGTACCTGAAGTAAAAGAATATTTGATACAGGAAAATAACTACACAGAATATCATTTAAAAGACACAAAAAATTTACAAAAAAAATTATTTGATGAAGTAAAAGCAAGAATTAAACTCGATGATGAGTCTCTTCCCTACAAAGATCACACATATGAATATTGGACTAAGACGACAATTGAGGGAAATTACTCTATAAAATTGAGAAGAAAAATTGAAACAGAGAAAATTGAGGAAATTTGGAATGGAGATAAAGAAAAAGAAAAATTAGGAGTAGAGTATTTTGGGGTTGGTGATTTAGAGGTCAGTCATGATGATAAATATCTCGCTTATTCTTTAGATACAAAAGGATCGGAATATTACACCATTTATATAAGAGAAATTATTTCTAACAAAATTATTACAAAAGAAATCTCTAATACATCAGGAGGTATTACTTTTAGTTTAGATGACAAATATATCTTTTACTCAAAACTAGATAAAAACCATCGAGCTAGAAAGATTTTTAGACACGAAATTGGAAATCATAATAATTCTGATGAACTGGTTTTTGAGGAAAAAAGTGAAGCGTTTACTGTAGGGATCAATATAAGTTCAGATGAAAAATATTATTTTATTACAACTTCAGATCATAATACCTCAGAACAATATTATTTCAAAGTTGATGAAAAAAAACCAAAACCTAAATTAATAAAAAAAAGGGAGAAAGGAATTTTATATTCTGTAAACTCTTGGGATAATAAATTTTATAATCACACAAATAAGGATGCTGAAGACTTCAAGGTAGATATTTCAGATAGTTTAGAAACCCAAAATTGGAATCCTTTTATCGAAGCAAAAAATGAAGTTTTGATAGGAGGATTAGTATTTTTAAAAAACTGGATACTTCGTTCTGAAGTGTCTGACGCATTAGATAAATTGTTTGTAAAAAATGTTTCAACAGGACTAGAGGAGGAAATAGTTTTTTCTGACGAAAAGGTTTATGTGCCCAATATTTCTTTGAGGCAAAAGGATAAAAACACAGATGAAATTTATCTCGGATATTCTTCACCAAAAACTCCCTCGAGAGTTTATTTATATAATCTTTCAACGAAAAATAAAAAATTAGTTAAGGAACAAGAAATACCCTCTGGACATAATTCAGAAGATTATATCGTAGAAAGAGTAGAATATAAATCTCACGATGGAAGATTAGTTCCTCTGACTATAACAAGACATAAGAAAACTAAAATAGATGGAAACGCAAATATATTGTTGTACGGTTATGGATCTTATGGAAATTCAATGAGCCCTAGTTTTTCATCAACAAGGTTAAGTCTAATCAACAGAGATATAATTTGGGTAACTGCACATATAAGAGGTGGAATGGAAAAAGGTATGAAATGGTGGAAAGAAGGAAAGCTTACAAACAAAAAAAATACTTTTAAAGATTATATTTACGCCGCAAAATATCTAATTGAAAACAAATATTCTTCTGAAGGCAAGATAATAGGAATGGGTGGCTCGGCAGGAGGACTATTAATGGGTGCAGTAGTTAATGAAGCTCCTGAATTGTTTCTAGGAATTATAATGGCAGTGCCATTTGTTGACTCTTTAACTACTAATCTCGACCATTCTTTGCCATTAACAGTTGGAGAATTTGATGAATTTGGAAACGCAAAAGATAATAAAGATCATTTTAATTATATTTTTTCATATGCACCTTATAACAATATAAAAAAAATGGATTATCCTCATATGTTAATTACAACAAGCTTAAGTGATAACCGGGTATTATTTGATGAACCAGCTAAATTCACAGCTAAACTTCGAGACTTAAAAACAGACAATAATTTATTACTTTTAAAAACTGAAATGAATGCTGGACATGGAGGTAAGTCAGGTAGAGATGGGGCGATTGAGGAAATTGCTCTTGATTATGCATTCGCTCTAAAAATATCCAAAAAAATTTAATTTTTATATCTTGAAAATTAATAATTAGTTCCCAAATAAAATTGGTAATTCGCCTAATGGGACTTACAAAATATAAACTTGCTTAACAAAGGAGGATAATATGACAAGTAAGGATCTATCTATATTTAACTCACTTAGACCATTTTCAATTGGATTCGACGATATGTTTGATCAATTCGAAAATATGTTAGGGAATGGTGCTTTGACGATGCAGTCGAACTACCCACCTTATAACATCAGAAAAACTGGAAAGGATAACTACGCAATAGAAGTTGCTTTAGCTGGTTTTAATAAAAAAGATGTTGAAGTTGAGTTTGAGGATAATTTATTAACGGTAAAAACAAAACAAGTTAATAAATCAGATAATACTGCTGATGGAGAAATAATTCATAAAGGTATTTCTCAAAGACAATTTGCAAGATCATTTACAATTGCTGATGATGTAAAGGTTAATGGTGCTGAGCTTAAAGATGGTCTTTTAACAATATCTTGTGAAAGAATTGTTCCAGAGCATAAGAAGAAAAAACTTATAGAAATAAAATAAGTCAAACCTTGCTTGTGGGGTGCAATTCCCCACAGGTATCATTAAAAACAACCGTTAGAAACAAAACCAACAACAACAGAATTTGGATCTACTTCAAATCTTCTTTCACAAGGAATTCCATATTTTTTAGTATTATAAACAAATACTAAGTTGCCCTTGTCATTTTTAAAATCCTCATCTGGTTTACCTAAATCTATCTGTAAAACACTTGAGGATTTACCAATATATTTAGTTAATTTTTGATTTTCTTTTTCGACGATAGCATCTGTTTTTTGTTTAATAGTCTGACACCCTGATAGGATCATTATTACAATAAAGCTTGTAAAAATAATTTTTAGTTTCTTCATACTTCAATCATAACAATCAAATTATGGCATAAATATAAACTTCTGAGTTGAAATTTGTGAATAAAGTATAGTTTTAAAAGGTAATTACAAAAAGAATCAAATAATTATTTCTTTAACAGGAGGAAAAATGCTTGAAAATTATTTCAATTATAAAAAACACAAAACTGATTTTAAAACTGAAGTAATAGCCGGAACAACTACTTTTTTGACCATGGCTTATATAATGTTTTTAAATCCATTTATATTATCGGGTGAATTTGCCGGTCCCGACAAAGGCTTCTTTGACTTCGGCGCAGTTTATACAGCTACTATTTTAGCTACAGCTTTAGCATGTTTTATAATGGCTTTTTATGGAAAAACTTGGCCAATAGGACTTGCTCCAGGAATGGGAATTAATGCATTTGTAGCTTTTGGAGTTTGTGCTGGTATGGGATACACACCTCAAGAAGCTTTAGGTGCAGTATTGGTTGCCGGAGTATTATTTTTAATCATTTCTTTAACGCCGATTAGAGCTTGGTTAATAAATTCTATTCCTAAAAGTTTAAAACTAGGAATTGGAGCTGGTATTGGTTTGTTCTTGGCAATAATTGGTCTACAAATTATGGAAGTGGTAGTTGATAATCCAGTAACCTTAGTACAATTGGGTGATCTTAGTGATCCTTTAGTTTTACTAGGTTGTGCAACGTTTATAGCGATCATAGTTCTAGAAAAAATGAATGTTAAAGGAAATATAATTATTGGTATTCTAGTTTTTAGTATTATTGCTTGGGCTGCAGGACTAGCGAAATTTAATGGTATTGCAAGCGCACCACCTCCAATGACATACTTATTTGAATTTGATCTATCTGCAGCAATGACTGCAGGGATGTCTACTGTAATATTTACACTATTATTTATTGACTTCTTTGACACTGCTGGAACTCTAACCTCAGTTGCTAATGTAGCTGGTAAGGTTGGGAAAGATGGTAAAGTTCAAGACATTAATAAAGCAATGTTATCTGACAGTGTTGGTACTGTTGCTGGTGCAATGATGGGAACTACTACTGTAACGAGTTATGTAGAATCTGGAGCAGGTGTAAAAGCTGGAGGAAAAACTGGAATGACCTCATTAGTAATAGGTATATTATTCCTAGCTTGTATATTTTTTGCTCCTTTAGCAACCAGTTTGCCTAAGCAAATTGATGGTGCCGCATTGCTATTTGTGTCTGTTCTTTTCATAAGAAATATTACAGATATAGAGTGGAATGATATTTCAGAGTCTGCTCCAGCAATTCTTGCAATGATAGCAATGCCTTTAACGTATAGTATAAGTAATGGTATTGCGTTAGCATTTGTGTCTTATGCATTAATTAAAATATTTACTGGAAAATTTTCAAGTACATCACCTGCGATATGGGTTGTTGCAGTATTAAGTGTTGTGAGTTTTGCAGTTGCTTAAACAAATTTAATAGGGCCAGTTCAATCTGGTCCTATTTATTTTTTTCAATTAATTTATCGATAGATAGTTCCTCATAGTGCTCAGTTGGCTGAACGATCCAAGGATCTGAGTCTAATTTTACAGGACAAAAATCAGGCTCAAATGATGAAGATTTCTTTTTCCATAAACATGCTGTTTTAACTTCTTTAATGTAGCTTTTAATTGGAGCATAATTTTTTAACCATTCAATACTTTTGTTTAAAGTAAGCCCTGTGTCTGACAAGTCGTCAATTAAAAGTACCTTATTAAAATCCTCATTTTTTGCTAAAGAACTAATTTCTCTTGAAAACATTAATTGACCTTGCTTGTCCTCCATGCCCTCACCTGAATAACTTTGGATGACTATATAAGCAATTGGAAGTTTTAAAATTCTAGATAAAATATCAATTATTGGTGCAGCACCTCTCATAATCCCTACAAGAACTGTGGGTTTATAGTTTTTGTGAATTTCTATTGCTAATTTCTCAACAATTTTAGTATATTCATCAAATTCGATGATTAATTTCTCTGCCATGAAATCTATTATCATAATTAAAATTATTTAAAAAGGAGAAATCATGAAAGCATATTGGATAAGTTTATATCTAAAAATAGATAATCAAGAAAATTTAAAAAAATACGCTGAAACAGTAACACCTATAATTAAAGGATTTGGTGGAGTGCCTCTAGTGAGAGGGGGAAATCACAAAACATTTGACGGAGATGACTTCGTTAGAACAGTGGTTTGGGAATTTCCAAGTTATGAACAAGCATTAAAATGTCATGAATCAAAAGAATATCTAGCTGGTTGGAATTTAGCTAAAGAAACAACGACGAGACATATGCAAATTATTGAGGGGTTTAGTACTGAATAGGTTCAGGATCTATGCTTCTCCACAAGTACCATGTTGCTACTGAACAATAAGGTGAAAACCTTTTTTTAAGTAAACTAACAAACTTATCAGGTGGTAAATATTTTTTTTTATAATTGTTTGAAATTGCTCTTAAAAGACCAATGTCTTGTATTGGCCAAATATTAGATCTGTTATAAGTAAAAAGTAATATCATTTCAGCAGACCACCTTCCAATCTGTCTTAAATTTGATAAATACTTAATGGCCTCTTCATCATCCATCTTATTTATAAGTTTAGGATTAAAGGTTTTATCTAAAGTTTGTTTAGCTAAGCTTTTTATTCCTTTAACCTTTTGGCGACTAAGACCACATGATTTAATTTGTGAAAAAGTCAGTCTTGAAACTATTCTAGCATTAATCTTATTATTACATTTTTTTTTAAATTTAAAAAAAACAGAATTAGCAGCAGCAACACTTATTTGTTGTCCAATGATACTTTTACATAATGAATAAAAGATATCTTTTCTTGATGTTAAAATAGTTTCCGATGGGTTTTCGTATTTTTTAATTAATCTAGCCATTATTTTGTCTTTCTTAGACAAATTTTTTTTTGCTTTTTTCCAGTACTTTGGAACTTTAGTCATTAATTGTTTTAGACGTGATATTTTTTTTTTGGTAAATCTCTCTTCTAAAAATGATCATTGTAGAGATTATTACTAAAGCTGCACCAAATAATGTTTTAATAGTTGGTATTTCATTCCAAATAAAATAGCCAAAAAATATTGCAAAAACTAAAGCCAAGTATTTCAGTGGTGTAACTAATGATACTTCAGAATATTTATAAGATTGACTTAACCACAAGTTTGCAACTCCACCAAAAATACCTATCATTGATAATAATAAAAAATCTCTTAAATCTGGCATTATCCACCCCTGAGGAATTGTTAAAAAACTTAGTAAAGTTATTGCTAAAGAAAAATAAAAAGAAATTAACCAAACAGGCTCTGAAGTTGATAGCTGCCTAATTGCTATTGCGACGTAAGAAAGTCCCAAACAGAAAATTATTGGAAAAACATAATAAATGTTAAGTGAACTTATTCCTGGTTCAGTGATAACTAAAATTCCTATAAATCCAACTAAGACAGCTAACCATCTAAATAATCCAACTTTTTCATTTAATAAAAAAATTGAAAAAATAGTTGTGAATATTGGAGCTGCAAAAGAGATGCTGACAACTGTTGCTAAAGGTAAACTTCTTAAAGCTATGAAAATAGCAACCAAAGCAATTAATCCTGATAAACATCTTAAGAAATGAAGTCCAGCTCTTTTAGTTAAATAAAAATTATGGAGTCTGTCTCTTGGAATAATACAAAAATAAAAAATTATTCCAAAAAACCCTCTAAAAAATAAAACTTGCCCAATAGGATATTCAATTGACCATTTTACAATAATGTCCATTATAGAAAAGGCACAAACAGACATGAACATGTACAAAAAACCTAATTGATTTTTACTGAGCATACGAATAATTTGTAAATTAATTTAATTTATAATCAATGGAAATAGCAGTTTTAGCACTTGGATGTTTTTGGGGACCCGAAATAAAATTTAGTAAAATTGAAGGTATTATTAAAACTGAGGTTGGTTATTGTGGTGGCAACAGTACTACTACAACTTATAAAGAAGTATGTACTGGTAGTACTAATCATGCTGAAGTTGTAAAACTTGATTTTGATGAAAAAATAATAACTTATGAAAAGATTTTAAAAATTTTTTTTCAAATTCATGATCCCACTACATTAAATTCACAGGGACCAGATTTTGGAACTCAATATAGAAGTGAAATATTTTATCTTAATAATATTCAAAAGATAACAGCTGAAAAAGTTTTAAAAGATGTTAATGAAAGATTATCTAATAAAGTAGTAACCAAGATCACTTTATTGAATAATTATTGCCCAGCTGAAGAATACCATCAAAAATATTTGGAAAAAAGATAAGGTGCCATTAGTTGAAACTGATTGGCTGGGAATGAATCTTAATAAAGTTAAAATTATTGATTGTTCATGGCATATGCCTCAAACAAAAAGGGATGGTTTTAAAGAATATAAAACTCAACATATTCAAAATTCTATTTTTTTTGATTTAGATAATAATTCAAAAAAAGATACTGAACTTCCTCATATGTTAGTTGAAATAAATGAGTGGGAGAAAATAGTTTCAAAAATGGGCATTAAGAAAAATGACGAGATAGTTGTTTATGATAATTCTGATGTAATTAGTTCTTGTCGTTGCTGGTTTAATTTTATCTATTATGGGCATGATCCAAAATTAATTCATGTTTTAAATGGAGGTTTAAAAAAATGGATTAAAGAAAAAAGAGAAGTAACTAAAACAATAAATAAGATCAAAATATCAGATTACAAAGCTTATGAAAAAAAAGAATTAGTAAAAAATAAAAGATTAATCAATCAAAATTTAGAGGAGCAAAAATTCAAGGTTATAGATGCCAGAAGTAGAGAGAGATTTGAAGGAAAAATTCCCGAACCAAGAAAAGGTTTGAGAAGTGGAAATATTAAAAATTCTTATTGTATACCATTCAATGAATGTCTTAATGAGGACAAAACATTTAAAGATGAAGAAAAACTTAAAGATATTTTTAAATCTTGTTTGAAAAACATTTATGAAAAAAATATAGTTTTTTCATGTGGTTCTGGAGTTACTGCGTGTGTTTTGGCACTAGCTTATTCTTTAATAAATGATAAATATCACCCTTGTATTTATGATGGTTCTTGGGCGGAATACGGCATAATTTAAAAAAATTTATGAAAAGATCAACAAAATTTATTTCAATAATATTAGTTTTTTTTCTAATCATAGCGATTGTGATTATTGGAAGAACGATGATAGGCAATCATTTTAAAAAAAAATTTAGTAAAAGACCACCACCTGGAATAATTGTCACTCAAGTTGTAAGCAAAGAATTTTCAGAAAAAATTGAAACTTTTGGAACAGCAATTTCAAAAAGATCAAAAACTTTTAAAATAAAAAAAGATGATCTTGTTGAAGATTTAAAATTAAAAGATTTTGTTAAAAAAGGTGAGATTTTAATCAAATTAAAGAGTGGAAATATTTTAGCTCCATTTAGTGGAGTACTTGGATACACAGGTCTTACTGAAGATATTCTCGTTTCAAATAACATTTTTATTATTACATTAGACGATAACTCAACTATATATTCAGATATTAAAATTCCCGAAAATTATTCTGCATCAATTAAAAAAGGATTACCAGTAGAGGTCAAACTATCAAGTTATAAAAATAAGATTTTTGAGGGTAAGGTAGATTTTGTTTCAAGTAGAATTAATGCTGATACTAGAAGTTTATTATCAAGAATAAAAATTGAAAATAATAATTTAGAACTAATCTCAGGATCTTTGCTTGAAGTTGGTGTTAAGTTTGATTTGAGAAACTCCTTAAGTGTTCCAGATACTAGCATAATGATAGAAGGAGATAAGTCATATGTTTATAAGATAAATGAAAAAAATATTGCTAATAAAATAGAAGTGAATACTGGTCTCAGGGGTAATAAAAATGTTGAAATTATATCTGGTTTAAGTGAGGGAGATATTATTGTAGCTGAAGGCTTAAAAAAAGTCAGACCCCGAGGAAAAATAAAACCTATAAATAAATAAATGTTTATTACAGAATTAAGCATAAAAAGACCTACCGTATCTTGGGTAATGTCTCTAATATTAATTATTTTTGGTTTATTTGTTTTTTGGAAACTGCCAGTTAGAGAATTACCAAATGGAATTCAGCCTCCTGTAGTTCAAATCCAAGTTGATTATAAATCTGCTGCTGCCTCTATTGTAGATCAAGAAGTTACTCAAGTAGTAGAAGATGTTGTTGGTGGGGCTGAAGGAATAAAGAATATTGACTCTAAATCTGAAAATGGCAGAAGTACTATTAATGTTGAATTTGATACTAGTATTGATTTAGATAATGCTGCTAACGATATAAGAGAAAGAGTTGCAAGAGTTGTTGATAACTTGCCTTCTGAGTCTGATCCTCCTCAAATACTTAAAAGAGCTGCCGGATTTACCACAACTATGTGGCTTTCATTATCTTCTTCAACCTGGAGTGATTTGGAATTAGGAGACTATGCTGAAAGGTTTTTAATTGACCAATTTTCAAGTGTAAAAAATGTAGGGAGAATAAGAGTAGGTGGATTAAGAGAATTAAGTATTAGAGTTTGGATTGATCCTATTAAACTTGCAGCTAATAATTTAACTATTCAAGAGGTAGAGATCGCTTTACGAGGAGAAAACATAAGACTGCCTGCTGGTACTCTAGAAGCAGATAATATTGACCTCACACTTAATTTAGATAAATCATATAATGATATCGAAACAATTAAACAACTACCAATAAAAAAAACAGGTAATAAAATTATTTTACTATCTGATATTTCTAATATTGAATTTGGTCCTGTTTCAGAAAAGACACTTTTTAAAGCTCAAACAAAAGATCAGCTTAATCTAAAAACTGTAGGGATTGGAATTTATGCTAGAAGTGGTGCTTCAACAGTAGAATTATCTGATGATATTAAAAAGAAAATTAAGGAAGTAAAGAAATCTTTGCCTGAAAGTTTAGATTTAAGAGTTGCATTCAATAGAGCAAATTATGTGGAAGCAGCTATTGAGGAGGTCTATAAAACTTTATTAATTGCATTTGTTTTGGTGGTCATAATAATTTATTTATTCTTAGGTAACTTAAAAGCTGTAATTGTCCCAGCAGTTGCTTTGCCTGTAAGTTTAATAGCATCCTTTCTTGGATTATATATTTTTGGTCTTTCTATAAATATATTTGTGCTTTTAAGTTTTATTTTGGCTATTGGCATAATTACAGATGACTCTGTCATTATGACTGATGCTATTTATAGAAGAATTGAAAATGGAGAAACACCATTAGTTGCTGCTTATAAGGGATCTAAACAAATTTCTTTTGCTATAATTGCTACAACATTAATTTTGGTAGCAGTCTTTTTACCACTAATTTTTATAGAAGGAATTTCTGGAACTTTATTCAAGGAAACTGCAATTGCCTTATCTTTCTCAATAGTTGTCTCATCATTTGTAGCTCTAACGTTATCTCCTATGCTTGCAAGCAAGTTTCTTCAAAAAAAAACATCAAAAAAAATCTTTATTTTAAAATTTGAAAAAATTTTTTTAAGTTTTGCTAATTTTTATAAAGAAACACTTGGAACTATAATCAATAAAACTAGATCTGTAGGTATTTTTATTATTTTTATAATAATTAGTTCAGTTCTTTTATTTAGTTTTGCAAAAAAAGAATTACTGCCTATGGAAGATAGAGGTGCATATTTGATAATTGGATCAACAGATGAAGGTAGTTCTTTCGAATATACTCAAGAACAAGCCCAAAAGGTTGAAGCTAGATTAATTCCTCTGTTACAAGCAGAAGATAGCCCCTACTCTAGATTCATAATGAGAGTTCCTGGGTTTGGAAGTTCAGCCAATTCATTTAATAGTTTTATAATAATTGCTCTTCTTGATGATTGGAAAAATCGAAAAAAAGGGCAACAAGCAGTTTTAAGAGAGGCAATTGGAAAAATCGTATCTTTACCTCAAGCTTTAGCTTTTCCAATATCTCCGCAATCTATAAGAGTCTCAAGTTATAATAAACCATTACAAATGGTGATTTATGGGAGTACTTATGACGAGCTTGAAGAAATTCAAAAAAAGGTGATTAGAAAAATTAGATCAAACAAAAATTTATCTAGAATCGATTCTGACTACAATAGAAATAAACCTGAAGTAAAATTAATCATTAACAAAAATAAAGCGAAAGATCTTGGGGTCTCAACTAAAGCAATAGGAGAAACGCTTGAGACACTTTATGGTGGTAAACGAATTACTACCTTTAATAAATTAGGTAAAGAATATCCAATAATTGTTCAACAATATTTATCTGATAGAAGAAATAAAGATGGAATATCTAAAATATTTGTAAGATCAGAAACTAATGGAAAACTGATATCCTTAGCAAATCTTGTCAATTTTAAAGAAGAAGGTTCAGCAAAAGAACTTGCAAGATATAACCGACAGCGAGCTGTGACTATTTCAGCAAATATTAATGAAGGTTATACCTTAACTGAAGCGATAAAATTTCTTGAAAATGTAATGTCAGATTTAGCCCCAGAAAATCAAATTACTTGGAAAGGAAAATCTGAAGAAATTAAGGAAACAAGTAATGAATTATTTATAATTTTTGCATTGGCTTTGTTAACTGCATATTTGGTAATGGCAGCTACATTCAATTCATTTATTCATCCATTTGTAATTATTTTAACTGTCCCACTGGCTATTTTTGGTGGTTTAGTATTTGTTTTATTTCTGAATAGCTCAGTAAATATTTTTTCACAGATTGCTCTGATTATTCTCATAGGTATATCAACAAAAAATAGTATTTTAATAGTAGATTATGCTAATCAAATTAGAACTACTGGAAAAAATATTGAGTCTGCAGTCAAAGAAGCTTGTGCAGTTAGATTAAGACCAATCATTATGACATCTTTGAGTACTATGATTGCTATGATGCCTTTAATCATTGGAAATATTGGCCCTGGAGCTGGTGAAGGTTCAAGATTAGCAGTAGGCTCTACTATTTTGGGAGGTATGATCATTTCAACTTTCTTTACCTTATATGTTACTCCATCAATGTATTTGGCTTTGGCAAAAAATACTAAAAGGATAGATGAGGTAGATTTAGAACTTAAGAAAGAACTGTCTAAAAAATAATATATTTATTTTTATTTAAAGAATTTTTACACTTTACTAATTGTTTTTTATAAATTTCAGATTGCTTTTTAACTTTATTAGCTAAACCAATTACTTTTTTATTTTTTTTATAATATTTAAAGTTTCCCCATCCTTCGTGATAAGCAATATATTGCTTGAAGGCATCTTTTTTTGAAATGTTTAAAATAGATTCTGTTTTATTTGTGTACCATCCAATAAAATCGACACTATCCTTAAATCTTACTCTGATTGCTAGATTGTTTCCTGTTTCTTTTTTATATTGTTCCCAAGTTCCTTTAACAGCTTGTGAATAACCAAATGAACTTGAAGGTCTTTTGTAAGGTATAACTTTAAAAATTTTTTGTCTTGCAGGCTTTGCTAACCAGTCAAAATCAGACTCCATCTTAATTATTGCTAATTGGATGTAAATAGGAGTGCCCCATTTTTTTTCAACATTTTTCGTATGTTTATACCACAAGTATCTTTGATCAAAAATTGAGCAGCTGTTAGCTGTATTGTTTGGAATTGAAGAGCATGCTGTTAATAAAAAAAATATTAAAAGTATTAATTTATTTTTCAAAAAACCCATATTTATTTATAAGATTCTTGAAAAAAATTACAGCAAAGACACCTAATAAATTTCCAAATAAATCAGGCCATTGGAAACTTCTTTGTGGAATAAACAAATGACAAATTTCAAGCAATATTGCTAATAAGATTAAATAAATAATCAAATGTTTAGTTTCTTTATCTTTTAAAAAAGTCAAATAACCAAAAATTGAAACTATAAAAAATGAGTACAAATGATTAGAAGAAATCTTAGCAAAGTCTGGTGTAATTTGAAGTTGAATGCTACAATCATCCAAAAAAATACAACCAAAAATACTTCCTGGAAAAAGATATAAAATAATTAATGAAATATTTATACTATAAAAGATTATCTTATGATTAGAAAAAAATTTCATAATTGAATTATATAGTTTTATTTACAAATATATTTTAAAAATAACAATATGAGTTTTTTAATATTAGTAAGACATGGTCAGAGTATTTGGAATCTTGAAAAAAGATTCACTGGTTGGGTTGATGTAGACCTCACGGATCAAGGAAAACAAGAAGCTGAGAAAGCTGGCCTCCTAATTAAAAAAAAAGAAATTAATATAGATTTTTACTATTCATCTCTTCAACTAAGAGCAAATAAAACTTTAGAAATAATACAGACAGTTTTGGAAGATAATAAAAGTTTTACTAAAGCTTGGGAACTTAATGAAAGACATTATGGTGTTCTTACAGGTCTAAACAAAATTGAGATGGGTAAGAAAATTGGTGAAAATAAGGTCCTTGAATTCAGGAGATCTTGGGACATTAAGCCAGATCCACTAAGTAAGGAAAGTCCTTATCATCCAATAAATATTAAAACATACAGTGAAATACCTCAAAATATAATTCCAAATACTGAGTCTCTGAAAGATACTTATGAAAGAGTTTTAAAATATTATCAAACTGAGATTAAAAAAAAATTAAATAACAAAAATATTTTAATTTCAGCTCATGGCAATTCTATAAGGGCATTATGTAAATATTTATTCAAATTAGATAACAATAAAATATCAAGTTTGGAAATACCTACTGGAAACCCTTTAATAATCGAAATAAACAAAAAAGAACAAATAACTTCTTGTGAGTATCTCGATAAAGAACGAGCTAAAGATCTTTTAGTTTTTTGAATGTTTCTAAATTAGTTAAATGGTAAAATTTATTTATACTTTCGAATCCATTTAATATATTTTTTTCTAATAATTTGTCCCAAATTTCTGAAATTGAAAAATTTATTATATTGTAACCTTTAAAAAGATCTTTATTCAAAATTTGACAGCCGATGTAAATAAAATTTTTGTTATTATTTTTTTTTAATAAACTACTCTGCAATTCAAAATCTCCTTTCAAGTTATTATCAAAACTTAATTCTTTATTAGCTACCAAAAGCAAATTATTTAATTGATTTTCAAAATAAAAATTTTTCATCCTTTCAATTTCTTCAATATAAATTTCATTCCATAATGTATCTGGGTTAAAAACAAGAAAATTTTCATCCTTGGAATGACTAATCATATTTAATATTCCACCACCTGTGTCTAAAATCTTTGATCCATCTTCAACTATATCAATATCAATTTTAAAGTTTTTTTTATTTACAAAATCAAAAATTTGATCGCCTAAGTGAAAAGTGTTCAGTATTACTTTTTTAACTCCTAATTTAATAATAGTGTTAATACAACTTTCTAGAATAGTTATGTTATTCAATTTAAGTAGAGGTTTTGGAGTGCCTAAAGTTAAGGGATTTAATCTCTTACCTAAGCCTGCACATAATATTAATGCTGTATTAATTTTCATTTAATTTTTTTTCAAAATTTTCATTAATCAAGTTTTTTAGTTCATTAAATATTTTATTTTTTTTTATTCTTATAGCTATAAGGTCCCATGCATATGGTATTAATTTAAGATATTTTTTTTTACGATCTCTCATTGCAAGACGTGTAAATATTCCAATAATTTTAAGATTTCTTAAAATTGATAATATTTCAAAATCATTTTTAAATTTCCGTTTTTCTAATTTTAAGTGGTTTTTAATATAAAAGTTATAAATTTTTTGTTTTAATGAAATAGAAGTTCTAATCCTAACATCGTCTATAAGGGATGCTAAATCATATGCTTTGTTCCCAATTAAAGCATCCTGACTATCAATTACACCTATTTGATTTTCTACCAACATTAAATTTGAAACATGAAAATCTCTATGAACAAATACATCATTTTTTAATTTTAAATTTGAAGTCAATTTTTTTATTATTTTTTTGAACTTTCTTGTAAATTCTCCTTTAGTATTTTTCGATAAATTTTTTTTAACATACCACTCACAAAATAAATTTGCTTCCTCAATTAATATATCATTTGTATATTTGGGAATTTTATATTTCTTATCTTTAAAATTTTTAATGCTTTTAGTTTTGATAGATTGTATTTGATTTAATGTATTAATTACCTTTTTAAAATAAATAAATTTATTATCATTTCTTTTTTTATTCAAAATTTTTAAAACTGTTTGATTACCAAAATCTTGAATTTCAATATAATTTTGATTATACTTTTCATTATATAAACATGGAGCTAAAATTTTATTTTTGTTTAACACTTTATTTATTGCATCATATACAAGAAGATTCTTAAACTTATCTTTTTTACAAAAAACTATTATTGAGGAGTAATCTTTATTTTTTTTTCTATAAAATTTTCTTAAAGAGGCGTCACCTTTTATTTCTTTTAAATTTTTCATCTAATAAACTAAAGGTTTATACCTTTAATTTGTAAAGATCTTTTTTGATGATTTTCTTCATACTTAAAAAGTAATTCTACCAAATTATCTGGTCTTTTCTCAATAATTTCTGGCCATTCGATTAATGTAATTACTTTTGAGTTATTCTCAAACAGATCCAAATTCTTAATTTCTTCAATGGATTTTAGTCTAAATAAATCATAATGATTTATTTTTATATCATTAATTTTATATTCGTTGAGTAAATTAAATGTAGGACTAGTGACTTCGGTTATTTCTAATTTGCTCTCCTTTTGGAATTTATTAATTAGATATCTTATAAATGTTGTTTTACCTACCCCCATTTCTCCATATAAAAAAACTGTATCACCTGGCTTAATTTTTTTAAAAAATCTAGAAGCTAATTTCTCTGTTTTTTCTTCTGAAGATAAATCTATTTTCTCACTGCTAATAGCGATATGCATTAGGTTTAAATGGACCCTCTACTCCAACACTTATATAGTCAGCTTGGTCTTTAGATAGTTTGGTTAGTTTTGCTCCCACTTTTTTTAAGTGTAAAGTTGCTACTTTTTCATCAAGATGTTTTGGCAAAACATAAACTTTATTTTCATAATTTTTGTGATTATTCCAAAGTTCTATTTGAGCTATAACCTGATTTGTAAAAGATGCACTCATTACAAAACTAGGGTGTCCAGTTGCACATCCTAGATTGACCAATCTTCCTTCTGCTAAAAGAATTATTCTTTTTTTACTAGGTAGCTCTATCTCATGAACTTGGGGTTTTACCTCTGTCCACTTATAATTTTTTAGAGCTTCTACTTGAATTTCATTATCAAAGTGGCCAATATTACATAATATAGCTCTATCCTTCATATCTCTCATATGATCTGCTGTTACAATATCTTTATTACCTGTTGCGGTTACAACAATATCAGCTTTACTAATTGCTTCTTCCATTAAAACTACTTCATAACCTTCCATGGCTGCTTGCAACGCACATATAGGATCTGCCTCTGTAACTAAAACTCTAGCTCCACTTTGTCTTAAAGATGCAGCACTTCCTTTTCCTACATCACCAAATCCAGCTACAATAGCAATTTTGCCTGACATCATTACATCAGTAGCTCTTCGAATTCCATCAACTAAGCTTTCCCTACAACCATATAAATTATCAAATTTAGATTTAGTTACGGAGTCATTTACATTAATTGCTGGAACTAAAAGAGATTTATCTTTCTCCATTTTGTTAAGTGCTTTAATTCCAGTAGTTGTTTCTTCTGAAACTCCTTTAACATTCTTTAATAATTCCTTATACTCATTATGCATTATGGCAGTAAGGTCTCCTCCATCATCTAGAAGCATATTTGGTTTCCATTCTTTATTACCTGTAATGGTTTGTTTAATGCACCAAAGGTATTCCTCCTCAGTTTCACCTTTCCATGCGTATACTGGAATACCTGCTTTAGCTATTGCTGCTGCCGCATGATCTTGAGTAGAAAAAATATTACAAGATGACCATCTAACTTCAGCTCCTAAATTTGCTAGTGTTTCAATTAAAACTGCAGTTTGGATTGTCATGTGCAAACATCCTATAATTTTTGCTCCTTTTAATGGTGATTTACCAGAATATTCTTCTCTCAACGCCATTAATCCAGGCATTTCACTTTCAGCAATTGAAATTTCTTTTCTGCCAAATTCTGCTTCTGATATATCTTTTACTTTGAAATCTTCCATGGAGGGTCTTCTAGCAATAAAGTATTAATTAATCAATAGAACTCTTTATACCTTAGGAAATATAATTTCCATACTTGCACCCTTTTGATCTTTTCTATTGGTAGCTTTGATTGAAGCATTGTGCAATTCAACCAAGTTTTTAACTATGTTCAATCCTAGACCAGAATGTTCTCCAAATTTATCTGGTCTATTGCTGTAAAATCTTCTAAATATTTTATTAGTATCTTTTTCTTTAAAGCCTTCACCTTGGTCCAATACATTAATGATCACTTTATCTTCATCCGTTTTTGCAATTTTTACAGTCACGTTTTTATTATCATCGCTGAATGAAATTGCATTTTCCAGTAGATTAGCTACTATTTGTTCAACACGATTTTCAATTCCATTAATAAAATACTTATTTTTTTTATCATTTTCGTAAGAAATATTGATACCTCTTTTAAGTTTATAAATATTATTAAAGTCATCCACTACGGATTTTATAATTGGTTCAATGTCTATCTTTTTAATTTTTTCTTTACTTAGTGCTACTTCATCTTTTAACATTTGAGAATAATCAGTAATTAATCTTTCTATTCTTTGTACATCATGGCTTAAAATATCTATTAGTTTAATTCTTTGATTTACATCGTTAGTATCATGTAAAATTTCAGAAGCACTTTTTAAAGATGCTAGGGGATTTCTTATTTCATGAACTAGATCAGTTGAAAAATTTTCTGCATGTGAAATCCTTTTTTGTAATTCTAATGTCATATCATCTAAAGAATTTGATAATAGTCCTAGCTCATCATTTCTAAGTTTTAATGTATCAATATTGGTTGTTTTAGGGTTTTTATTTTTAATAGTTTTTGTATAACTTACTAAATTTTTAATTGGTTTAAGAAAATATCTATTCAAAACAAATGAAAAAATTAATATTACTAAACCAACCGCAATAGCTGTTCTAAGTATAAAACTTTCTCTTTCCTCTATTGCCGCCTTAATATCATTAGCATTCTCAGTAATTGCCAAAAAACCGATATTTTGACTATTTTTCATTACATTTTTAATTGTTATTAAATTAAACTTATTAAATTCCTCTTGAGTGAAGGTAAAATGAGTACCAAAATTTTTTGATCCAGCATAATTAAATAATATATCTTTTAAAGAAACACTATTCTCAGTTCCTATATCAATATTTTTTTTTTCAGTAATTTCCTCAGTCTTCTTTTGATTAAGTATTTCTAATTCAATTTTATCCAACCTTTTTTGAAATGATCTTGGGTCTAAATCTAAAGTATCAGTATCACCAACTAAATTTAGTTCTTTGTCGAAAAATATTACTCTATCAAGACTTTGAAAAAGAAATCTTGTTGAAAATAAAAATTTTCTAACATCCTCTTCAACAAATTCAACATCTAGTCTTATTAAATTATCAATTGTATTGTTAATTACTTCTATATGGTTAGATGATTTTTTTTTAATCAATTTTGGTTGTACATTTTTAATATAGGCAAATGTAAACAAACCTATAATTGTAAAAAAAATAAAATTAATAAATAAGAATTTTTTTAATATAGATAAATTTTTAAGAAGATTGCTGAGCATTAGCTAACATTCCACCTATATCCACTTCCATATCTTGTTTCTATAGCTGAAAATTCAGGATCAACTTTTTTAAATTTTTTTCTTATTCTTTTAACATGACTGTCAATAGTTCTATCTTCTATATCCGTATCCTCCCTATAAGCTATATCCATTAATTGTGCTCTTTCTTTGATAATTCCTGGTCTTTTTGCTAACTCCTTCACTAATAAAAATTCTGTCGTAGTTAACTTATCAGGAAGTTGTTTTCCATCCCACTCGCATTCTAATTGTGATGGATCGAGCTTCAATTTTCCATGAGAAATTATACTTTTATTTTCTTCTATTGAGTCTTTCGTATCTTTTTTTCTAAGCTGAACTCTTATTCTTTCAATTAATACTTTAATAGAGAAACCCCCAGACTTTTTTACAAAATCATCTGCACCTAATTTTAAACCAAGCAATTCATCTATTTCATCATCTTTAGAAGTTAAGAATATAACTGGTAAGGAAGTTTTTTTTCTTAATTTTTTTAATAATTCTTCACCATCCATTTTTGGCATCTTTATATCTATTATTGCTAAATCTGGTGGTGTTCTAGTTAATCCTATTAAAGCACTTTCCCCATCTATGTAAGTTTGTACTTTAAAACCTTCTTTCTCTAAAGCTATACTCAAACTTGTTAGTATGTTTCTATCATCATCTATTAAAGCTATTGTTTGTTTGTCCATACTATACTTATAAAAATACTAAATTGTTCTAATTTGGGCAATCAAATTAAAATTAGTGAAGTGAACCCCAGTTATCACCAATATTTAAGTCTACAGTTAATGGAATAGAGAATGAATGTTGGTCACTATTTACTACACTTGTCATTTCTTCATTTATTATTTTTCTTATTTTTTCAACCCCGGATTTTGGTGTTTCAAAAATCAATTCATCATGTATCTGTAAAAGCATCTTGGTATCTTGATTTTTTTGCTCGTTTAATCTTTTTTCTAATCTTATCATAGCTAATCTCATTATTTCAGAAGCCGAACCCTGGATTGGTGCATTAATAGCAGCTCGCTCTTGAAAATTTCTTACATTATAATTTTTATCATTAATATTTATAAAATGTGATCTTCTTCCAAAGATATTATTTACATAACCATTTTTTCTACAAAATTTGATTGTTTGATCCATATAAACTTTGATTTCTGGAAATTTGGCAAAATATGAATTTAAAAATTCCTCAGCTTCATAATTAGACACATTTATTTGTTTAGCTAAACCATATTGAGATATTCCATAAATAATACCAAAATTTATTGCTTTTGCTTTTCTTCTTTGATCTTGATCTACTTTTTTAATTTCTGTATTAAATATTTGACTGGCAGTTAGAGAATGAATGTCTTCATTATTTTTAAATGCTTTTTTGAGTTCTTTTACATCAGCTAAATCTGCTAAAATTCTCATTTCAATTTGATTATAATCTGCAGAAATTAAAACATTGTCTTTTTCTGCTATAAACGATTTTCTTATATCTCTGCCATCTTCACTTTTAATTGGAATATTTTGTAAATTAGGATCACTTGATGCTAATCTACCGGTAGTGGTTGCAGCAAGTAAAAATGAAGTATGAACCCTATTTGTCAAAGGATTAATATGCTCAGGAAGAGAGTCTGAGTAAGTATTTTTTAATTTAGAAACCTGCCTCCAATCTAAAACTAACTGAGGAAATTCATGTCCTTTGAAAGCAAGATCTTCTAGTACTGATGCGCTTGTTGCAAAACTACCTTTTTTTGTTTTTTTTAAATCTGCTATTTTCAGTTCATTATATAAAATTTCCCCAAGTTGTTTTGGAGACGCAATATTAAATTCTTTTTTTGATATTTTAAAAACATCTTTTTGGATTTTCTCTATTTTTTTTTCAAATTTAGACGATAAAATTTTTAAAAACTTATTATCTATTTTAATACCTTCTATTTCCATAAAAGCTAAAATTTTTATCATTGGTTTTTCAAAAAGTTCATAAATATTTACCATTTTCTCATCTTTAAGACTTTTATGAAATTTTTTGTATAATCTAAAAGTTATATCAGCATCTTCAGCAGCATAATCTTTTGCTTTTTCTACATCTACATCCTTAAAATTAATTTCTTTTTTTCCAGTTCCTACTAAATCTTTAAAGGCAATTGTTTTATGATTTAAATGAATTTCTGATAATGAATCCATATTATGTCTATTTTTTCCAGCATCTAAAACATAAGACATTAGCATTGTATCTTCCATGGTAGAAATTGTGATTCCATGTTTAAATAAAACAATAAAATCAAATTTAATATTTTGACCAATTTTTTTTATACTCGAATCTTCGAGCAAGGGTTTTAATTTCTTTAAAACTAATTCTTTATTTAAATTTTTTTGTGACTTATGACCTAATGGGATGTAGCATGCTTTACCAATTTTAGAACTCAAAGAAACTCCAATTAAATCAGCTTGGTGTGGATCTAGAGAACTTGTTTCTGTATCAACAGCAACCTCTCCAACTTCCTCTGCTTCATTGATCCAATCATCAATTTCTTTTAGATCTTTAATTAGGTGATAATTTTTTTTATTGATTGAATTCAGAGTTTTTTTAGAGACGGTTTCATTTTTAATACCTTCTAAATCTGGTTCTCCATATTTAGATATTGCTGAACTAAGAAGTCTATTAAACTCCATCTCTCTCAAAAATTTAAAAAGTTTATCCTTGTCTATTTCTTTTAATTTGAACTCAGATAGATTTATGTTAACTGGAGCATCATGTTTTAATGTCACTAATTGTTTACTAATTAAAGCTTTGTCTTTATTTTCAATTAATGTTTCTCTTCTTTTATTCTGCTTAATTTCATGAGCAGATTTTAAGAGTTTTTCTAAATTCCCGTATTTATTAATTAATTCTGCTGCTGTTTTCACTCCTATTCCAGGAACACCTGGAACATTATCGCTGCTATCTCCAGCTAAAGCTTGAACATCAATTACTTTGCTTGGATCAACACCAAATTTATTTTGAACATCTTCTTCAGAAATAAATTTATTCTTCATTGGATCAAAAATTCGAACCTTATTTTTAAATAACTGCATTAAATCTTTATCAGAAGAAACAATTGTAACTTTTGCCCCTTTTTTTAAAATTTGGTCTACATATGTTGCTATTAAGTCATCAGCTTCATAATTAACAAGATCAACTGAAGGTAAGTTAAAAGCTAATACAGATTTTCTTATATATTCAAACTGAGGAGCTAAATCATCTGGTGCTTCTGAACGATTAGCTTTGTAGTCACTATAAATTTCATTTCTAAAAGTTTTTCTAGCAGAGTCAAAAATTACTGCAAAATGAGTCGGTTTATGTTTATTTTCATTTGATTTTGAGTCTTCAAGAAGTTTGAATAACATACTACAAAAGCCACTGACCGCTCCTGTTGGTAATCCATCACTCTTTCTTGTTAAAGGAGGTAATGCATAATAAGCTCTAAATATATATCCTGATCCATCAATAAGATAAAAATGATCTGTTTTTTGAATTTTACTCATTAAAAATTAATATAGATTATAGATTGAAATAAGAGTATTATTTTTTATGGATCTTATAAAGCAAAATACTCAATCACAAATAATTAAATCACTACTTGTTATTTTTTTTGGGTCAATAATTCTAGCTATTTCAGCAAAAATTAAAATTCCTTTCTACCCTGTGCCAATGACTATGCAAACATTTGTTGTATTATTTTTAGGGATTAGCTTTGGGTATAAAATAGCTATTGCTACTGTCGGTTTGTATTTAATTGAGGGCATTGCTGGGTTACCTGTTTTTTCTAACTCTCCTGAAAGAGGAGTAGGTTTAATCTACTTTACTGGTCCAACTATGGGTTATTTAATAGGATTTATGTCTGCGTGTTTTTTAGCATCTTTTATAACAACCAAAGATAATTATTTCATGATTTTATCTAAGTTAATTTTATCAGTCTCAACAATATATATCTTGGGTGTTGTTTGGTTGGGAATACTTATTGGATGGGATAAGCCATTGGTCCAATTAGGTGTTACACCATTTTTATTAGCTGAGTTTACTAAGATAGCACTTTTAACTGTTTTAGCTAAAAAACTTTTAAAATTAAGAAAATTTATTTAGGAGATCTTTTTGAAAGAATTCTTTGTAGGGTTCTTCTATGCATCTTAAGTCTTCTTGCTGTCTCAGATACATTTCGATTACATAGCTCAAATACTCTATGTATGTGTTCCCACTTAACTCTATCTGCTGACATTGGATTTTCAGGTGGAGCAGCTTTTTTTGATGGATCAGCTAATAAAGCTTTTTCTACATCTTCAGCATCTGCTGGCTTAGCTAAATAATCAATAGCACCTTCTTTAATAGCAGCAACTGCTGTAGGTATGTTTCCATAGCCAGTTAGCATGATAATTCTGCTATCTGAATTAGATGTTTGTATTTCTTTGACAACTTCTAATCCATTGCCATCTGCCAATCTTAAATCAATAACAGCAAAACCAGGTTTTTTAGATTTAACAGAGTCTATACCTTTTTTTACACCCTCTGCTTGAATGACCTCAAAACCCTTTTTTTCCATAGCCCGAGCTAATCTTTCTCTAAAAGGGTTGTCGTCATCGACAATTAACAGAGATTTATTCTCAAAATCAGCTAAATTTTGAAGTGGTGCTTCATTTTTCATGTTAGTTATATGGATACTTTTTTCCACAATTCAATAGGAAATTATTTGCTTTACATTAAGCAACTATTCAATTAATTGCTGCATTTACTAAAGTTTTTTAAATAATTAAAAGACTTTTTTTTGTTAAATTTTTTTGGGGGGCATTTTTAATGCAAAAATTTAAATCAGTTGAAGAATTAGTAAATCAACTGAGACCTGATAAGCCAGTTTATTGTATCAGAAAGAATTCTATTCTTTCTGCCTCAAATTACTTTCAAAAAAAATTTCCAGGAAAAATTTTGTATGCGGTGAAAACTAATCCTAATGAAGAAGTTATTAAAACTCTAATAAAAAGTGGAATAGACCAATTTGATGTGGCTTCTATTGAAGAAATAAAAGCAATCAGAAAATTTAGCCAAACTGCTAAATGTTCGTATATGCACACTGTTAAGAGTAGAGAAAGTATTAAAGAGGCTTATTTAAAATATGGTATTAAAACATTTGCCTTAGATACAAAAGATGAATTAATAAAAATTATTGAAAGTACTAATAATGCTAAAGATCTTGAATTATTTGTAAGAGTTGCAGTATCAAATGAACATGCTGAAATAGACTTATCTAAAAAATTTGGTGCTTTAAGTTCTGAAGCTTCAGGATTGTTAAGATTAGTTAAGCAAAATTCAAATAAAATTGGATTAAGTTTTCACGTTGGGTCACAATGTATGCATCCAATCTCTTATACTAAAGGTATTGCTGAAATAGGAAATATAATTAAGAAAACAAAAATTATACCTAATTATATTAATGTAGGTGGAGGTTTCCCAACAATATATCCAGATTTAATTCCTCAATCTCTAGATAATTACTTAGAAGAAATTAAAAAAAGTTTAGATAATTTGAAATTAGATAACATGCCAGAAATTATGTGTGAGCCTGGAAGAGCTTTGGTTGCTGAAAGTGGTTCAACTATAGTAAGAGTTGACCTTAAAAAAAAACATAAGCTTTATATAAATGATGGAACCTATGGAACACTTTTTGATGCAGGTACTCCAAATATAGTTTTCCCATCTAAAATGATAAAAGATAATTCTTATAAAATTATTTCAAAAAAATTAACTGCTTTTGATTTTTATGGTCCAACTTGTGACAGCATGGATTATATGAAAGGTCCTTTCCTTCTTCCAAATAACATTAAAGAAAATGATTATATAGAATTAGGTCAATTAGGTGCTTATGGTTTAACCTTTAGAACTCAATTTAATGGATTCTTTTCAGATGAAATTTATGAAGTTGAAGACAAACCAATAATGACTCTTTATGATAAAGAGATTAATAAAGCAACATTGGTTGCTTAATGTCAGAGAATAAAAGCTTAGGTCATAATAGTAAGAAAGATTTTTTAAAAAATCCTGTAGAACATATAGATATTACATCTTTCGATGCCAGAAAGATTATTTCATCTATGGAAAAAATGTCATTTGTATCTAGAGAAACTGCTAATGCAGCAAATATATATAATGAAATGTTGAGAGATAAAGAGTGTACGATATTTTTAACTTTGGCTGGCTCTACTTCTGCAGCTGGATGTATGAATATCTATAAAGATCTGGTAAAATACAATATGGTAGATGCTATTGTTGCGACCGGAGCATCAATAATAGATATGGATTTTTTTGAAGCTTTGGGTTTCAAGCATTATCGAGGATCCCAATTTCAAGATGATACTGAGCTAAGAAAAAACTACATTGATAGAATTTATGACACTTATATAGACGAAGAAGAGTTACAAATTTGTGATAAAAAAATTTCTGAGATAGCAGATAATTTGGAGCCTAGAAGTTATACTTCAAGGGAATTTATACATGAAATGGGTAAGTATTTAAAAAAAAACTCTGTTAAAAAAGACTCTTTAATTGAAACAGCATATGACAATAATGTTCCAATATTTTGCCCTGCTTTCACTGACTCTAGTGCAGGTTTTGGATTAGTAATTCATCAAGAAAATAATCCAAAAAAACACATGACAATTGACTCGATAAGAGAATTCAGAGAGTTAACTGAAATTAAAATCCAATCAAAAGGTTCTGGTTTATTTATGATTGGTGGAGGGGTGCCAAAAAATTTTATTCAAGATACTGTGATATGTGCTGAGCTTTTAGGAAAAGAAGTTGATATGCATAAATATGCTGTACAAATTACTGTAGCTGATTCTAGAGATGGAGCTTGTAGTAGTTCAACTTTAAAAGAGGCTAGTTCTTGGGGTAAAGTTGATGTAACTAAAGAACAAATGGTTTTTGCAGAAGCTACAAGTGTACTACCATTAATTGCTAGTGATGCCTATCATAAGGCTGAGTGGAAAAATAGAAAAAGAAAAAATTTCTCAAAAATATTTGGATAATAACTTGAAATATTTATCAAATAAAAAAGGTTTTTTAGGAGTTGATAATAAATTCAATTTTCGAGAGCGAGTTGTGATAGTCCCTTTTGGTCTAGAAAAAACTGTAAGCTATGGTGGAGGCACAAAAAATGGTCCAAAAGAAATAATTAAAGCCTCTCATCAAGTAGAATTATATGATGAAGAATTGAATTGCGAACCTTATAAAAAGATAGGAATTAAAACATTAAAACCTTTTAAGATTGATAGAAATATAAATAAAGCTCTAAAAAAAATAGCCAGTTTAAATAAAGAAATCTTAAATAAAAAACTTTTTCCTATGACTTTTGGAGGTGAGCATTCAATTACACCTGGATGTATTGAGCCATTTGTAAAAAAATATAAGAAAATTTGTATTTTACATTTCGATGCTCATGCAGATTTAAGAGATAGCTATAATGGGAATAAATTTTCCCATGCCTCAGCAATCAGAAGATGTTTGGACTATAAGAATGTTTCTGTTATTTCATTTGGAATTAGAAATATTTCTCAAAGTGAAATCCCATTTCTGAAAAAAAATAAATCAAGAATAAATTTTTTTTGGGCTAAAGATAAAGCAAATTGGAGTTTGCAAAAATTCAAAAAATTAATAAAGAATAAAACTGTTTATCTGACTTTTGATGTTGATGGTTTTGACTCAAGTATTATGCCTGCTACTGGTACACCAGAGCCAGGTGGATTGCTTTGGGATGAAACTTTAGATGTAATAAGAATAGCTGCTAAAAATTCCAACATAGTTGGAGCAGATATAAATGAACTTGCACCAATAAAAGGTTTCAACTCTTATAATTTTTTAGTAGCAAAATTAGCATATAAAATATTAACTTATAAATATTTATACTAAATCTATACAGGTCTAAATGTTTTAAGGAGAAATCTAAATGGAATTAGCATTGTTAATGCCACTAAAATCTTGACTGCTAAATCTCCAAATGCAAGTGTAACCCAAGGTATTCCTGTTGCATAAAAGGATATTGAGAAAAATAGAAAAGTATCAACTGTAGATCCAATAAGTGAAGATGTTAATGGAGCAATAAACCAGTCCCTTTTTCTAAGTTTATCGAATATTTGAACATCTAACAACTGTGCCGATAAAAATGCAGTACCTGAACCTATGGCAATCCTTAAAGATATTAGATCTGCAAAATTTGTCGAAAACAAAAGAGTAAAGCTAATTCCTATAGCAAAGCCAATATAAACAATTTTTCTAGCAGCTTTCTTTCCATAGGATCTATTAGCAAGATCAGTGATTAGGAAAGCAATCGGGTAACTAAATGCACCATAAGTCAATATTTCTTCTAGACCATAATATTTAATTGGAAATTGAACTAAATAATTAGAAGCTAAAACAACAACTCCCATAAAAAATGAGAGCATCAAGAATATTTTATTCATTAGGCAGTTTTAGATTGAATAGGTTTTTTTTGAAATGGAGATTTAATTAGCAAACTCTTTTTTAACTTTTTTAATCTTGGAGATAAATTTTTATTTTTAACAGTCTTCAAGAACTCGTCGAAACTTCCTTTTTTATCAACAGATCTAACACCAGCGTTGCTAACTGTTAGTTTCATACTTCTTTTCAAAAGCTCACTGGTAAATTTTACTTTTTTTAAATTGGGCAGGAATCTTCTTTTTGTCTTGTTGTTAGCATGACTAACATTATGACCCTTCATAGGATTTTTACCAGTTAGTTCACATTTTTTAGCCATTATAATTCGACTATATAAGGTGAGATATGGATTGCGTCAAGTTTATATGATTTAAGATTGTCTTTTTTTTCCTATAATCTCAGTAAAATTCTTAACACCATCCTTCAATAGTAATTCTTTTAACTCTTTTTTGATAATACCTACTACATTTGGACCTCTATAAACCATCCCAGTATAAAGCTGAACATAATCAGCGCCTGCCAAAAATTTTTTATAAGCACTCATGCCTGAGTCTACTCCCCCCACTCCTATAATCTTAATTCTTCCTTCTAAAATATTATAAAATTTATTAATCAAACTTGTAGATTTTTCCTCAATAGGTTTGCCTGATAATCCACCTTTTTGATGTTTTAAAATATTGCTCAATCGGTCTCTAGTCGAATCTGAGGTATTTGAAATAATTACAGCTTTAATATTATTGTCTAAAAGAACATCAGAAATTTTACTGACGTCTTGATCGCTTATATCAGGTGAAACTTTCACAACAATTGGAATAGATGAGTTCAAAATTTTTTTTTCTTTATCAATCGCCTTTAATAATTCATCTAATTTAAATTCATCATGAAAACTTCTTAAGTCTTCTGTATTTGGTGAGGAAATATTTATTGTAATATAATCTGCTACTTCACAAAAAGTTTTCAGACATTCAATATAATCACCATTTCGGTCATTTGTATCTTTGTTTGGACCTATATTTACACCCAGTAAACCAATCTGCTTTTTAGATTTAATTCTATCCAAAACATTTTTTGATCCAAAATTATTGAAACCAAGTCTATTAATCAGAGCCTCATCTTCGACCAGCCTAAAAACTCTAGGTTTAGGATTTCCATATTGCTGAAGGGGCGTAACAGTACCAACTTCAACAAAACCAAAACCAAGCTTAAATAATGAATTATATACTTCTGCATTTTTATCAAAACCTGCGGCTATTCCTATTGGATTTTCTAAATGTCTATTAAATAATTTAGTTTTAAATAAAGGATTATTCTTATCTTCATCCAGGATGTTTGGAGCAAAATTAAATTTTAAAGATTTAATAGCTAAACTGTGAGCTGTCTCAGGATCTAGTTTGAAAATTAAAGATCTTAAATTTGAAAACATTATTTAATTTTATTTATTATAAGATCTTTTGTTTCTTTAACACCAAAAAAACTTATAAAAAAACCCATTCGAGGACCATTTTCGTCACCAAATACCACTTGATAAATCAACTTAAACCAATCTCTAAGATTTTCTGCATAACCATTTTCTTTACCAGTTGAGTAAATTAATGTTTGAATATCTTCAGGTGTCATTTTATCATTACAAGTTTCTAGAGTTTTGACTAGAGACTCTAGGGCTTTTTTTTCTTCTAAATTTGGAGTTTTGTATTTTTTCTTTGCTTTGATTATGTCATTAAAATATTTGATAGCATAATCCACTAGATTATCAAAAATAGGATGATCTTTTTCTGAGATATTTTCTTTATATTTTTTAACAAACTTCCATAAAAGTTCTTTATTATCTGCGTTACTAGTCTCAACAAGATTTAATAACATTGAAAAAGACATAATTATATTTTCTTGGGGAACATTACTATTGTGGACGTGCCAAGCAGGATTCATTAATAATTGTAATTCTTCTTGATTTTTTGCTTTTTCAATTGAGTCTAGATACTCATCCACAGCTTTAGGAACAATTTCATTATAAAGTTTTTTAGCTCTTCTAGGATTTTGATACATGTATAATGATAAGCTTTCAGGTGAAGCATATTGAAGCCATTGATCAATTGTAATACCATTTCCTTTTGATTTTGATATTTTTTCCCCTTTTTCATCTAAAAATAACTCGTAAGCAAAACCAGATGGATTAGTTTTTCCAATTAGTTTGATAATTTTTGATGATAAAATTGCACTTTCTATAAGATCTTTTCCATACATTTCAAAATCAATATCTAAAGCATACCATCTCATAGCCCAGTCAACTTTCCATTGTAATTTACAATTTCCATCTAGAATACTAGACTCTAGATCTTTTCCTTTGTTATCAAAAATAATTATAGATTTTTTTTCGTTTATCTCTTTTACTGGAATTTCCAATACTCGCCCTGTCTCAGGACATATGGGCAAAAAAGGGCTATAAGTTTTTTGACGTTCTTTTCCTAAAGTTGGTAATATGATTTTCATTATTCCCTCATAATTTTTTAAGATAACTTCTAAAGAGGGATTAAAAAAACCTGATTTATAAAGTTTAGTTGAACTTTTAAAATTATAAATAAATTTAAAATTATTCAAAAAATCTTTTAACATTTCATTATTATGTTCACCAAAACTTTTAAATTTTTTAAAAGGGTCTGGAACTTGTGTAAGTGGTTTATGCAAATTTTCTTCTAGTAATTCTTTGTTAGGAACATTTTCAGGTACTTTTCTTAATCCATCCATATCATCTGAAAAAGTCAAAATTTCTGTTGGAAGATCTGTCAAATGCTTTAAAGCGTTTACCATCATCGAAGTTCTAGCAACTTCACCAAAAGTTCCTATGTGAGGTAATCCACTTGGTCCATAGCCAGTCTGAAGCGTGATTTTTCCTTTTTTTTCAATAATAGATTTTCTTTCTCTGAGTAACTTTTTAGCCTCAACGAATGGCCATGCACTTGTTTTTTCTAAGTTTTCTTTTTTAATCATGAATAATTCAAACAAAATCTAATATTAACGAACAACTTAATTCTTATAGAGTTGAAATTTATTTACCATAAAATAATGTTCTTTCAAAATGTCTAATTATAAAACTGTTTTTTTTACACTAGGGATACTTCAAATAATCCTAGGGATTTTTATGTTAGTGCCTATTATTGTGCAACTGATCTATAGCCAGTTTGATTCGTCTTTTTTTGGAGCCTCTATAGTAACAATAGTTTTTGGTACATTGTTTTTTTTATCAAATTTAGATCATGAAAAAAAACTAAATTTACAACAAGCTTTTTTACTCACAGCACTTTCTTGGTTAAGTATTGCAATCTTTGGGTCTCTTCCGTTCGTATTTTCTAATTTAAACTTTACATTCACTAATGCTTTTTTTGAGAGTATGTCAGGGATTACCACTACTGGCTCCACAATTATCTCAAATCTTGAAAATATGCCTAAAGGTATTTTACTATGGAGAGCAATACTTCAATGGTTAGGTGGTATTGGTATAATCGTTATGGCAATTACTTTAATGCCAATTATGAATGTTGGAGGTATGCAGCTATTTAAAATATCAAATAATGACTCATCAGAAAAAATTCTTCCAAAATCAAAAGAGATCGCACTAAGATTAATTTATATCTATTCAGGTCTAACTGCTCTTTGTGCTATTACTTATAATATTTTTGGAATGAATATTTTTGATAGTATTACTCATTCTATGACGACAATAGCAACAGGAGGTTTTTCAAATTATAATCAGTCTATTGGTTTTTTTAATAGTATTGCAATAGAAACATCTGCAATGATTTTTATAATTTTGGGAAGTCTTCCTTTTATTGTTTATATAAAATTTCTAAATGGAAATAGATCTATCTTTACTTCTGATACTCAAATTAAAACTTTTTTAAAGGTTATATTTGTATCTATTATAATTTTATCAATTTATCTATTCGTAAATAATTCAAGTTCATTTAATATAAGATCAGTCTTTTTTAATGTCATTTCAATTTTGACAGGAACTGGTTATGTAAATGCTCAATTTGATAGTTGGGGAAGTTTTCCATTAGTTTTGTTTTTAGGTTTAATGTTTATAGGAGGATGTGCAGGTTCAACAACTTGTGGTATTAAAATATTTCGATTTCAAATTCTTTATTCTTTTATAGTAAATCAGCTTAAAAAAATTATTTATCCAAAGGGTATTTTTGTTTTGAAATATGACCAGAATCAAATCGATAATAAATTTATTGCTTCAATAATTTCATTTATATACATGTATTTAGTAATTTTTTTTTTATTATCAGCTTTGTTATCTTTAACAGGGCTTGATTTTATTACAGCAATATCTGGTGCTGCTACTTCCATTTCTAATGTTGGTCCTGGGTTAGGATCTATAATTGGTCCTAATGGAAATTTTTCAACTCTACCTGATCTTTCAAAGTGGATTTTAACTATTGGTATGATCTTGGGGAGATTAGAACTTTTTGCAATATTAGTTTTATTCCTTCCATCCTTTTGGAGAAATTAAAATGATTGAAATAAAAAAACAATCTCTTTCAGAAACCTTCTCAATTTATTTTGATAAAAGAATGTTAAAAATATTATTATTAGGTGCAATTTCTGGATTTCCTTGGGTTTTAATCGGAAGTAGTCTTAGTTTATGGTTAAAGGAAGATGGACTTAGTAGATCAACCGTAGGCTGGGCTGGACTTATATTTGCTGTTTATGCTTTTAATTATTTATGGGCACCTTTAGTTGATAGGATCCAAATACCTTTTTTAACAAAAAAAATTGGTCATAGAAGAGGGTGGATTGTATTAATGCAATCATTGATTTTGTTATCTCTTTTTTTATGGAGCATGATTAATCCAACAGAAAATTTAGCATTAGTTATTACTGTTGGACTTTTAATTGCTGTGGCATCAGCAACACAAGACATAACAGTTGACGCATTAAGAATAGAACAAATTGGAGAAAATGAAGGTGGGGCAATGGCTGCTGGTGCCGCAATGTCTGTGGTTGGGTGGTGGAGTGGATATAAACTTGGAGGCGTATTATCTCTATTTTCTGCTGAATTTTTAGAAAATGCAGGTTTTGAAAATTACTGGCAATTAACTTTTTTAATTTTAGGAATTCTAATAATTTTAATGAATATTGGGCTCATGTTTATTCACGAAACAGGTCATGAAGATAGAAGAATAAAACAGTTAGAAAATGACAAACTAATCTCAAGCAAATTTATAAAACAAAACATCTTTACTCTATCATTGTCTTGGGTTGCGGGTACTATTGGTGGACCTATTTCAAGTTTTTTCAAAAAAAATGGCTTTCAAATTGCTATTGGAATATTAAGTTTTGTATTTTTATTTAAAGTTGGTGAAGCTTTTTTGGGTCGTATGTCTATCATTTTTTATAAAGAAATAGGTTTTAGTAAATCAGATATTGCTATCTATTCAAAAACATTAGGTTGGATAACAACTGTAATTTTTACTCTTTTGGGAGGACTTTTTGTTATTAGATCAGGTGTTTTAAAAGCCATGTTTCTAGCTGGAATTATTATGGCAAGTACAAACCTTTTATTTAGTCTATTAGCGTGGAGCGATAAATCTGAGTTATTATTTGCTATTGCAGTAATTTTTGATGATATTGCAGCAGCATTTGCGACAGTTGCATTTGTGGCATTTATTTCCTTATTAGTTGATAGAGCTTACACCGCAACTCAATATGCACTTTTAGCTTCAATAGGAACTGCTGGAAGAACAACATTGGCATCCTCATCAGGTGCTCTTGTAGATTGGCTAAATGGTGATTGGGGTACTTTTTTTATATTAACTGCCCTAATGGTTATACCTTCTTTAATTATATTATGGATTTTGAGGAATAAATTAAAACTTTATGAAAAATAATTTTCTCAATATTTCAGTCACAAATATCTATTCAAAACCTTCTTTAAAGTCAGAAGTTACATCCCAGATTTTATATGGAGAAAAATTTAAGGTTTTATCAAAAAAAAGAAATTGGGTAAAAATTAAAACTAGTTTTGATAACTATATTGGTTTTATTAAAGAGAATAAATTTTATGAAAAATTTAAACCTTCACTTAAAATTTCTAAGTTAAAATCAATAATATTTAGAAAGCAAAATAATAGATATATCCCAACAGATAAATTTCTTTATTTTGGAACAGGAATTCTAGCTCTTAATAAAGATAGAAATTATGTTGAGTATAAAAAGAATAAGTGGATAAGAAAAAAAGATCTTAAAAAAATAAATTACATTGAGAAAAATTTTTTAAAAGTAATTAAATTATTTTTAGGTTGTAAATACATGTGGGGTGGTAAAACGTCTAATGGTATTGACTGCTCAGCTTTAATTCAAATATACTTTTATTATAATAGAATTTTTTTTCCAAGGGATACAAAAGATCAAATAAAATTTTGTAAAAAAAAGATAAGTAAAAAAATAAATAAAGGAGATATTATTTTTTGGAAAGGTCATGTAGGTATTAGCATAAATCAATTAAATTTTATTCATGCTTACGGTCCAAGAAAAAAAGTCTTAATTATGCCCATAAAACATACAATCAAGTTAATTTCTAAAACTGCAAATTTGAGCGTAAAAAAAATAACAAATATAAAAAATTATTAGTCTCTTCCAAAATTAGGTAAATTAATATCTTGTTTTAATTTAATTATCTGAGATCTAACTTTTTTTGTTTGAATTAATTTTTTAATAATTGATTTATTGTTTTTGGAATTAATATCTTTTTTGAACTCATTTAAATTTTTTATAAATAAGTTTATAGCCTTTGAAACATTAGTTTTATTATCAAAAAAAATATCCCTCCACATTACCTCATTTGAAGCTGCGATTCTTGAAAAATCTCTTAAACCACCAGCACTAAATTTTATTAAATCATGTTTTTGCTTTTTCTCGAAAGTTTGAGCTGTTTTTATTAAATTGTAAGCTATGAGATGGGGCAAGTGACTTGTGATTGAAAAAATTTTATCATGTTTTATGGGACTCATCAAAACTGTTTTGGATCCCATTTTTTTCCAGAAAGAGTCAACTAACTTTAAATGTTTTAAGTTAGTTTTTTTATCTTTTATCAAAACGCACCATTTACCTTCAAACAAATCTTGTTTTCCATGTTCTGGTCCACTCACTTCA
>QBYM01000008.1 GCA_003282825.1 Pelagibacteraceae bacterium AG-325-J17 | reverse complement strand
AAAAGATCTTCGAAATAGATGAATATTTTAAAAAGTTTAAATTTTTAGTTTTCGAAAATTTAGTAAGTCAATTAAATAATTATCATGACTGTAATTATAGTAAGAGATATTGGCAAATTATTTTAGAACCATGGTATACACATTTTTTTGAAACAATTTTATATAGATGGAAGATTATCGAAGTATTAATTGATAATAATAAAAATTTAAATTCTGAATTTCTAAATTTTTTAAATGATCCTATTCATTTTGATTATGATCATTTTATAAAAGAAGTGTGTTTTGATGATTATTACAATCAATACTTATTTCAGAAAATAATTAATTTTTTAGACAAAAAAAAAATTATCAATATTACTTATGGAAGTAAATATAAATTTATTATTAAAAAAAAAAAAATAAAGTTAAATTTAAATTTTTTTGAAATGATCTTTTCTAAAATTTCAAGATCAAAAAAATATTTTTTTGATCTTAGTATTGGAATAAAAAAATATATTATTTTAAATATTTTTCTTAAAGATTTGCCATTTAAAGATAGAATTACGTTTTCAAAAAATCAAAATGATATTTTATTCAATAAAATGTCACTAATTGATAAAAAAAAAAGGGATCAAATAAAAATTGAAATAGTTTCAAGTTCTGAATTTGAAAGATTTTTTTTAAGTATTCTTAATTACCAAATTCCTATTTCTTTTTTAGAAGATTTTAAAAATATCAATAAATATTTAAAAAAAAAAATTAATTTTAAACCAAAATCTATAATCAGCGACATAAATTATGCAACTAATACATCTTTTAAGTTTTGGATAGCAAATTCTCATTTGAAAGGAACAAAGATAATAATCACTGATCATGGAGGTTCTTATGGTCTACTTAATGGAGAATTCATTAATGAACAAATATCAGACAAATCTTTCAGATATTTTAGTTCAAAATTTGAAAATAGTCTACATGTCCCGATGATTCACAGATTGCAAAAAAGAAAAAAAAATTCTTTGAATAAACTTTTGGTAATAACCCATGGAGTAAGTAAATATCCTCATTATGTTACTACCTCCCCAGTATCTGGTCAGGTTTTAGATCAAATTCAAATGGTTAAAAACTTCCATAAAAATTTACCAGAAAATATTAATAAAAATTTTTACATAAGACCTTATCAAATAAAAGGATGGTATTTGAATAAAAGATATAAAGATATTTTTGAAAAAAGAGTTTTAGAAAATAAGAATGATTATCAAAAAATATATAAAAGTTCAAAGATAATTGTTTCAACATATCCTAAAACTTCATTTTATGAGTCATTCTTATCTGGTCCATCAATTTTATTAACAAATTTTGATCATTTTAAAATTAAAAATAATTTTAACGAACTTCATGAAGTATTAAAAAAAAATAATATGTTATTTGAAAATGGTTTGGAGGCATCCGTTTTTGTAACAAAAGTATGGGAAAACGTTGATGAGTGGTGGTATTCAAAAGATGTTCAGCAAGCCTTAAAAATTTATAAGTCTTATTTAGCTTACGAGAAAAAAAATAGCTTAAAAATTTGGGCTGATCTAATAGAAAAAGCCTCAAACTAATTTTTTTCTTTAGATTTTTAATTTATTAATATAATTAAGTTTCAATGAAAACATTAACTGTTGAAGTTTCAGTAATTATCCCTGTGAAAAATGCTATGGCGTATATAGGGAGATGTTTGAGGTCTTTAATAAATCAGAATTTTGATAGAGAAAAATATGAAATAATTTTAGTTAATGATAAAAGTATAGATAAAACAAAAGAAGCTATTAGTCCATATTTAGAAGAACTAGTTTATGTGGAGAATAAAAAAAGTTTAGGATTACCAGGCTCATTAAACGTAGGCATTAAACAAGCAAAAGGACAATATATAATTAGAGTTGATGCAGATGATTGGGTACATGAAGAATATATAAATATTTTATATAATCTTCTTCACCTAAATAATGAACTAGATGCAGTAGCTTGTGACTATTATTTAATGGACAATAAACAAAAAATTATTTCAAAAGAAAACTGTATAAAGAAACCTATTGGATGTGGAATAATGTTTAGATCTCATCATTTAATCGAAATTGGACTATATGATAAAAAATTAATGTCTAGTGGTGATGAAGATTTATTAATAAGATATAAAAAAAAATATGATATTTTTAGAGTTCCAATTCCCTTATATAGATATAGAAGACATCAGAAAAACATGACAAATAACAAAAAACTTCTTAAAAAATATGAAAAAAAACTTTTAAAAAAACATAAAATTAGATGATGAATTTTTTAAAAAAAAAAAACATTTTCGGATTAAAATCTCCTTATTTTATAGCTGAGATAGGAGTAAATCACGGATGTTCTATTTCCTTAGCAAAAAAACAAATTCTTTTAGCAAAAAAAAATGGTGCCCATGCAGTAAAATTTCAATCCTATAAAGCTGAAACTATTGCCTCAATTCATAGCCCTTCTTACTGGAATAGAAAATTTGAAAAAACATCAAATCAATACGATTTATTTAAAAAATACGATAAATTTAATTTTAAAGAATATTTTGAATTATCGAAGTTTTGTAAAAAAAACAATATAGATTTTGCTTCAACACCATTTGATTTAGATGCTGTAAGATTTTTGAAACCGCTAATGAAATTTTTCAAAATTGCTTCTGCCGATATTACAAACATACCTCTTTTACAGGAAGTAGCTAAAACTAAAAAACCGGTCATTTTAAGTACTGGTGCTTCAGACTTAAAAGAGATTAGGAGAGCACTAAAAATTTTAAAAAGAGGTGGATCAAAAGAAATAATTATTTTACATTGTATATTGAATTATCCTACATCAGACCACAATGCTAACTTAGATATGATTAAAGATTTAAAACTTAACTTTAATAAACATATTATAGGTTATTCAGATCACACATTGCCTGATAAAGAAATGATTAATCTTACAACATCTTTTTTAAAGGGTGCTTATGTTATTGAAAAACATTTTACTCATAATAAGAAAATTAAGGGCAACGATCATTTTCATTCATTAGATGGTAAAGATTTAAATAATTTTTTTAAAAAGATTTTGAAAATTAAAAAAATTTCAGGATTGAATAAAAAAAAAGCCATAACTTCAGAGAGGATTTCTAGATTAAATGCCAGAAGAAGTATTGTATTAAACTTAGATGTAAAAAAAAACGAAGTTATAACAAAAAAAAATATTGTTACGAAAAGGCCGGGTACAGGCATAACCTCTGATAATTGGAATAGAATTTTAGGAAAAAGATTTAAAAGAAATCTTAAATCAGACCATGTTTTAAAATGGAATGATGTTAAAATTTAGCTTATAGCTATTTTTTTAGGATATTTACTATTTATTGATTTTAATTTAGGATTTTTATCAATTAAATTTATAATATTTTGTAAAGTTATTCTTTTATTTTTATTTTTTTTTAATATTTCTCTAATTAATTTAAGATCCTCCTTAAAGTCTAAAGTCAATCTTATATCTGGTCTATTTAAATTTTTTGTGGCTAGAAGATTAAAAGTTTTAAAATTATTTATATTTTTAAGATAATAATAGCATGTATGCTCTCTCTTTTTTTTTTGAACTTTGGAAATTCTTAATAAACTTTTTAAAGAAAAAATTCTAATGTCAGTCCCAATTGGGAAGCTTCTAATAATAGAATTAGATATAAAATCAAATTTACTTTTTGAATAAATGTTAATCATTTTTTTCATTATATTTAAATCTATCAACGGATTATCTGCTGTAAGCTGAATAATATGATTTATTTTGTAAAATTTTGCTGCTTCACAAACTCTTTTAACAAGATCATTTACTGAACCTCTGTAAATATTGATATTGTTTTTTTTTGCAATTTTTTCAATTATATTGTCTTGTTTCAGTTTTGTAGTAGCAATTATTTTTTTTATTTTTTTAAAATTTTGAATTCGACTAATTAAAATTTCTAATATTGTTTTATTATTAATTTTTTTCAAACATTTGGAAGGAAGTCTTTTTGATCCTGTTCTAACCTCAATTATAATACCTAGTTTTTTTCTCATATAAGGTTGGTCTCTTGTTAACTAAATTTTAATATTAATTCTTATTTTATGTTTGCATTTATTTATTAATTAATTAAACATAAACTTTATTTAATTTATAATTGTTATTTTGTCATTTTTTTAATTTTTTATGAGTGTTAATATAGGTATTAATGGTTTTGGTAGGATAGGTAGAGTAATTGCAAGAATCTTATCAACAAAAAAAAAATTTAAGATTGTTTTAATTAATGAAATCGATGAAGATGTAAATAATTTAGCCTATTTATTCAAATACGACTCCCACTATGGAAAGTTCAATGGATCTGTATCAACAAATAAAAAAACAATTAAAATTAATAAAAATAAAATAGATATAACAAACATTGAAAAAGTAGAAAATATTCCCTTGAAAAGAAGAAAAGTTGATATTCTAATTGATGCGTCTGGTGTTGACACAAATGTTAATTTAGCAAAAAAAGTTTTAAAACAAGGTGTCAAAAAAGTGATTGTAACACATTCACCTAAAAAAAATGTAGATTTTACTATGATAATGGGTGTAAACGAAAAAAAATATAAAAATGATATTCACAATATAATTAGCAGCAGTATTTGTGATGCTACAGCTGTTGCTCCAGTGTTAAATCAAATTGAAAAAAAATGGGGAATTGAAAGTGGTTTTATAACGACGCTACATTCAAGACTTTCATACCAAAATTTATTAGACGGATCTGTTAGATCAATATCCAGTCCTGGGCATAAATGGAAAGATTATTCTTTAGGTAGAAATAGTATGGCAAGTTTAATACCAAAAAAAACTACTGCAGTTGATGCAGTAATTAGGACTATACCTTATTTGGAAGGTAAGTTAGCAGGTTTATCTTTTAGAGTGCCCACAGCTATAGTTTGTGGATCTGATTTAACTATTAAATTAAAAAAAAATGTTAGCCTTTTAGAAGTAAAAAGATTTTTAAATTTAACAGCAAAAAAAAATAGTAAAATTTTTGAATTTCAAACTGAACCTTTGGTTTCTATAGATCACTTAAAAACAACAAAATCATCAATAATTGATTCAAATTATATAGATGTTTTAAATTCTGACTTACTAAAGCTTGTCATATGGTATGATAATGAATGGGGTTATGGAAACCGAGTAGTTGATATATTAAATTATATTACTACAAAAAATAGAAATTAGCTTTATGAAAAAGTATGATTTTAATTTTTTTGATTATTTTAAACCACCATTAAAAAATAAAGTCATTGGTTTAGCATTTAATTATAAAAGCTTAGTTGGTGAAAAAAATAAAATTCAAGAACCTTTAATATTTCTAAAGTCAAGTACAAGCTTGATTTTTAATAATGAGGAAATAATTTATAATAATTGTTTTAAAAAGGTTTGGATAGAAGCTGAACTTTGTATAATAATCGGAAAAGAGGGCAAGAATATTAAGTCTAAAAATGCAAAAGAACATATTTTAGGATATACTTGTGGAAATGATGTTACGGCAGAAAATATTTTGAATAGGGATTGGCATTTAGCAAGATCAAAAGCCTCTGATACATTTGCCCCGATAGGACCAAAAATTATAAATGACATAGATACATCGAACTTGAGAATTCAATCATTTATTAACGGAAAAAAAACACAGGACAGCACTACAAATGATAGAATATTAAATGATTTTGAATGTGTGGAGCTAGTATCTAAATTTTTTAAATTAATTCCAGGAGATATTATTTTTACTGGTACTCCAGCTGGAGCTACAGATGCTATAGTTAAACCAGGAGATAAAGTAACTATTGAAATAGAAAAAATAGGAAAAATAACTAATTCAATTAAAAGATAAAATATTTGATGAGACAGGTAATAGTTATTCCAGCAAGAATGAAAGGAACTAGACTACCAGGAAAGCCTTTAATAAAAATTCTAAATAAACCAATGATTCAACATGTTTGGGAAAGATGTGAGCAAGTTATTAAAAGAGATGATATTTATGTTGCAACTGAAGACCAAGAAATAAAAAATTTTTGTCAAAAAAAAAATATTAAATGTATTATTACCAAACCTGCAGAAACAGCGATTGATCGAATAAAGTTATTTAGTGATGAGGTTGAAGCAGACACTTATATAAATGTTCAGGGTGATGAACCAATTGTAAATGTAGATGATATAAAGTCTCTCTTGAACTATAATCTTAAATTTCCTGATAGAGTTGTATTTGGTAAGACAAATGCTAATGAACAAGAATTTTATGATTTTTCTAAGGCAAAAGTTGTTTGTGAAAAAAATGGAAGATTACTCTATTCATCTAGAGCAGGTATACCATTAACCAACAAAGGGAAATTTTTTCAAGCAGAGAGAGCAATTTGGTTATACGCATTCAACAAAATCTCTTTGAATAAATATTTTGTAAATTCTGGAAAAACTAATTTAGATCAAATTGAAGATAATGAAATAATTAGATTTTTAGAAATCGGTGTACCAGTTTATTGTATTGATATGATTGGAGATAGTTGGGCTGTAGATGAAAAAAAAGATATAGAGATTGTAGAAAATAGAATAAAAAGTTATGAAAAAAAAATATAAAGTAGTAATCACTGATTATTTTAAAGATTCAATTATAGAAAAAAAGATACTTGGTGACAAAGTAGATGTAGTTTGTTTAGATCAAGTTGAAGAAAGCAAACTAACAGATGATATTAACGATGCCGATATTTTATTAGTTTGGCACACAGAAATTAGTGATAAAACTTTAGGAAGACTTAAAAATTGTAAAGCAATTATTAGATATGGCGTGGGTGTTGATAATATAAATATTAAAAGTGCAAGATTAAAAAATATTGATTGTGCTAATACTCCAGATTATGGCATTACAGAAGTTGCTGATACAACTTCTTCTATGATTTTAAATTTGTCTAGAAAAATTAATTTATATAATTTTAAGTGTAAGAAATACATAAATGATTGGCAAGAAAATGTTTTAGGTGAAAACCTTGAAAATCCCGCTAAGAGACTTAATGAACACAAGCTTGGAATTATAGGGCTAGGCAGAATAGGATCATTAGTATCATTAAGAATGAAAGAATTTGGATTAGAAATAGGATTTTATGATCCTTATGTAAAAAAAAATAAAAATGAGTTTTCTTTCTTAAAAAAATTTAATTCAATTCAAGAACTGATCAATTTTTCTAGTATTATATCTATAAATTGTGTTTTAAATAATGAAACAAAATCATTAATAAATTTAGCTTTCATTAAAGAAATGAATGATAATACAATCTTAGTTAATACAGCTAGAGGAAAAATAATTGAAAATTTAGACTGTTTAATGTTTGGGTTAAAGTCTAAAAAGATTGGAGGATTAGGATTGGACGTTTTGCCAGAAGAACCGCCAAACTTTAATGATGAATTAATTAATGCTTGGATTAATGAAAAACACCCAGATCATTCTAAGATAATTATTAACCCACATTCCGCTTATTATTCAAGTAGATCAGTTATAGATATGAGAGAAAAAGCTTCTATAAATGCATTAAGAGTCTTGAATGGAGAAACAATTTTAAACAAAGTAAATTAAAATGAAGAAAGCAATTGTAATAGGTTTAGGAGGGATGGGTCAAAGATATATAAAAGCCCTAAATTTATTAAATTATAAATTGGTAGGCATTTGTGATCAGCAAAAAAACAAACTTGAAAAATTTAATAATATTTCTTGTATAAAAAAAACAAAATATAAAGATTTATTAAAATTAGATGCTGATATTGTATGTATATCATCTAATACGTCCTCTAGAGAAAATATAATAAGAGATTTTTTTATTAAATCAAAGATTAATAGAATATTAACAGAAAAACCTCTTACAACATCTTACGAGAAAAGTTTGAAAATTTTAAGATTAATAAATAAAAATAAAAAAAAAAGAATTTTAGTTAATACTTTTAGGAGTCTTTCACCAAACTTCAAAAAAATTAAAAAAATTTTTTTAAGAAAAAAAGAAATAATTACTCATATCTCAATTATATCTCCGTCAGCTGGTCTTGGGAATATGGGATCAATTTTTTTTGATTTATGCAATTATTTCATAGATGAAAAAACGATATCTGTCAGCTGTCAAATAGATAAGTCTGGTACAATTAATCCTAGAGGCAAACAATTTAAAGATCCTGGTGGTTATGGAATTATAAAATATTATAATAATAAAAAAGTATTTTTTGATTTGAGTGAAAATACATCAATGCCATATCAAATAATTTTAAAAAGTAAAAATTTAGAGGTTTATATTGATGAGATAAATAAAGAATTTACGATAAAGGAGAGACCGGCAAAATTTAAAAAAAAACCATCATATTATTACCTTTATAAACCTAACAAGAAAAGATTAATTAAAATGCAAAAGTATGATGTAGTAAAATTAACAAAATATTCAATAAATGAATTGTTTAAAAAAAAATTTAGAAATAACATCAATCAATCTATCAAAGCAATGGAAATAGTTTTTGGATGTCATGCATCACAAAAAATAGAAAAAAATATAAGTTTTCCCTTAAAAAAAAGACATCATAAAATAAATATTAATTTTCCATAAATCATGAGCAAAAAATTAAATTTTAAAATGATGAAGTGGGCTAACGACCTATTTCCAATATGTAGGAGTCTAACTGGAGAAGGAAATAGAAAAACTTTGAGATATATAAAAAGAATTAACAAAAATTTTAAAATTAAAAATTTTAAATCTGGAAAAAGTTTTTATGACTGGAAGATACCTCCTGAGTGGAAAATAAAAGATGCTTATATTCAAGATAAGTTTGGAACAAAAATTGTTGATTTTAAAAAAAATAATCTTTACGTCTTAAACTATTCATCTCCAATAAAAAGAAAATTAAACTTCTCAAGACTTAAAAAAAATATTTTTACCTTAAAAAAGAGCCCACTTCTAATACCTTATGCAACATCTTATTACAAAAATAGATGGGGCTTTTGTATGGAATATCAAAAGTTTAAAAAATTAAAAAACAACCAAAAACTTGATGTGCTAATTGATAGTAAACATTTTAAGGGTAAAATGGATTATGCTGAGCTAGTAATAAAAGGAAAAAGTAAAAAAACTATTTTAATTTGTTCATATATCTGCCATCCATCACTAGCTAATAATGAACTTTCAGGACCATTAGTATTGACTGCTCTTTCTAAAATCTTAAAACCCTCAAAGTATACAATTAAACTATTATTAATTCCCGAAACAATAGGTGCTATAGCATACATTAATAAAAACATAAATTTTTTAAGACAAAATCTTGTAACAGGAATAAATCTTTCCTGCGTAGGGGATAAAGGAAAATTTTCTTTAATATCATCACGAAATGAAAATACATATGCAGATAAAGTCTGTCTAAGGATTTTGAAAAACAAAAAATTTAAGAAATATTCTTTTTTAGATAGAGGCAGCAATGAAAGGCAATTTGGTTGTCAAAATTTAAACTTACCTTTTGTAACTATTTGTAGGAGCAAGTTTGGAGACTATAAACAGTATCATACCTCTGCTGATAACTTAGAAATTTTGACTGAAAAAAATCTGAGAGAAAGTGCTTTTTTAATAAAAGAGATTGTTGATGAAATTCAAAAAAATAAAATATTTTTAAAGCAAACAATATGTGAACCTTTTTTAACTAAATATAATTTGGTTAATTTAATTGGTGGCCCAAGAAAAAAAAAATATTTTGAAGAGATTCAAAATATAATTGCTTACGCGGGGAAAGACTTTGATATAAAAGAATTAAGTTTAAAATTAAAAATAAATTTAAAAAAAATTTTTAAGATTATTATGCACTTAAAAAAAAAGAATATCTTAAAAGAATTTGTATAAATTTAATCTAAAATTTTATTTACTATTTTAAAAAAAATTTGATTATTTTCATCAAATTGAATAATTTTATTTAATTTTTTAAACTCTTTGTCCCATTCATTTCTTTTTCCTTTTATAACAAAATTAAATATTCTTTTGAATTCTTTAGGACTATTTTCTATGGTCCAATATTTTCCATTTTTATTTAAGCTTTCATTCCAGCCAAATTTTCTTGTAGATAATGGATAAGAGTTTGGGGTATTACCTATGAAACCTGTTCTGCCACCTCTTGCTAAATTTTCGAGACCCAAAGTAGAGTCAATTGCAAAAACATATTCAAATTTATCTAACAATTTGTAAGTTTCTCTTTTATTATTTGCAGGAAAATAATTAAATTTAATTTTTTTTAGGTTTTGTTTATAGTAATCTTCTTCAACTATTCCTTCTTTACCGAAATTTTTTCCTATTATATTTACTTTAAGATTATTTTTTCTAGAATATGCTTCCAACCATTTAAGAAAAAAATTAAAATTTTTATTATAGTATCCCCAGGTTAAATTAGATGCATAAATTTGATTTTTTTTAAGAGCTCTAAAACTTGAAATAAAGCATATTTCTTTGATTTTTTTTTTATATGTTTTTTTTTGAAAATTATTTTTAAAAGAGCCTATTGAAAGAGTAGCACCATTTATAAATGAATTATATTTTATTCCATAAAAATCATTGATAACAAACATAAAATCAACTGTGTATTTTTTTTTCTTTTTTTTCTTAGTAAAATTTTTTCTATAAAAATCATCGGCAAAAAAATGACATCTCATCCCCGGTTGTATAAATATCGTTTTAGCTTTTATATTTTCTTTTATCATCCAGAATTTTTTTGAGTTATCAATTAATGATAAAACAATTTTAGGATTAGACTCATTAATATAATGCTTATAATATTCCTGGGAGTTTATTTTGAAATTTATTAAACACTTAAATAAAACAAAAATATTTACTTTTTCAAAGTTTGTGTGAATAACTTCAAAACCTACATCAGCTAAATATCTTTTAAAAAATTTTGAATTTATTCTTTCGAATCCTAAATTATTAAATCCCAAAATTTTACATTTATTTGGTCTTTGAAATACCCATTTTGCTTTAAAAAATTTTAATATTAAATTAAAAAAATTATTCATTAAATTGTTCTATTTTTTAAAGATATATTTCTTGTTATTAAACTAATTAAATATTTAAAATATTCATATAATCTAAAAACTATAAAAATGGTATATAAAACAATATTTCTTTAATCTGCCATATTTTACAATTAGATAAGTAGATATTTTATTAAATTTGTAGAATTATTAATAAAAATTGTTAAAGAAATGATTTAATCAAACTTATAAATTTATATTTAGATTGTGAAAAAAGATTTAAAAAAAAAAATTGTGTTTATTACTGGTGCAGGGAAAGGTATCGGAAAATCACTAGTGACCAGTTTACTTAAAAGTGGAGCATATGTTTATGCTTTGACAAAATCAAACAAAACTTTAGACGATCTAAAAAAAAGTAAAAACTTAAAAATATTTTATGGAAACGTAAATAATCATAGATTAGTAAAAAAAATATTTATCTTTTCTAAAAAAAATAAAAAGATAATAAATTCTGTTGTAAATAACGCTGGTATGAGACAACGAAAAAAATTTGAAAAAATATCTTCGCAAGACCTTGAGGATATTTTTAAAGTCAATTTTTTTTCTATTTTTAAAATAATGCAAGAATTTGCTATATATTCAAAAAAAAATAAGATTAAATCCTCAATAGTAAACATAGGTTCAATTGTTGGAGAAAATGGATTTAAAGAACTATCTGGCTATGCATCTACCAAGGGAGCTTTAAAAAGTTTAACAAAATCTTTTGCAACAGAATATGCAAAAGAAAATATAAGAGCGAATATGATAAACCCAGGTTTCATTAAAACGTCATATTATGATAATTTTAAATCTAAAAAAAAAAAATTATATAATTGGACTTTAAAAAGAACTCCCATGGGTAGATGGGGAAATTCTTCTGAAGTTGTAAGTTTAATTGAATTTTTGATTTCTGATGAATCTAGTTATATTACAGGTACGACTATTAATGTTGATGGAGGTTGGTTAAGCTCATGATTAATAAAAAAAAAATTTTGGCATTAATTCCTACTAGACTTAATTCAAGAAGATTACCTGCCAAAGCGTTACTCCCAATTAATAATTTACCATTAATTATGCATGTTTACAAAAGAGTTAAGTTATCCAAAAAGATTGATGATGTAGTTATCTGTTGTGATGATAATAAAATTTTAAAAGTGGTAAAAAAATTTGGTGCTAATGTTATGCTTACATCAAAACATCATCAAAATGGAACAGATAGAATTTGTGAAGGTTATAAAAAAATAAAAAAAAAATATGATCTTGTTTTAGATGTTCAAGGTGATGAGCCGCTTATCAGCCCTCTCCATATCGATAAGGTAATTGATTTTCATATAAAAAACTTAAGCTATGATATTATTTTACCTAATCTAAAAATTAAAGCTACTAATAATACTAATATAGTTAAAATTGTCTCAAATAAAAAAAATGAAGTTATGTATATATCAAGAGCAAATATTCCTTATGAATTTAAATTTAAAGTTCCATATTTTAAAAAACATTTATCAATAGTATCTTTTAAACCAGAGTCATTATTAAAATTTGGAAAATCTAAAAGATCTAAGTTAGAAAAGCCTGAGGATATAGAGTTAGTTAGAGCTTTAGACTTAGGAATGAAAATTAAAACGATAAATTTAACAGGTGATAGCTTTTCTATAGATGTTTTTGAAGACTACATAAAAGCCCAATCTCAAATTCAAAAAGACAGATATCTAAAGTTTTATAGGTAAAAAAGTGCAGCTAAAGTATAAAATAGATGAGAACGAACATTATGTTCATTTTTGTAAAAAAGATCAATTAAAGAAGATAACAGATTGTTTAGATAGATCTCAATCAGATAAGAATGTTCTGTTTGTTTATGATAATAATGTTAACAAAACTATTGTAAAAAGTATTTTAGACGAACTCAATTCATTTGGATGTAATTTATTTGTAATAGAATGTAAAGGAAGCAAGCAAAATAAAAATGAAAAATTTTTATTTAAGATTCTTGATGTTTTGCTTAAAAACAAATTTACCAAAAGATCTATCATAATATCATTTGGTGGAGGTGTTGTTGGTGATGTTACTGCACTGGCTAGTAGTTTATATTTAAGAGGTTTAATTTATTTTTGTATACCCACTACAATGACCGCTATAGTTGATAGTTCAATAGGAGGTAAAACAGCAATCAATTATAAAGGGGTAATAAATTCTGTAGGGAATTATTATCATCCAGATGCTGTTTTTATTCTAGAGGAAACGATTAAAGAAATCCCAGAAAGAGAGTATTTTGCTGGATTTGCTGAAATTATTAAATGTGGATTAATTGGTAAAAATAAAATTTTAACATATCTTAAAAAAGAAAAAAATGAATTAATTAATAGAAAAATTGAAAAAGTTTTTAAGATTTGTTTCATGACATTAAATGAAAAAATTAAATTTTTTTCCAAAGATATCTATGAAAATAATACTCGTTTAATGTTAAATTTTGGTCATACTTTTGCTCATGCTATTGAAATGGCTATAGAAAATAACCTTAAAAAGGATTTTATAAGACATGGCGAAGCTGTTGGAATAGGAATTTTATGTGAAATATATTATTCAAGTAAATCAAAGAATAGTTTATTTCAGACAGTATTAGATTATTTGGAACAGTTTAATTTACCTGTTAATTTAAATAATTCAAATATTCCGATTAAAAAAGTTAAAATTCAAAATGAAATTTATCACAATCTTTTTTTGGATAAGAAAAGGGTTGATAAACATCCACGATATATTAGTTTGAAAAAAAAAGGCAATCCATCTATACAAGAAATGAAAGATTATGACTTTATTAATGATACTATTTTAAAAGTTATATTTGGGAAATAAATGAACAACAAACTTGTTTTAAAATATTTAAAACCTCAAATTACAGTTAAAGATAAAGCTGTAGGAGATAGATTGCAATTACTTCCTTCAACAAAAATACCTATAATTGGAAAAAATTTTGAAAGTCGAGAGAAAATTATTAATGAAAAAAAAAATTAATAAAAAAGTTTTAATTTTAGGGGCTAGTTCAGACATTGGAATCGAAATATTAAAAATTTATTTAAAAAATGATTATTCAATTATTGCTCATTTTTCCAGAGGAAACAAATTTTTTTTTGATTTTGTGAATAAATATAAATCTAAGATAAAAAAAACAAAATTTAATTTTATTACAAGTTATAAAAACATTGAGAACTTTTTTAAAAAAAAAGAACATCTGTCATCTGATGTAATAATTAATGCTTTAGGTTATGTTGAACAGGTTAACTACAATAAACTTAAAATATCAGATATAGATAAAAGTTTTAAAGTAAATTTATATCCTGGATTTTATGTTACTAGCCGTATAGGTGAAAAAATGGCTAAAAAAAAATGGGGTAGAATTGTTCATCTGGGTTCTATAGGTGTAAAATTTGGGGGTGGTATGAGTAATTTACCATATTCTTTATCAAAATTTGGTTTGGAATTTTTTCCAAATAACACAAAAAAATGGATTAAAGATAATGTTTTTATAAATACTTTGAGAGTTGGTGCCACAAATACAAAGCTGCACAAAAATTTACCAAGTAAAAATCTTAAAAAAAGAGCAGATCTTATTCCAGCTAAAAGAATGGCAAATCCAAAAGAAATAGCTGAATTTGTTTTTTTCATAGGTTCTGAAAAAAATACTTATATATCACATCAAGTATTACCTATTTCTGGTGGTGAATAAGAATAGATGAACAATAAAGTTTTTGAAAATATTAATCGCACTAAAAATTATATAGATAGTTTTTTATCAAAAAAATACAGTCCAAAGTTTAATTCAAATTTTTATCTAGCTTCAACTTCAAATTCTGTTGGAAATTATTTTCTAAAAAAAATTTTTAAAGTAAATGAAAAAAATTTTTTTAAGAATGTTTTTTTAGATATTATTTATGGCCTTAAAATATCCGGTAAGATTGAAAAAAATAATATGCCAGATAAAGAATTTTCTAAAATAATTTTTAGCTGGGGTTTTAAAAAAAATTTCAATGAAGATGGAAGTTTTAATGATAAGTATTTTAATATTAATTCTTCATCAAAAAAAAATTTTTTATGGTTTATAATTTACATGGATAAAAAAATTCCAGATAAAATAGATAATAATATTATTATTTTTAAAGTCTACGGAAATCCATTTTTTAACTTTTTTTCTTGGTTAAAATTTATTTTTGTAAATTTAAGATTTTTAATTAAAGGAGTTGATTTTTTTTTACATAATATATCTAGTTATAACTTTTTATCAAAAAGATTAATTGCTTCATCAAAAGAGACTTTTTCAAAAAATTACAATGAGATATTATTCCCGTACGAAGGACAGCCTTTTCAGAATGAAATAATTAAATATTTTAGGTTTAATTACAATAAGGTCAAGATTACAGGTTACATTCATTCACCACCATTAGCTGTTCCAACAAATCTTATTTATAAAAATAGTTGTCCAGATAAAATTTTTTTAAATGGATCTGATCAAAGATTTTGTTTTGAAAATATTCTTGGATGGCCCAGCAATAAAATAGTTATGATTCCATCTTTAAGATTTAAAGAAAAAGTATCAGATTTAAATAATTCAATTTTTTTACCAAATGTAGTAAATAGTCCTAACAAAATTTTGAATAGTTTGTTTTTTATTAATGATAAGATTGTAAAATTAAGTAATTTTGAAATAAAAAATCATCCAGCCTCTTCAAGGAATAAAGTAAATTTGAAATTAATAGAGAAGATAAATTTTTTTTTTAATACGATTGAAAAAAAATCAATGAATAAAAGTAAAAAATTAATTTTCATAGGTAATTCAGGAGCAATAATTGAGTTTTTGGAGAGAGGGTACGATGTAATACAAATTTGTGAAAATTCTTTATTTGAGTACTATTCCAACAATATTTGGAAAAGTATTGAGTCAGAGGAAATTGGTAAAGATATTTTTACTTATAAATTAAAAGAAAAGGGAAATTTAATTTGTTTTGGTAAAGGTGGTACTAATATAGATACAATTTTAAATAATTGAATACTAAAAAATGATAATAATTTTAAAATGAATTTTAAAAATTTTTATAAAGATAAAAAAGTCTTAATTACTGGTCATACAGGTTTCAAAGGTGCTTGGCTTTCATTATGGTTGATTAAATGTGGGGCTAAAATTATGGGATTATCAAATAGTGTACCAACAAAACCATCGCTTTTTTCAATATTAAAAATTAAAAATAAAATATTACATATTAATTGTGATATTAGAAATATAAATAAATTAGAAAAAAATATAACTAAATTTAAACCTGATTTTATTTTTCATTTTGCAGCACAAGCTTTAGTTAAGAAATCTTTTAAAGATCCTTATAATACTTGGACTACCAATACACTTGGAACAATTAATCTTTTGGAAATATTTAGAAGAAATAATTTTAGAAACAAAATAACCTCCATTATAATTACTAGTGACAAAAGCTATAAAAATATAGAAAAGCAAAAAGCATATATTGAGACAGATATTCTTGGAGGGTCTGATCCATACAGTGCATCAAAGGCATCAGCTGAATTAGCATTAAAATCTTACATTGATAGTTTTTTAAAAGAAAAAAGAGATGTTTCTGTTGGTATTGCAAGAGCTGGAAACGTTATTGGTGGAGGAGACTGGTCAGATGACAGATTAGTTCCAGATTGCATTAAATCATGGAGTCAAAAAAAATCTGTAATTATAAGAAACCCAAAATCAACAAGACCTTGGCAGCATGTTTTAGAAGCTATAAATGGGTATTTGATTTTTGGAATTAAATTAAAAAAAGATAGAAAATTAAATGGAGAAGTGTTTAATTTTGGTCCAAATAATAAGATAAATCATAATGTTGAAGATTTAGTAAAAGAAATTAGACTTTTTTGGAAAAATATAAAGTGTCTCGTAAAACCTGATAAATCTAAACTTGAGTCTAATCTTTTAAAAATAAACTCAAATAAAGCAAAAAAAAAATTAAATTGGAAATGTATTTTAACTTTTGCTGAAACAGCAAAATACATTTCTAAATGGTACATTAATTATTTTGGTAAACAAAGAAATATGTATAATTTCACATTAAGTCAAATTTCCTCTTACGAAAAAAAAATGAGGAGTAAAAATTGAAAGTAGTTATTTTAGCGGGAGGTTTGGGAACTAGGCTTTCTGAGTACACAAAATTAATTCCAAAACCAATGGTAAAAGTTGGAGGTAAGCCAATCATTTTTCATATAATGAAACATTATAGCAACTATGGATTTAATGAATTTATTATTGCTGGTGGATATAAACAAAACATTATAAGAGATTTTTTCAAAAAAAAAAAATTAAAATGGGAAGTTAAAGTTGTCGATACTGGTCAACATACCATGACTGGTGGTAGAATTAAAAGACTTAGAAAATACTTAAAAGATGATAATTTTTTAGTGACTTACGGAGACGGATTATCTAATGTAAATTTAAAAAAATTAATTTCTTTTCATCAAAAGAATAAAAAAACAGTCACTCTTACTGCAGTTAGACCACCTGCTAGATTTGGTGTAATTAAGATATTAAATAAACAAGTTAGATATTTCAAAGAAAAATCATCATTAGATGAAGGTTGGATAAATGGTGGGTTCTTTGTTATGAGCCACAAAGTTTTTGCTTACTTAAAGTCAGACAGCACATATTTAGAGAGAAAACCATTTGAAGAATTATCAAAAAAAAAACAATTATTAGCATTTAAACATTCAGGTAAATGGTTTTGTATGGATACTAAAAGAGATAGAGATAATTTGAATAATTTGTTTAAACAAAAAAAAATAAATTTTTAAATTGAAAAAAAAAATTCTTATTACAGGTGGAACAGGTTTTCTTGGTTTTAATTATCTTAATTTTTTAAAAAAAAAAAATATTTTTTCACTTTATTCTCTATCAAGAAAGTTCCCTAAACCAAAAAAAAAAATTAATAACGTTAAATATTTAATTGGCGACTTATCAAAAAAGAATAGTTTAAAAAAGATTAGTAAAATAAAGTTCGACTATGTTGTTAATTTTGCAGGAAATATAAATCATAATGAAAAAATTAAAACTTTGAATTCACATTACAAAGGTGTTGTAAATTTAGTAAGAATATTGAGCAGAAAAAACTTAATTAAATTTATTCAAATAGGAAGTTCAGTAGAATATGGAAAAATTAAATCACCACAAATTGAACCAAAAAAAATTCCAAATAATAAAAAAATACATTCTGTCTATGGTCAATCTAAATTGTTATCAACAATTTTTTTAATGAAAGAAAACAAAAAGAATGATTTCCCCTCAGTAGTGGTAAGACCTTATCTAATTTATGGACCATTTCAAACACCAGACAGACTAATTCCCTACACAATAATTTCATGTTTAAAGAAAAAAAATTTTTATTGTTCAAGTGGAGTTCAAGTAAGAGATTTTCTCTATGTTTCTGATGCAATAGATTTTATTTACAAAATTATGAGAGGCAAAGAAGTTGGCAAAATTTATAATATTGGTTCAGGAAAAAAAGTAAAAGTAAGAAAAATAATTGAATATATTGTTAAATTTTGTAGAGGTGGAAGACCACTTTTTGGTAGAATAAAGCTTAGAAAAGACGAATTATTAAATTTGTATCCTTCAATTAATTTGGCAAAATCAATTAGATGGAAACCTTCTACTGATTTGTTAATGGGTTTAAAATTAACAATATCTCACTATAAACATAAAATTACTTATGAAAAATAATAAAGTGCCAACAATTAATAAAAATATAATTATTTTTTGGATTTTATTTTTTTTACCAATGACCTTTATTATTGGTATAGCAATCACAGAGTTATTTTTTTTTATATTGATAATTTGGTTTTTTTTTCAAAAAGATATTAAAATTTATTTTTTAGATAAAAAGTTTCTGTTTCTTATTATATTTTCTGTCTACATTGGAATTAATGCTTTATTTCAAATAGGTCATAAGGATTTGCTGTATTCTTCAATTTCTTATTTTAGATTCGCTTTATTTTCCCTTGTAATTAGTATTTTATATGAAAAGTTTCATGATTTACCAAAAAAAGAAATATTTATTAATATAGCTTTTCTTTTTTACCTTTTTATTTTTGCAGATAGTTTTTTTCAATTTTTTATAGGATATAATTTTTTTGGTTATGAAGTAGACTCTTTCAGAGTATCAAGTTTCTTTGGGGATGAGCTTATATTGGGTGGTTTTCTTTTAAAATTACTTCCTCTGTTTATCTGGAGTTTAATTTATACTGATTATAAATTAAAAAAAAATTCAATATTTCTAATTTTGTTCTTCTTTTTATACTTCTCTGTAATTTATATTGCTGGAGGTAGAACTGCGATTGGTTTAATGATAATATCAATCTTTTATATAATATTTTTTGCAAAAAACTTTGAAAAAATATTCACTATTTCATTTATTTTATTAATTTTTTTTATTATTTTAACTTTGTTTTTTAATATTGGTAAATCCAATATTGGGAATAGAGTTTTTCTTAAAACCTATAATGAAATTACAAATAATATTATAATTAAAGAAGACCAAAAAAAAGATGAGTTATTAAAAAAAAAATATAAGAATAAAAATTTAAAAATCTTTTCACGTGAGCATGAAGGTCATTATATTTTAGCTTTAGACCTTTTTAAGAAAAACTATATTTTTGGTGTCGGTCCAAAAGGTTTTAGATATCACTGTAGAAAGGTTGATTATAACTCAAATATAGGTATTTGCACCACACATCCACATAATATTTTAATGCAGTTTTTGTCTGAACTTGGAATTATAGGTCTGTTATTTTATCTAGTTGGTTTAATTTTTATTTTAAGAATTTTTTTTAAAGTTTATAAGGATAAAAATATTAATCTAAATACAAAAGATAGTCTATTTATTGCAAGTTTAGGGATATTCATAAATTTCTTTCCATTTCTACCTAGTGGCAATTTTTTTAATAATTGGATTTCAATAATTAGTTTTTATAGTATAGGTGTATTTTTTTATTCGTATAAAAAATTTATAATACATGACTAATATTTATATTTGTACAGTTGTATTAAATTTGATTATTTTTTTTAATTTAAATTATATCTCGAAATTTTTAAACATTTATGATTTTCCAGATAAGAAATTAAAATTACACAAGAAAAAAATACCTTTAATTGGTGGTCCAATATTATTTTTAAATTTTTTATTGATATTAATTTTCATATATATCGATAAAGAATTTAATTTTATTTTTAGAATTGAGGAAATTCTATCATTTTTATTGTTAATTTTTGGTTTCTTTAGCTTGGGTCTTTACGATGATAAATTTAATTTAAATCCAACAAAAAAAATTATCATAACATTTCTAATTATATTGATATCTCTTTTTTTAAATGAAAATTTATTAATTAAAAAGTTTTCACTAACATTTTATGACTCGAAAATTTTTTTAGATAATTTTGGTTTTATTTTTACTATTTTTTGTATTTTAATTTTGACTAATTCATTTAATTTTTATGATGGGATAAATGGTCAGTCTCTCATAAATTTTATATTTATATTCATTAGTCTATATTTTTTGACCAATTTTAGAGAATTCTATTTATTGTTTATATTGATTTTTTTATTCGTACTTATTTTAAATTTATCTGGTAAAATTTTTTTAGGTGATAGTGGAATTTATTTGATAAGTGCAATTATTTGCATAATTTTTATTTATGAACACAACTTATTTAAAACTATCGTATATGCTGATTATATATTTTTTTTAGCTTGTTTACCTGGCTTTGATTTAGTTCGGCTAACTATAACTAGATTGATTAATAATCAAAATGCTTTTTATGGAGATAGAAATCATCTACATCATTTACTTTTAAAAAAATTTTCTTTACTCACATCTAATTTGATTTTAATTTTCTTGTTAATTATACCAGTTTTATTATTTTTTCTTTATAGATTAAGTTTTTTTAATGTAGTAATAATTTTTACAGTTATATATTCTATATTAGTTTCATATCTCTTAAAAAAATGACAAGAACAATAATTATTGGTAAAAAAAGTTCTTTAAGCAATTCTCTTAAAAAATATATAAAAAATTGTGAAATTATATCTCAAAATGAAAATTTTGTCTTAAAATTAAAAAAACTAAAATCAAAAAAAGTAAATTTGATTTTTAATAATTTTTTCCCAGCTACTAAATTAAATACTTTAACCAGTGATGATTTTGATAAATTTTCGAAATTTTCAATACATATTTTATCTCAAATTTTGTCAAATTTAGATAATAAAAAAATATCTAAGATAATTTACTCAAGTAGTTCATCAATCTATAATATTTCAAAAAATATAAGTTCAATTAAACACGATAATTTAAATAGAGCTTTATACTCTTCATTTAAATTATCAGCAGAAAAATTAATTAAAAATTATTCTATTAAAAATAAAGTGAATTTTTTTATAATGAGAATTTTCAATTTATATGGTGATCCTAATGACAATTTTTCTTTTATTGAAAACATAATTAAAAAAAAAAAGAGAAATGAGAAAATAAAATTAATAAATAATGGGGCTTCTGTAAGGGACTTTATTCATGTTGATGATGTTTCTAAAATTTACTCAAGTATTCTAAAAAATAACTTTAAAGCTGGTTATTATGATGTTGGTACAGGTAAAGGTTATTCAATAAAAAGTATTGTAAATTCACTTAATTTTGCAAAAAAAAATATTACCAAAGTAGATAAAGTTGAGGAATTGAGCAGTTCAATTGCAGATATAAAAAATTTAAAAGCTTATTTATCAAATTTTAAAACAAAAGACTTAAATTTGTATTTATCTAAAAGAATTAATATAAAAAAATTTAAAAAAATAAAACCAATTTCCAAGTTTCAAAATAATCATAATTCTTTAAGTGGATCAATAATTTATGGTGCTGGTTTTGCCGGAAAAATTATCTTAGAAGAATTAAATAAAGTTAATGAGGATGTAATTTTTTTTGTTGATGATGATCAAAAAAAACAAAATACCATACTAAATGGTATACCTGTTATAAGTTATGATAATTTGTTAGATTTAAAAAGCTCATTTAAATTTAAAAGAATATATCTTACAATACCCTCATTAAATAAAGAAAAACTAAATTTTCTTTTAAAAAAAATTAAAAAAATTTTTTTTGATGTAAGATTTTTACCTGAAAAAAAATTTTTACTTACAGACAAAATCGATATTAACGATCTAAATATTGATGAGGTTAACCATATTTTAAAAAGAAAACAAATAAAAATTAAAAAAATAAATAAATTAGAAGGGAAAAGAATTCTTGTTACTGGAGCAGCTGGGACTATAGGCTCAGAAATTTGTAGACAGCTAACTTATCAGAATGTAAAAAAAATTATTGGAGTAGATAAATCAGAAATTGGAATTTATAATTTAAAAAAGAAACTTAATAATAAAATTATTTATTATTTAGGAGATGTAAACGATTATCAATATATTAATCAATTGGTAAAAAAAAATAAAATTGACTTAATAATTCATACCGCAGCATATAAACATGTGAATATACTTGAGAAAAATATTTTTTCAGCTGTGAGAAATAATATTTTTGCTACAAAAAAATTATGTGAAATTTCAATTAAAAATTCATGTAATTTTTTATTTATTTCCACTGATAAAGCTGCCAATCCAAAATCTATACTTGGTATTACAAAAAGGATCGCAGAATTAATATGTTTAAAATATAGCTCTATCAGGAAAGATAATAAATTTATGAATATTGTGAGATTTGGTAACGTTTTTGGTAGCTCAGGTTCTGCCATAACAAATTTCTTAGATCAAATTAATAATGAAAAACCTGTAACAATTACCAACAAAAGGGCTTCAAGATATTTTATGACTATCCAAGAGGCTTGCCATTTAGTTTTACAAACTACAAATATAAATAAAAAAAATGTTATTTTTATTTTAAATATGGGAAAGCCAGTAAATATTTTTCAACTTGCAAAAAATTTAGCAAAAATAAAAAATAAAATTAATCCATTTTATAAATTTAATTATATTGAAACAGGACTTCAATCAGGAGAAAAGCTACATGAGACTTTAGTAGATGACAAGGAAACTAAAGAAAAATTTAGTAATGAAATTTTTATTATAAGAAAAAAAGTTTTAAATAATAATTTGGATAAATTTATTCATTACATTTATAAGTATTATCAAAAATTGCAAAGTAATAAACTGCTAGAGGTTTTAAAAAAAACCATAAAATAATATTTATAGATATTTATTAAAAGCTGTATTAATTTTAAACTTCTTAGCTTGCTTGACAAGAAGTTCTATTTTATCAAAATCTTTTATAAAAATTGTATTTTTACTAAATTCTAAGTTTTTTATTATTTTTATTTCTCTTTTTATTGGATTATAATTTATCGGAATCAGTCCATAATACTTAAAAAAATCTGAAATTTTCTTTATTGAATGTCCATATTTTTCACTCATTAAATTTGTTTCAATAATTATTCCAATTAACTTGTTATCTTGAAGGGTTTTTTTTCCACCATTTAAAACGTGATATTCATAACCTTCAACATCAATTTTTACTAGATATTCATTATCAGTATTAATTTCATTATCAAGCGTAGTAATTTCAATAGTGATATCATCTTTATTTTTTGAATTTGTAGATATTTTGTTTAATGGTCCTCTATCATCCAAAAAATTTGAAAATTTTTTTTGACTAATATTTGAGCCCATGCCTTTAGTTACATTTTTTACTAAATGTTCAATAGAGTTTAAATTAATGTTTTTAATTAATCTTTTATGTGTAATTGGGTGAGGTTCAAAACAAATTGATTTTGAACCAACTACTTTAGACGCAAGAATTGTATAAATACCTATATTTGCACCAACATCTATAAATAAATTTTTTGATCTAAGAACATGAAGCAAAAACATCATTTCTGCAAAATCAGCAAGACCATGATATACATTCCATTTTAATTGTCGATCTTTGTGAGTATAAATAAATTTTGAATTTTCTACCCAAGAGATTATAATTTCTTTTTTTGAATTAAGTCTTTTTTTTAAAAAAAAACTGATTATTTTGATAATAGTTTTAATTTTACTATCTTTGTTTAAAGGATGTTTCAATGAACTCTTGAGTATCAAAATAAGAGAATTTATTTTTTTTATTGTTGATTGATACATTGATGTTTTGTAATTACTATTTTTTTTACATATGAATTGATATTTATCAAGTACTTGTTTAAATATAGTTAATTAATGAATATTTTTTATAATTTTTGGTCATTTTTAGATTTAAAAAAGAAATTAACGTTTTATTTAATAATATTTCTTTCATTTATAGTTGCCTTTTTAGAATTGTTAGGAATTTCAGCCGTAATACCATTTGCAGCTTTTTTATTAAAACCTGAAGCTTTGACTGAATTTGAAATTATTTCAAAATTTATTGATCTAAACTTTTTTGAAAAAGATAGAGTAAACTTAATATATATGTTTGGTGGCATTTTTTTTCTGATATTTCTGATAAAAAATTTAATGATAATTTTTACTTTAAGATTTGTAAATTATTTTATATTTAATTTTAGATCAGAAATTTACTCAAACTTGTTATCAAAAATATTACATCAAGATTATCTCTTTTTTGTAAGAAATGGATTATCAAAAATATTAAACGTCTTAATGTCACAAATTGATAATTATAGTTTAAATGTTGTTAGACCAATAATCACAATTATTAGTGAGCTATTAGTTTTTTTTGGAATACTTTTATTAATTATTTATTTAGACTTGGTTAATGGACTCTTGCTTATTTTACCATTAGTATTAGTTATAGGATTAATTTTAAAAAGAATTAATAAATCAATCAAATTTTGGTCGAATGAAAGAATAGCTAATAATGAAAATTTAATTTTAATGAATTATAATTTTATAAATGGAATTAAGGAGTTATTTTTATTAGGAAAAGTCAAAGAATTACAGAATAAACAGTCTAATACTTTTAAAAAATTAGAAAATATTGATATTAAAAATAACACTGTGACAGCCTTACCCAAAGCTATGTTGGAACAGTCAATGGTATTAGTTTTTATTTTTATATTAATTTATATGGTTTCATTAGGCAAACAGTATGATGATATTATAATTATTTTGACTTTTTATTTAGCTGCTGCGTATCGATTAGTTCCTTCTTTTAATAAGATTTTTATTTCATATCAAGGTCTAAAATTTGGGAAGCCATCTTATGCATATATTTTGAAATATTATAATCTTGAGAAAAAAAATTATTATTTGGATAATGAAGATCAAAAATTAAAATTTGAAAATAATATAGAAATGAGAGAAATCTCTTTTAATTATAATAAAGACAAAAAAATTTTCGAAAAATTTAATTTTAAAATTAAAAAAAATGAAACAATTGGTATTCTAGGAGAAAGCGGATCTGGAAAATCAACACTTATAAATCTTTTAACTTGTTTAATTAAACCTTCTGCAGGCAAGATATTTATAGATGGCAAGGAAATTCAAAGTTTAGAAAAAATAAGAACATTTCAGAATTTATTTTCAATAACATCACAAGACTCTTTCTTGCCTGCTGATACAATAAAGGAAAATATTACTTTTGGTTCAAAAGGAAAAATATCAGAAAATAAAATCAATGAATCAATTAGATTTGCAAGATTAGAAAACTTGATTAATGAACTTCCTGAGGGCATTAATGCTGATATTGGAACAAATATAAAACAATTGTCCTCTGGTCAAAAGCAAAGAGTATCTATTGCTAGATCATTTTATAATGATAGAGATATATTGATTTTTGATGAAGCCACCAATGCACTTGATGAAGAAAATGAAAAAATAATTTTTAGTAATATTCAAAAACTAAATTCTAAAAAAACTATAATTATAATATCTCATAATTTAGAAAACTTAAAAGTTTGTAAAAAAATATATTTTTTAAAAGATGGTAATTTAATTGAAAAAAATTTATAAACCAAATTAATATACGTAATGATTAAGAATTAAAAAATTAAAAATAATTAAATGATAAAAAATAAAAAAATATTAGTTGTTGGTGCAGGCGGATTTATTGGAGGTCATTTAATAAATAGATTATTACAAAATGGTAATAATTTGATAGCAGCCGATATCAAGCCGAAAGAATATTGGTTTCAAGATTTTGATGAAGTTGAAAATCATTATTTAATGGATATGAAAGATATAAATAATTGTAGAAAAGTTACAAAAGATGTTGATTACGTATTCAATATGGCTTGCAATATGGGTGGAATGGGATTTATTGAGAATAATAAAGCCGAATGCATGCAATCTGTATTAATAAATACTAATTTATTAATTGCCTGCAAAGAAAGTGGAATTAAAAAATATTTCTTTTCATCAAGTGCATGTGCTTACAATAAGACTAAACAGGAAAAAGTTTTTATAGAAGGTTTAAAAGAAGGAGATGCATACCCTGCAAACCCTGAAGATGGTTATGGATGGGAAAAATTATTTAGTGAAAGAATGTGTAGACATTTTATGGAAGATTATGGAATAGAAGTAAGAGTGGCAAGATATCATAACATCTATGGCCCATATGGAACTTATGATGGAGGTAGAGAAAAAGCTCCAGCAGCATTATGTAGGAAAGTTATAAAAGCTAAAAATAATAATGATAACAAAATAGAAGTCTGGGGTGATGGCTTGCAAACAAGATCATTTTTGTATGTTGATGACTGCGTTGATGGGACATTAAGATTATTTGAGTCAGATTATTCTGATCCACTAAATATTGGAAGTGACGAACAAGTTTCTATAAATCAGATGATAGAAATAATTGAAGATATTTCAGGAATAGAAAAACTAGAGAGGGTTTATCAGTTAGATAAACCAAAAGGAGTAAGGGGCAGATCAAGTAATAACGACTTAGCTAAAAAAGTTTTGAGCTGGAGTTTCAGAATAAAATTAAAAGAAGGACTTAAAAATACGTACGATTGGATTAGTAGTGAAACAAATAAAAAAGGATCAAATTTAGGCAGATTTACTAAATCTTAAATTTATTATTTATGATTAGTAAAATAATTTTCAATAAAATTACATTTAATAACTTAGATTATAAAAAATTTAATAAAATTATATCTAAAAAAGGTTTTTTTGTATTTCCTGCAGCGCCAGCTTTGGCCTCAATAAAAAGTCATGGACTATATCATAAATCAATTCAAAAGGCTGATTTAGTTTTTTTTGATAGTGGTTTTTTTGTTTTATTGCTCAGAATTTTTAAAAATATAAAAGTTGATAAATTTTCAGGATATAAATTCTTAAATCTTTTTTTTAATTATTTGAGAAAAAACAAAAAAAAAAAAGTTTTTTGTATAGATCCAAATTTGACTTTTTCTAAATCGAATAAAATATATCTTAAAAAATTAGGTCTAAAAAAAACTTATAATTTCTTGGCTCCCGTATATGATAAAGATAAGTTGGTTGATAAGAAGCTTTTAAAAATAATTAAAAAAGTTAAACCAAATTTTATAATTACCAATATAGGAGGAGGTGTTCAGGAAGTTTTAGGTTTATATCTAAAAAGAAATTTAAAGTTTAAAACAACTATATTATGCACCGGTGGTGCAATCTCGTTTTTTACTGGTGATCAGGCACCAATAAATAATTTTATAGATAAACTATATCTCGGTTGGTTAGTAAGGTTAGTATTTAACCCATTAATTTTTTTTAAAAGATATATAAGAGGACTAAGGTTAATACCAATGGTTTTTTTTGATAAGATAAAGGTTATAAATTCATAATATTTAAAAAAATCAAATGATTATACTAGAATTGATAATATTTTTGTTAAGTGTTGCTGTTTTCTCTATATCAATTTCTGGTTATGGAAGCTTGATATCCTTAAGCGTTAAAACAAATTTTTTTTTAAATATTTTTATAGGTTTTATAATAATTACTTTTATTATAACTTTAGTACATTTTTTTCTAAAAATAGATTTAATAATAAGTCAAATAATTTTAATTCTAGGACTAATTATCTTTTTCAAAAAAAAAAATATAGAATTATTAAGATTATTTAATTTAAAAAATATTCCTTACTTAATTATAGTTTTTTGTTTGATACCCATGTTTATTTCTCAAAAATATCATGAGGATTTTGGTTATTATCATTTGCCCTATGCCCTGAGTTTTATTGAGGAAAAGATAATTTTTGGTTTTGCTAATATTGATAAATCATATGTTTATAATTCAATATGGTTAAATATTACTTCTTTGTTCTTTTTAAATGATAAAAATTTTAATTTTTTAACTTTACCAGGTTATATATTATTTTTATCTTTTATTTTATTTTCAATAAATCAAATTATTTCAAAAAAAAAAATATTATTAAGTGATTTTTATTTAGTAACTTTGATATTTTACTTGGTATTAAAGTTCACTAGAATATCAGAATTTGGTGTTGATTTACCTGCTATAATTTTTTCTGTTTTAGGAATTTATTTTTTTTTCAATTTTTTAGAGACGAATTTAATTGAAGAAAAAAAAACATATTTTTTTTTAACTCTAATTTTTTCTATATTTTCAATACTAATAAAATTAAGCACACTTCCAATTATTTTGCTCTCATTATATCTCTATTTCAAACATTTTAAGGATCTAAAGTTTTCTTTATTAGATTTAAAATTCCTTTTTATATTAATTTTAAGTACAATTTTTTTTGTTCAACAATTTATTTATACTGGATGTTTTATTTTTCCTACTAATTCTACATGTCTTGATGTCAGTTGGTTTAATCCAGATTACTTAAATTTATCTAAAGATTTACAATTGGTTAATAAAAGTTATTCTTTAGCAAAAGATATTTATTTACCCGAAGATTACCTAAGTAATTTTACATGGTTCTCATTTTGGATTAAAAGAAGTTTCATTGAAATATTAGAACATTTAATGACAATGATTTTACCACTTTTATTATTCATTTTAGTTTTAAAAAAAGAAAAAAAAAATTATTTAGTACTTCAAAATAAATCAACACTTTATATGTTTATTTTTTTGAGTTTACTTTTTTGGCTTAATTATTCTCCAGTTTTTAGATTTGCAACCCATACTTTTATAACTTTAGTATTTTTATTTTTTTCAAGTATTTTAATTTCAAAAGAATTTTCAAAAAAAAAATTTTTAATTTTTATTTCAGTTTTTTTAATCTTTAATTTTTCAAAAAATATTTTAAGAATAAATAATAACGAAAATCTTTTCTTAGGAATACAAAAAATAGAAAATGATTATATTTTAAATGATAAAATTAGTAACAAATATGCTGATATTTACTATCCAGATGTAAAAAAAAACAAGAAAAACGGTTGGCAAGGAAGACTTTGTTGGAATACTCCATTTATTTGTTCATATAATAAACTAGATGTTAGTAAAAAGAAGGGATATTTAGTTGTGAAGAAATTAAAAAATTGATCATGATTGACAAAGATACATTTAAACTTTCAGTGATAATTCCCTGTTATAATGAAAAACAAACCATTGGTGCTATTTTAAAAAAAGTAATTCAAAGTTTGCAAAATTATAAATTTTTAAATTATGAAATTCTTATTATTGATGATCATTCTAAAGATGGAACAGATAAAATATTAAAAGATTTAAGCCAAGAAGAAAAAATTAATGTTTATTTTCATGAAAGAAATTTAGGTAAAGGTGCGGCTATTCAAACAGCACTTCAATACGTCACTGGTGATTTAATCATTATTCAAGATGCAGATTTGGAATATGACCCCTTTGATTACAATAAATTATTACTTCCTTTTTTTGAAACAAATGCAGATGTTGTGTATGGTTCTAGATTTTTAGGTGGAGGCAAATATGTTAGAATACATTTTTTTTGGCATTATATAGCAAACAAAATTTTGACCTTTATTTGCAATCTATTTATAAACCTTAATCTTACTGATATGGAAACTGGGTATAAAGTTTTTAAAACAGAAGCTTTAAAAAATATTTCTCTCAAGGAGAAAACTTTTTCATTTGAACCTGAGGTGACTATTAAATTATCAAAAAAAAAGTACAAATTTTTTGAGGTTCCAATCACTTATAATGGAAGATCATACCAAGAAGGAAAAAAGATAGGACTTAAAGATGCTTTTATTGCACTAAAAACGATAATCTTATATTCATTTAAGTCTTAGATACTCTTTAAAATTTATCTTTGACTAAAATTTATCTTTGGGTATAACTATCCTCGCCTGGTAATTATAGCGAAGAGGTAATACCCGATCCCATCCCGAACTCGGAAGTCAAGCTTTTCAGCGCCGATGGTACTTTGTCTTAAGACATGGAAGAGTAGGACTTTGCCAGGCTAAATTCTAAACTTATGAAAATTAAAAGCTCACTTAAATCAATAAAAAAACGAGATCTTAATTCTAAGCTCGTTAGAAGAAGAGGTAGAGTTTATATAATTAATAAGACTAACCCTAAATTTAAAGCAAGACAGAAATAATTTTTATGGATAATGAAAACCATAAAAACACGTGGAATAATTTTACAAAGTTCGTATTGTGGGGAACCGTCGCAGTTATTGGTGTTTTAGTTTTAATGGCAATATTCTTACTGTAAGATTGATGTATGAAGATTGCATCTATTTCAGAAAATCAAAAGATTGAAAAAAGAATAGCAATTACTCCTGAAATTGCAAAAAAATATATTTCACTTGGTCTTGAAGTTTCTTTGTCAGAAAATTATGGAAGTCATCTTGGAATTAAAGATGATGAATATAAAAAATTAGGAGCATCAATTTTAAAAGATGAAAAAGAAATAATAGCGAATACAAATATTATTGCTCAATTAACTTTATTAGATGAAGACAAAAGTTCTTTACTAAAAGAAAATCAAATGTTTATTGGTGTCTTAAACCCATATGATAATAAAGATAAGATAAGTAATTTAGTAAAAAAAAATATTAAAATGTTTTCACTAGAATTACTTCCAAGAATAACAAGAGCTCAGTCTATGGATATATTATCTTCACAGGCAAATCTCTCAGGTTATAAAGCAGTAGTAGAATCTTTTGCTAATTTTGAAAAAGCAATTCCAATGATGATGACCGCAGCAGGTACAATCCCAGCAGCAAAAGTGTTAGTGGTTGGTGCCGGAGTTGCGGGTCTCCAAGCAATTGCAACAGCAAAACGAATGGGAGCAATAGTATTTGCAACAGATGTTAGAATGGCCTCAAAAGAACAGGTCGAAAGTTTAGGGGGGAAATTTTTAACAGTTGAAGGTGCAGAGAATTTAGAGACCGAAGGAGGTTATGCTAAAGAGGCATCAGATGATTTCAAAAAGAAACAAGAGGAATTATTATCAGAAACATTAAAAAAAATAGATATAGTGATTTGTACAGCTTTAGTTCCAGGAAAAAAAGCACCAGTAATCATCAAGGAGGGTATGATTAATAAAATGCAGTCTGGTTCAATTATTTATGATCTAGCAGCCATTCAAGGTGGAAACACAGCCTATACTAAAGTTGATGAAGTTATAGATCAAAATGGTGTTAAGATAATCGGGGAGAGCAATATTTTAAACAAACTTCCAACTTCTGCATCAAATTTATATGCCAAAAATGTATTTAATTTTGTCTCAAATTTATATGATAAAGAAAATAAAAAGATAAATATAAATTTAGACGATGAGATAATCGAAAAAACTTTAATAAAATAAAATTATGGAAATAGATCCTTTTATATTCAGGTTAAGTATTTTTATCCTTTCAATTTTTATTGGGTATTATGTGGTTTGGAGTGTAACTCCATCACTACACACACCATTAATGTCTGTTACTAATGCTATTTCATCAGTAATTATTGTAGGGGCAATTATTGCAGGGTTAGCCGGAAACTCTGATACTATATTTAACACTTCAAGTATCTTTGGTTTTTTAGCAATATCATTAGCAGCAATTAATATTTTTGGGGGCTTTCTAGTAACTCAAAGAATGCTTGCAATGTATAAAAAAAAGAAAAAGGATAAATAATGTTATCAGCAAATTTATCAGCAGCTTTTTATTTAATTTCAGGGGTATTATTTATTTTGGCTTTAAGGGGACTTTCTTCACCAGAGACTTCTAGGCAAGGAAATTTTTTCGGAATTTTAGGAATGATTATTGCAGTTACAGTTACTTTTTTATCGATTGGTAATTTTTCAACTGGGCTAGTAGTTGTTTTAATCTTTCTTTTGATGGGAGGACTAATTGGTGCTTTTATAGCTTATAAAATTCCAATGACAGCAATGCCAGAATTAGTTGCTGGCTTTCATAGTTTAGTTGGACTTGCGGCTGTATTTGTTGCAATAGCTGCTTTTTTAAATCCAGAGGCATTTAATCTAGGATCTCCTGGTAACATTAAACTTGGAAGCTTAATTGAAATGTCGATTGGTGCAGCAGTTGGTGCAATAACTTTTTCAGGTTCAATTATTGCCTTTTTGAAACTTCAAGGAATAATGTCAGGATCACCTATAACTTTCAAAGGACAACATCCACTTAATGCTTTAATACTAATTTCAATAATAATAGTTACTTATTTGCTTTGTTCCACTCAATCATCAAATCTATTTTGGATACTATTGACCATTTCTTTCTTGATTGGCTTTCTCTTAATAATTCCAATTGGTGGTGCAGATATGCCGGTAGTAATTTCTATGCTTAACTCTTACTCCGGTTGGGCAGCAGCAGGAATTGGATTTACTTTAGAAAATACTGCTTTAATAATTACTGGAGCTTTAGTTGGCTCATCTGGAGCAATCCTATCTTACATAATGTGCAAAGGAATGAACAGATCATTCTTTAATGTAATCTTAGGTGGGTTTGGTGCAACTGAACAATCAGCTTTAGCACAAAATAAAGAACAACGACCAGTCAAAAGTGGCAATGCAGATGATGCAGCTTTTCTAATGAAGAATGCTTCATCAGTCATTATTGTACCAGGTTACGGTATGGCAGTAGCTCAAGCACAACATGCCTTGAGAGAAATGGTAGATACCTTAAAAAAAAATGATATCAAAGTGTCTTACGCTATTCATCCTGTTGCAGGAAGGATGCCAGGTCACATGAACGTATTATTAGCTGAGGCAAATGTTCCATATGATGAAGTTTTTGAGTTAGAGGAAATAAATAATGATTTTGCTAATGCAGATGTTGCATTTGTGATAGGGGCAAATGATGTAACAAATCCTGTTGCAAAAACAGATCCACAAAGCCCGATATATGGAATGCCAGTTTTGGATGTAGAAAAGTGTAAATCTGTATTATTTGTAAAAAGAAGTTTATCTCCAGGATATGCCGGAATTGATAATGACCTTTTTTATAAAGAAAACACTCTAATGTTGTTTGCAGATGCAAAAAAAATGACTGAAGACATAACTAAAAATCTATAGGTTAACAATTTGAAAACTAAAATATTTTGTGACATTGCAGAACTAGATAAAATTAGAATATTTAATAAAAAAAAAATTGTTAAAGGTTTTACAACAAACCCAAGTTTAATGAGAAAAGCAGGGGCTAAAGATTATAAATCTTATTCTAAGAAAATATTAAAAATTTGCAAAAATAAACCAGTTTCTCTTGAGGTTTTTGCAGATGAACATAATGAAATGAAAAAACAAGCTATGCAGATCAATACATGGGCAAAAAATGTTTATGTAAAAATACCAGTTGTTAATTCTAAAGGAAAATTTATGGGAAAAATTATTCAAGATTTAAACAATCAAAATATAAAATTAAACATTACTGCAGTTTATAGTGTTAATCAGACAAAAAAAATTCTTAACAAGATTAATAAAAAAACTAAAGTAATTATTTCAATTTTTGCTGGAAGAGCAGCAGATACAGGCAAAGATCCAGTTCCAGAATTTAAGAAAAGTATCTTTTTAGCTAAAAAATTTAAAAATGTGGAAATTCTTTGGGCAAGTGTTAGAGAGCCATATAATTATCTACAAGCAAAACAACTTGGATGCCACATAATAACCATTCCTCCTTCTACAATTGAGAAAATTGAAAATTTTGGTAAATCATTTGATCAATTAACAAAAGAAACAGTCAAAGCATTTCTTTTAGATAGTAATAAATCTAATTTTAAAATTTAATTTTTTGTTGGTTGCGGGGGACGGATTTGAACCGCCGACCTTCAGGTTATGAGCCTGACGAGCTACCAGACTGCTCCACCCCGCGGTATGCTTAAATTCTATTTTTAAGCTTATTAAGTTTTTTTACCCTTTTAATATTTTCCTGGAGAATTCTTTTTTTTTTTTCAGAGGGTTTTTCATAAGTATTTTTTAATTTTATAACTTTAAAAAAACCATCTCTCTGGAGTTTTCTTTTTAAAACTCTTAGAGCTTGTTCAATATTGTTGTCTTTAACCTCTATTTTAATAACTACCTCCGAAAAGAGACGTAACTATCATCTTTATATTTTTATGTCTATAAATTTTATTCATATTTTAAAACTATATTGATTGTTTAAGTTTTTCTTTCTCTTTCTTTTCTCTTTTTATTCTTCTTTCTGCTTTTTCAGTTGCATTAATTAAATCTTTTTGAGAAAATAAATTTAAAGCTACAGGATCTTTAGGGTTCAAATTATTATAATTCCAATAACTTTTATTTCTGATTGATGTTACAGAATTTTTTGTAATTCCAACAAGTTTTGCTATTTGTGAGTCTTTTAAGATATTATGATGTTTAATTAACCATAAAGCTGAATCAGGTTTATCTTGCCTTTTTGATAATGGAACATATTTCTTAATTTTTTTTTCTGAATTTGATATTTCAATATCAGTATTTTTAATTTCTAAGGGCCTTGATTGATCTTTTGATGATAGTTCTATCTCCTCTCTTGATAGTTGTCCTGAAATTATTGGGTTATATGCTTTGATACCTTTTGCAACCTCACCATCAGCAATACCCTGAACTTCAACTTCATGCAGTTTACAAAAATCAGATATTTGCTTAAACGTTAAAGTTGTGTTTTCAACTAGCCATACAGCTGTAGCCATTGGCATTAAGGGAGCATTTGACATTTAATTTTTATTATCTGATCTAAAGTTTTGGAATTTTTTATTAAATTTACTTATTCTACCTTTATCCATCAATTTTTGTTTTCCACCTGTCCAGGCAGCATGAGATTTTGGATCGATTTCCAATTTCAAAATATCACCCTCAGCACCCCATGTAGATCTTGTCTCAAACTGTGAGCCATCAGTCATTTCTACTTTTATTGAATGGTAGTTAGGGTGTATTTTTTTTTTCATCTGAAGTCTTATAACAAAAGAATTTTTTAAAACAATTAAAAGTTATCTATTTTTTCAATAAATTTTGTATTTATTTCAGCACTTGATGCTAAAACTTTTATATTTTTTAAGCTAGAAAGATCAATTTCATTAACAATTCCTCCTGCTTCTTTTACAATTACAATTCCAGCGGCAATATCCCATAAATTTAAATTATTTTGAAAATATCCATCAAACCGTCCAGATGCTACATACGCCATATCTAGAGCAGCACTACCAGATCTTCTGTATATTAAATCTGAATTATATTTACCTTTTCCAACAGCAAATAAGCATTCGTCAATATCTCTTTTCTTAGAAACTCTTATTCTTTGATTGTTGAAATAAGCCCCATGATTTTTTTCAGCATAAAATAGCTCATCTTTAATTGGATCATAAATTAGACCACAAACTATTTCATTATTTGATTGAAGGGCTATAGATATCGCAAAATGTGGCACGCCATGTAAAAAATTAGTTGTTCCATCAATCGGATCGATTATCCAAAAGCTGAGCTCATCTTTATTTTTTTCTAATCCATTTTCTTCACTTATTATTGAATAGTTTGGTCGAGCTTTTTTAAGCTCTTCAATAATAATTTTTTCAGCCTTGATATCAGCGTTAGTGACAAAATCCTTAGGACCTTTTTTTGATACTTGCAAATTTTCTAATTCTCCAAAATCTCTTATTAAAATTTTTGAAGCTTTCTCACTCGCTTTTATCATTATGTTTAGATTTGCAGATATAGATTTCATAAATTTAAACTTTTTTAATATATTCTAAATTTCTGGTATCTACGATAATTTCATCACCAGCTTCGATAAAAGGTGGAACTTGAATATTCAATCCATTATTTAAAATTGCAGGCTTGTAAGAAGAGGAAATAGTTTGACCTTTTAAAGCAGCATCTGTACTTTCAATCTTGCATGTAACTTGGTTCGGTAAATCTATTAAAATCGGGTTTTCATTATAAAAACTGACAGTAACAATAAGATTTTCAGTTAATAGCTTACCTTTTTCACCTATTAAGTTTTTTTTAATTTCTACTTGTTCAAAAGTTTTAGGGTTCATGAAGAAGTAGTTCTGTTCATCTTTGTATAAATAATTATAATTAGTCTCCTCCAAGGAAGCTTTTTCAACTGTTTCACTAGATCTAAATCTTTCATTCAATTTGGTATTTTTGTTCACACTTTTCATCTCAACTTGAGCAAATGCTCCTCCTTTTCCAGGTTTTACATGTTGAGTCTTAAGAACTTGCCATAAATCATTTTTGTATTCTAGCAACATACCTACTCTTATTTCACTTGCGTTTATTTTCATATTATTTTTTTAATTGCATCTAATGGTTTTAGTTTTTTATTTTTCCAAATGTAGCTTGAGATAGCTAAAAAGTTTGCTTTATTCAACAAGAGTTTTTTATAGTTACTTGAATTAATACCACCAATAGCAACAATTGGAGTTTTTATGATCTTTCTTACTTTTTTTAATATTCGAATAGGTGCTATAAACTTTACTTTTTTAGTTTTTGAAGAATAGAATGCTCCAAATGCTATGTAGTCAGCTTTATTCTTTGCAGCAATATTTGCTAATTTGATTGAATTGTGGCATGTAATTCCTATTATTTTTTTACCTATTAATTTTCTTGCCTCAAAAATATTCATATCATTTTGACCTAAATGACAACCATCTGCATCAAGTTTTTTTGAAAGGTTAACATCGTCATTTATTAAAAACTTAACATTATATTTTTTACATATTTTTTTTATTTTTTTACCAATCAATAATTTTTTTTTTAAATTTTCTTTTTTTAATCTAAGTTGAAAAAAACCAACTTTTTTGTACTTTAAAACTTCAGTTAAATCACTATAGAAAGATTTGTTTATTTTTAATGGTGAAATGAGATAAATAAATTTTTTATTATTAAATCTCAAGATCTTTAGACCATTTTCCTTGAGCTGCTAATGTATTCATTTTTGCTCGGTGGTTAAAAACCTTTTGAGTTCCCTCAATATTTTGTATATTTTTTGACCAAAATTTTAAAGCACTTTGTTGAAGGGCTCTTCCATAAGAATAGCTCATTATAAAATTAGTATTATTATATTTATTTATCAAATTTAAATTTTCTGTTGCCTCTTTTTCTGATTGGCCCCCAGATAAAAAAGCAATCCCAGGAACTTCAGATGGTACGGAATTTTTTAAACATTTTAAAGTTAATTTTGCTACCTCGTCACCAGAAATTTTATTATTAGATTTATTTCCTGCTAGAATCATATTAGGTTTTAATATAATTCCTTTCAAATCAACTTTATGTAAAATTAGTTCTTCAAAGCACTTTTTAATTACCTCTGAAGTTTTTTGATAACATTCATCTGCAGAATGATCTCCATCCATTAAGACTTCTGGTTCAACTATTGGAACCATATTACATTCTTGAACTAATGCAGAATATCTTGCTAATGCATTTGCATTGGCATGTATTGAAAGTTTGCTAGGAAAATTTTTAGATATATTATAGACACCTCTCCATTTTGTAAATTTTGCTCCTAGTTGGTAATACTCTTTTAATCTTTCTCTTAACCCATCTAACCCTTCAGTAATTTTTTCATCTGGTGATCCTGACAAAACTTTAGCTCCAGTATCTACTTTTATGCCTGGATACGAGCCCATCTTTGAAATTAGTTCTGGGATCATAATTTTTTTTGAATTTTTTTGCTTTATAGTTTCATCATATAAAATTACACCCCCAATACATTTAGTCATACATGATGAGCTAAATAGAGTTTCTCTAAACAACAATCTATTTTCTGGAGTTGAAATAACATTAACACCTTCCAATCTTTTGGTCATTGTTCCAGTACTTTCATCTGCAGCCAAAATACCTTTTCCTTTTTCAAGAATTTTTAAAGCTATATTATTTAGTTCTGTCATGTTAGTTTAGAGCTTTTATACCAGGAAGTTCTTTACCTTCAAGATATTCCAAAAAAGCACCACCAGCAGTTGAAACAAAATTGAAATCTTTAATTGCATTCATTTGGTTTATAAGAGCTATTGTATCACCACCTCCAGCTACAGAGTAAATTGATTTATCTTTATTTTTTTGAATGATAGCTTTTGCAATTTCATAACTACCGTTTGCAAAATTTGGGTTCTCAAAATATCCCGCTGGACCATTCCACAAAACTGTTTGACTTTTTTCAATGATATTTTTAATTTTATTTATTGTTTTAATTCCAATATCTAAGATTAAATCATCATCTGTTACGTCACTAAGTTCTTTGGCAAGTGAATTGTCATTAAGATTTTTCCCTATTAAAACATCTTCTGGATAATAAATTAAACAAGAATATTTTTTTGAAGTTTCAAAAATTTCATCAATGATAGTTTTACAATTTTCTTCTTTAATTGATTTTCCGATTGGTTTTCCTTTGTAGTTTAAAATATTATTGGCCATTCCTCCAACAATAATAACATTGTCAAATTTAGGTATTAAACTTTTTATTAATCCAATTTTTGTTGATATTTTTGAACCTCCAATAATACAAGTAATTGGTTTTTTGATCACTGATGTAACTTTTTTTAAAGCATTTATTTCTGTTTCTAATTGCAAACCAGCAAATGATGGTAAAAATTCAGTAATTCTACATACTGATGCATGAGCTCTGTGAGAACAAGAGAATGCATCATTTACATATAAATCCGCAAGTCCCGCTAAATGTTTTGAAAAATTTGAATCATTTTTTTCTTCCTCATCATAGAATCTGATGTTTTCTAAAAAAATTATTTGATCCTTAGGATCTTTGAATAAATTTTTTTTGTTTAATTTAAAAATATTCTCATTTATTAATTTGATTTTTTTATTGATTTTTTCCTCTAAATATTCACAAATTGGCTTTAGAGACAGATCTTTATTTATTTTTCCTTTTGGTCTTCCTATGTGAGAAATAATAATGATTTTAGAATTCTTTTTTATTAAAAAATTGATTATTGGTAGAATCTTTTCAATTCTTGTTGAGTCTGTAATCAAACCATTTCTGAGTGGAACATTTAAATCTAATCTTAATAAAATATTTTTATTATGAAGATTCTCCTGCTCTCTAATATTTTTCATTAAGAAATCTTATGAAGATATTCCACTATATCACACATTCTATTAGAAAATCCCCATTCATTATCATACCAAGCAGAAATTTTACCCATATTTTTACCTACAACATTTGTTAAACTTGCATCAACAATTGATGAGGCAGGATTATGATTAAAATCTATAGATACAAGTTTTTCACTAGAGACTTTAAGGATTTTATTTTTTTTACTAAAATCTTCAAACGCAGAATTTATTTTATTAATATTTAAATCTTTTTTTGTACAAAAAACTAGTTCAACCAAAGAAACATTTGGAGTTGGAACTCTCATAGAAATGCCTTCTAATTTACCTTTAAGAGAAGGTATAATCTCTCCAATTGCTTTTGATGCACCAGTTGAGGTTGGTACAATTGATTGGCTAGCAGATCGGGCCCTTCTAGGATCTTTATGAGAATTGTCTAAAATTCTTTGATCACTAGTAAAAGCATGAATTGTTGTCATAAAACCTTTTTCAATTTGAAAATTTTCATTTAAGACATGTGCTAAAGGTGCAAGACAATTTGTTGTACATGAAGCCGCTGAAATAATTTTGTCACTCTTTTTTAATACTTGCTCATTTACTCCAAAAACAATAGTTTTGTCAGCATTTTTACATGGAGCTGAGACAATGATTTTTTTTGCTCCATTGCTTAAATGAGCTTCTAATTTGTCTCTCGAATTAAATTTACCTGTACATTCAAAAACATAATTTACATCATGTTTTTTCCAATTAATTTTTTTTAGATCTGTTTCTTGAGTAAAAGTAATTTTATTCTTATTAATAATCAAATGATTATCATCAAAATCTAATTCAGCATTAAACTTTCCATGAATGGAGTCATATTTAAGAAGAGATGAACAAGCCTCAGAATCTGCTCTATTATTTATATGTTTAATTTCTATTTTTTTATTATTACTTTCTATAATAGAACGGACAATCATTCTTCCTATTCTACCCATTCCATTAATTCCAATTTTTATTTTCACAATTTTTTTTTAATCTTTTCTGTAATTTTTTCTAAATTTAATCCAAAATAATTATATATTTTTTTATATGGAGCACTTTTTCCAAAATCATCTATTCCAAAATTTAATCCATTTTTGCCTGTATATTTTTTCCAATAATGAGTTTCGGAGGCCTCTATGGACACAACAAGTTTAGTTTCGTTTAAAATTTTATTTTTATAGCCCTCACTTTGTTGATCAAATAATTTGTGACAAGGCATTGATATTGTTTTGGAATAGATGCCATCTGTGGCTAATTTATGACTAACATCACATGCCAAACTTGTTTCTGACCCAGTTGCTATTATTGTTACACTTACCTTGTCTCCAGTTCTTAAAATTTCATAAGCTCCCACAGACGACTCATTTTTCGAGGAATTTTTTACTCTTACAGGACTTATTCCTTGTCTGGTTAAAGCTATAACACTTGGTGTATTTTTACTTTCAAGTGCTAATTGCCAACACTCAAAAGTTTCAATAAGATCTGAAGGTCTAAAAACATTCAAATTCGGAATTGATCTAAGACTTGCTAAATGCTCTATAGGCTGATGAGTAGGGCCATCCTCACCTAAACCGATAGAGTCATGTGTAAATATATAAATAACTCTTTGTTTCATCATTGCAGCTAGTCGGATTGATGGTTTGCAGTAATCACTAAATATTAAAAAAGTTCCACCATAGGGAATTAAATCACTATGTAATGCAATCCCATTCATTATTCCACACATAGCATGTTCCCTAACTCCATAATGAATATAATTTCCCAAAAAATTGTTTGGCTTAATTATCTTATGAGATTTTGTTTTAGTGTTATTTGAGCCAGCCAAATCAGCTGATCCACCAATTAAATTTGGTAATTTAGTAACAATTTCTAAAAACATTTCAGAAGTTTTTCTTGTAGCAAGTGGTTTTAAATTTTTTAAATATTCATTTTTTTTCTTTTCGATTAATTTTTTAAGTGGACCAAGACTGCTATTTTTAAAAATTTTCTCATATTTTCTCTCATGTTTTTTTGCTTTTCGTTCAGCTTTTTTTCCAACTCTTTTCCATTCATTTAATAAGTTATCAGGTATTTTGAAAGACTCGTAATTCCATTTCAGTTTTTTTCTAACTAAATTTATTTCATCTTCACCTAAAGGGCTTCCGTGAGATGACGCTTTGCCACTTTTATTAGGAGAGCCGTAGCCAATCGTTGTTTTACAAGAGATTGCTATAGGTTTTTTAGATTTTTGAGCTTTATGTAAAGCTTTTGAAATTTCTCTAAAATTGTGACCATTAATTTTTAAATAGTCCCATCCATAACTTTGGAATCTTTTTTCATGATTGTCAGAGACTGCTAAACTAGTAGGGCCATCTATTGATACTGAATTATTATCAAAGAGTAAAATTAAATTTTTAAGTTTTAAGTGACCAGCAAGACTTAATGCTTCATGACTTATTCCTTCCATCAAACAACCATCGCCTGCCAACACATAGGTTTTATGATCAATTTTATTTTTTCCAAATTTTTTTTTCAAAATTTCTTCTGATATCGCAAATCCTACTGCGTTTGATATTCCTTGACCTAGGGGTCCAGTGGTAGTTTCTATTCCTGTATTAGGGTGATACTCCGGATGACCAGCACAAATAGAGTTTAATTGCCTAAAATTTTTGATATCATTTAATGAAACACTTTTATAGCCTGTCAAATAAAGAAGAGAGTAGAGCAGCATAGACCCATGACCTGCAGAAAGAATAAATCTATCTCTGTTTATCCAATTAGGATTTTTTGGATTAAAATTTAAGAAATCTTTATAAAGCACTGTAGCAACATCTGCCATCCCCATAGGCATTCCAGGATGACCTGAATTTGCTTTTTGAACAGCATCAATCGACAAAAATCTAATGCAATTAGCTAATTCCTTATATTGTTTACTCAAAAAATTATCCTGTCTAGACTAAGAAGATTCTATTTAATAATATAATCATATATATATGAAATCTGTGATCGAAAAAGAAAAAAAACTTAATTTAGCCTTAACAAAATTAAAAAATATAAATCTTCAAAATCCCGATATAAAAAAGAATATTGAAAATTTAAGTAATCAAAAAAATCAATTAGAAATTGAAAAACAAGAATTAGAGGAAAAATATAAAAGTTTAATTGATGATTATAACGATTTAACAAAAAAATTAGATAAATTTCAAAATCAAGAAAGAATTGATCAAAAAAAACAAATTGAATTCTCTGAAAAAATTGATGAATTAAATCAAGAAACAGATACTTTGTTAGATGAAATAGATAAATGGCAAACGTAAGTATTAAATTTAATGGTAAAGAGTTTTTGTTGTCCTGTGAAGATGGTCAAGAAGAACATTTAGAGGAATTGTTAATCCAAATAAATAAAAAATTCAATAATTTAAAGAATGATCTTGGAAATTTAGGCGAAAATAAACTTTTATTAATAACCGCAGTAAAAGTGATGGATGAATATTATGAAACTAAAAAAAAAGTTGAGGAAAAAAAAGAAGAATTAAAAAATCTTTCGAATAAATTTAAAGAACTTAAATCCTTAATTTATGAATACAGGGACAATAAGGAACAGGAAATTTTGCAATTGAATAATGATCATAATAAATTAAAAGATGAAATCGAAATAAATCAAAAGAATTATGAAAAATTAATCGATGAAGCTGCCGATGAAATTTCAAATTTTGTTGAAAAAGCAACCCTAGAAAATTTATCCTAGTTAATTCTTGTGAATAAATCTGAAATTAGAAAAAAGATATTGAAAATTAGAAAGCAAAAAAGTTCTAAAGGTTTAAATATTAACTTTGAATATTTATTAAAAATTCTTAAAAAAAATAAAAATATTAGTAAAGTTATTGGTGGATATTATCCATATAACTATGAGGTTGATGCAATTGAAGTTTTAACAAATTTAGAAAAACAAAATTATCAAATTTCTTTGCCTAAAATTAAAAAAAATTCCCAGATGGATTTCTTTTGCTGGTCAACTAAAGATCCACTTGGAATTAATAAATACGGAATTCCAGAACCAACTTCAGATAAGATGATAGTTCCGAATATTTTGTTAGTACCTCTCGTTGCTTTCGATAAAAATTGCAATAGAATTGGTTATGGTGGAGGATTTTATGATAGATATATAAAAAAAATAAAAAAGATTAAAAAGATTGTAACAATTGGGTTAGCTTATTCTTTTCAAAGAATAAATCAAATACCAGCTGATAAAAATGATGTAAAATTAGATTTTATAGTAACAAATAAAAAAAATTAAATGAGAATATTATTTTTAGGGGATGTTGTTGGAATTACTGGTTGTTTAAAAATTCAAAACAATCTTCAAGATCAAATTAAAAAAAAAAAAATTGATTTTGTAATTGTAAATGCTGAAAATGCTGCTGAAGAAGGTATAGGATTAACTAAAGAAATTTGTGAAGATTTTTTTAAAAGTGGTGTTAATGTTATTACTACTGGAAATCATGTTTGGGATCAAAAAGAGATCATGAATTTTATCGATAAAGAGAATCGATTACTTCGTCCAAAAAATCTATTTGAACCTGCACCAGGTGATGGATTTGGAGTTTATACGACTAAAGAAAATATAAAAATAGGTGTTCTAAATTTAATGGGTAATGTTTTTATGAAAAAATGTGATGATGTTTTTGAAATCTCAAAAATATTTACTGAAAAACATAAATTAAAAAAAGATTATGATTTTCTTATAGTTGATTTTCATGGAGAAATTACAAGTGAAAAAAATGCAATAGGACATTTCTTTGATGGAAAAGCAACTCTTGTAGTTGGAACTCATACACACATACCAACCAATGATGCTAGAGTTTTAAAAAATGGTACAGCATACCAAACAGATGCAGGAATGTGTGGTGATTATGACTCAGTGATTGGAATGAATAAAGATAATTCAATAAATAGATTTTTAAAAAAAGATTCAGTTAAACATTTTCCTGCTAATGGTGATGCTACTTTAAGCGGTGTAATAGTAGATTGTAATATAGAAACTGGTTTGGCCAATAAAGTTGATAGTTATATTTTTGGCGGTCAATTAAAGGGAACTTAATTTAACTCATGGCGGGACATTCACATTGGGCAGGAATTAAGCATAAAAAAGGTAAGGCTGATAAGCAAAGATCTAAAATTTTTTCAAAATTATCTAAAGAAATAACAGTAGCAGCAAAGCTTGGGGATAAGGATCCAGTTATGAATCCTAGGTTAAGATCAGCAATCCAAGCAGCTAGATCTGCAAATATGCCTAAAGATAATATTGTAAGAGCTATTGATAAATCATCAATTAATAATGAGTTAAACTTTGAGAGTTTAAGATATGAAGGTTTTGGCCCCGATAAGGTGGCAGTAATTGTGGAAACACTTACTGAAAATAAAAATAGGACTGCATCAAATATTAGGACTATTTTTCAAAAAGCAGGTGGAAGTCTTGGGACACAGGGTTCTGCCTCTCATAATTTTACTCAATTAGGTATAATTAAAGTAGATAAATCAGAGATAAATGAGGAAGAAATTTTTGAATTAGCAATAGAAGCTGGTGCTCAAGAATGTAAATCAGAAGATCTTTATCATGAAATACAATGTACAGTAAATGATATATATAATGTAAAAAAAGAATTGGAAAAAAAGATAAGTAATTTTATATCAACTGAAATTGAATGGATACCATTTAATAGTGTTCAGATATCTAAAGAAAGAACTGATGATTTAGTCAATTTTTTTGAGACACTAGAGGAAGATGAAGATGTACAAAATATTTACTCAAATGCTAAATTTTTAAAATAGATTATGCTAATTATTGGTATAGATCCTGGTATATCTGGATCAATTTGTTTTTTTGAGGATGGTAAAATTCTAGATGTTCTTGAAATGCCTACAATGACCGATGGAAAAAAAAATAAAAAACAAGTTAATGGTGCTCAAATTTATAATGAGATTTCAACAAAAATAAGAGGAATTGAAAAACAAAATCTTAGAGTAATAATTGAACAAGTATCAGCAATGCCCGGACAAGGGGTGACAAGTATGTTTAACTTTGGACAATCTTTTGGTATTTTGAAAGGAATATGTTCTGCCATGCAATTACCAATGTATTTTGTAAGACCTGCTAAATGGAAAAAATATTTTGGCTTAATTAAATCAGAAAAAGATGCCAGTAGGACCAAAGTTATAGAGATGTTTCCATATTTTTCTTCGCAACTTTCAAAAAAAAAAGATTCTAATAAAGCAGATGCAATATTAATTGCTAGTTTTTATTACGAAACCTATAAATTAGAGGAATAATTTTCAAAATTAAAGACAAATTCATGACACAATTAAGTGTGAGAAGGCATTATGGAAGCTGATATTTCATCTCAAGCAGTAGGATTAGCGTCAAACACTGACTTTTCTCTGTTAAGTCTTTTTATACGAGCAGATATTATAGTTAAAAGTGTAATAATTATACTTATAGTCTGTTCTATTTACTCTTGGGCAGTAATTATAGAAAAGTTTAGATTATTCAAAAAAATAAACCAAACCACAGAAGAATTTGAAACAAAATTTTGGAATTCTAAATCAGCAGAATCATTTTATAACAACCTTCCAGGAAATATTGAAGATCCAATGGCACTAGTTTTTAAAGATGCTATGCAAAACTTATTGAAAAGAAAATCAAAAATAGATTTACATGAGAGAATGACAACAATGCTGGAAACAGGTATAGAAAAACAAATGTCAAAGATTGGTAAAGGTTATACTTTTTTAGCTACGGTTGGTTCTACAGCTCCCTTTATTGGTTTATTTGGAACAGTCTGGGGAATTATGAATTCATTTCAGTCTATTGCAATCTCGAGAAACACAAGTTTAGCTATAGTTGCCCCAGGTATTGCCGAAGCATTATTTGCAACTGCTTTAGGATTATTGGCCGCAATTCCGGCAGTTATCGCTTATAATAAGTTTAATAATGACTCAATTTTATATTCTAAAAAATTAGAAAATTTTTCAAAAAGATTTTTAACTATAATTTAAAAATGGCTTTTAAATTTAATCGTTCATCTAAAGAACCAATGAGCGAAATAAATGTTACTCCATTTGTGGATGTCATGTTGGTACTTCTAATTATTTTTATGGTTACTGCACCGTTATTAACTGTTGGAGTTCAAGTTGATTTACCTGAAAGTTCCGCTGACTCTTTACCCGAGGAGGTTGAGCCTTTAACTTTAACTATCAATTCTAAAGGTGAAATCTTTATACAAGAGTCAAAAGTAGAATATGAAAAGATTATAGCAAAAGTTTTAGCTGTTTCAAAAAACAGAACTGATACAAGAATTTATGTAAGGGGTGATAAAACAATTAATTATGGAAGAGTACTTGAAATAATGGGCTTATTGTCTGGCTCAGGTTTCACAAAAGTAGCACTGATATCTGAGCCATATAAAGAGAGGTAAAAAAAGTGAATAGAAGCATCATCATCTCTTCTGTTTTACATTTAGTTTTAATTATGATTACAGCTCTCAGCTTACCTTTTCTGGCAAAAAAACCCATTGATTTACCTCCTATAGTGTCTGTTGAGCTTATACAAATCACAGATAAAACAAATATTCCATTTGCACCAAAAGCAAAAAAGATAATTGAAAAGATTAAAGAAAAAGAAAAAAAGTTAGTTTCTGAACAGGCTCCACCAAAAAAAGTTAAAAAAATAAAACCTGACTCTATTCCAATGCCTGATGATAAAGTAAAAAAAGTTGAAAAAATAAAAGAGGATAAACAAAATCCAGAAAAAATTGATGACGAAATTAAACAAGTATCTGAATTTGAAAAAAAAGAACTATTTGATCCAAATAATATAGCAGCTTTAATTGATAAATCTAAAATTGAAACTTCTGAAACATCCAAAAAGACTGATAAAATAACTCAAGATCAACAGAAGAGTATTGAAAGTATTGGATTATCTTTAAGTGAAGAAGATGCACTAAAAGCGCAAATATTTGGATGTTGGAGCATACCTCTAGGCCTGCCTTATAATGAAAATTTACTAGTGAGAATTAAACTTCAATTAAATCCTGATGGTACAATTTCTCAATCAGAAATACTAGATCACGCAAGAATGAATAAACCAGGCCAAGGTTTTTATAAAGTTTTAGCAGAAAGTGCTTTAAGAGCAATTAAATTGTGTCAGCCTCTAAGAGTGCCCTCAACTGGATATGAAAGATGGAAAGAATTACAACTTAATTTTGATGCAAGGGAGATGTTAGAAGGTTAATATACTTTTATGAATAAATATTTAACTTTATTTTTAATATTATTTATACCAACTAATTCATTAGCATTAATAGAAGTTGATATTACAAGAGGAAATTTAAACCCACTCCCAATAGCAGTTTCTCCCTTGTCAATTGATAATGAATCAAAACAAAATTTTGAAAAAATTTTGAAGAAAAAAAATATAGGTTCAGAAATTTCTTTAGTAATTGAAAATAATTTAAAAATATCAGGTTTATTTAATCCTTTAAATAAAGATGCTTTTCTACAAGCACCTGATATAGCAAATTTGAAACCAAGATTTGAAGACTGGAATTTAATTAAAGCTCAAGCTTTAATCACTGGAAAAGTAAGTTTTGTTAATGAAAAGTTAAGAGTTGAATTTAGATTGTGGGATGTGCTTGCAGGTAAAGAAATGATGGCACTTGCTTTTACAACTGTACCCAATAATTGGAGACGCGTAGGGCATATTATTACTGATAAGGTATATGAACGTTTGACGGGAGAGAAAGGTTATTTTGATACTAGAATAATTTATGTAGCTGAAGAGGGTCCAAAAACAAAAAGAATAAAAAAACTTGCAATAATGGATCAAGATGGAGCAAATAATAAATTCTTAACATTAGGAAATGAGCTTGTCTTAACTCCTAGATTTAATCCAACTAGTCAAATGGTTACTTACTTATCTTATTTTAGAAACTTACCAAGAGTATATTTATTAGACATAGAGACAGGTATTCAAGAAGTCGTTGGAGATTTTCCAGGAATGACATTTGCTCCAAGATTTTCTCCAGACGGAAAAAAAATAATAATGAGTTTTGCAAAAGATGGAAATTCAGAAATTTATACAATGGATTTAGAAAATAGAATTGTAGAAAAAATTACCAATCATCCTTCAATTGATACTTCACCATCATACTCACCTGATGGAAAATATATTTGTTTTAATTCAGACAGAAGTGGATACCAGCAGATTTATGTAATGAAAAGTGACGGAAGTAATGTAAAAAGAATTTCATTTGGCAAAGGTCTTTATGGTACTCCTGTTTGGTCACCACGAGGAGATCTAATTGCTTTTACAAAATTACATAAAGGTAAATTTTATATAGGAGTTATGAGAACTGATGGAAAAGGTGAAAGATTATTGACAGAAAATTTTTATCAAGAAGCTCCGTCTTGGTCGCCTAATGGAAGAGTTTTAATCTTTTATAGAGAGACTAAAACAGATACCAAAGGAGAAGGTTTTTCTGCTAAATTATGGTCTATAGATTTAACAGGCTATAATGAGAGGTTAGTAAACACTCCGACAGATGCATCAGACCCATCATGGTCATCTTTATTAAGTAATTAACCTAAAATATCTTGATTTTTATACTTGAAACATCTAATTAGTTGTGAAAAAGTTAAATATAAGAAATATTGACCAAGGAGTATTAATGAAATTAAACAAAATTCTAAAAAACGCTTTTTTAGTTACAATAGCGTGTTTAGCATTATCGGCCTGCGCAACATCAAAAAAATCATCAGGACAAATGCAAGGTGATGTCTACACTGGTAAAGACACAGTTGAATACCTAGCATCAGGAGTTCCTGACAGAGTTTTCTTTGCAACAAATGAATCAGTGTTAACAACTGCTTCAAGAGAGACTTTAAGAAAACAAGCTGCGTGGTTAAGAAAAAATTCTAGTATTACTATTGTCTTAGAAGGACATGCAGACGAAAGAGGAACAAGAGAATATAACTTAGCACTTGGTGAAAGACGTGCTAACGCTGCTAAAGATTATCTAATGACTTATGGAATTTCTTCAGACAGAATTTCAGTTTTAAGTTATGGAAAAGAGAGACCAGTAGACTCAGGTTCTAACCCTCTATCTTGGTCAAAAAATAGAAGATCTGTTTCAGTAAAAGCAAATTAATTTTAATATTTAAAGACCCTTGAACATTAACTTTTCAAGGGTCTTTTTTTTGCCATTATTTTAATCATAAGTTTAATCATGAAATATTCATCCAGTATTAAGACTGTAATATTTACTTTTATATTAAATTTTTTTTTAACATCTAATTCATTTGCAGATAATCACAATATTTATGAAATATTAGACCAACTTCAAAAAGATATTAAAACTTTAGAAAAAGCTGTCTATTCAGGGTCAGTAGAATTAGATAATAAAAGTATTGATAATTTAAATGTCAGTTCAGTAGATAATTCTGAAGATGTCTTAACAAGACATCTATTAAAACTTTCAGAAATTGAAAATCAATTTCAACAACTTACAAATAAGTTTGAAGAAGTTAATTTTAAAATTGATAAATTATCAAATAGAATGTCAAAAGTTCAAGCAGATAATCAAATCAGATTTCAAGACTTGGAAGCAGGACTATCCTCTGGAGAAACTACTAAAAAAATTACAAAGAAGAATAATGATAATTCTAATGAAATTTTACCTGGTAGTTCTGAGCCTCAAGATCTAGGCTCTATATCTTATAAAGATTCCACACCAAGTGATACTACACAGCAAACACAATCGATTGATACTACTGCTTCTATTGTAACTGAAACTTTTCAAGCTGAAGAAAAAATTCTTCCAGATGAAACACCAGATAAACAATATAAATTTGCAACAAGTTTTTTAAAAGTTGGAGATTATTCAACAGCAGAGAGAGCCTTTAGAGAATTTGTTAATACAAATCCAGAACACAATTTGGCAGGAAATGCACAATATTGGTATGCAGAAACATTTAGAATTAGACAACTATACACTGATGCAGCTTCAGCATACTTAGAAGGATATCAAAAATATCCAAAAGGGGAAAAAGCTCCTATAAATTTATTGAAGCTTGGTGTATCCATGGTTCAAATAGGAGAAAAAGATCAAGGATGTAAAATGATTAATGGGGTAGAAAAACAATATCCTAATGCTAATCAATCTGTGATCCAAAAAGCCAAATATGAGTCACAAAAATTTGAGTGTAAAAATCAAAATTCATAATTTTTTTAGAGATAAATTAAAAGATAAAGAGGTAAAACCGATATATAAAAGATTTGAAAAATCTTTGAATATCAATGAAAATTTTGGAGTTGCTTTATCTGGAGGACCTGACAGCCTGGCTTTAGCTTTTTTAGCTCAAATTTATTCTTTAAAAAGAAAAATTAATCCAAAATTTTTTATTGTTGATCACAAGCTTAGACCAGAGTCAACTAAGGAAGCAAAAGCTGTTCAAAAGATTTTAAGAAGAGCTTCTATAAATTTGGAGATATTAACTTGGAAAGGTAAAAAACCTAAAAATAATATTCAGTCTATTGCTAGAAAAGCTAGATACCAATTGATAAATGATCGATGTGAAAAATATAAAATTAAAAGTTTGTTAGTTGGACATCATCAAGATGATTTAATAGAAAATTTTTTCATAAGAATGGTTAGGGGCTCAGGATTAAAGGGCTTAGTCTCAATGGATAAAAAAAGCAAAATTGACAAAATGAATATATACAGACCTTTAATTGATCAAAAAAAAGATGATTTAATTCTAGTTTCTAAAAAAGTATTTGATTTTTATATAAAAGATCCATCGAATAATGATGAAAAATTTCAAAGAGTCAGGATTAGAAAATTAATTAAAGAATTAAAAAAAGATGGTTTTGATACGAATAAATTTTTAACAACAATCAAGAATTTAAAATATTCAAATAATGTAATAAATTTTTATGTAGCTGAAAATTTAAGACAAAATACTTTTTATTCAAATAAAGATAAAAGATTAATTCTAAATAAAAGTTTTTTTCTTAAGTCTTACGAAGTAGTTTTTCGAGGACTGTCAGACTCATTAAAAAAGATTAGTGGGAGATATTACTCTGTAAGAGGAAAAAAATTAGATAAAATAATTCACGATATCCAAAATAATAGGTTATTTAGGTCGACATTAGGTGGTTGTATTGTTGAAAAGGTTAATCGTACAATAATTATCTCAAAAGAATAGTAAATATTATGGCTTTATACCAAATTGCCACTTGTTAAATTTGTAATAATTCTTATTTTATAGTTATGAATATAAAAAATATTGCTTTGTGGGGAATAATAGTTTTTCTAACTATTGGCCTTTATAATATGTTTAAAAATCCTCAGTCAAATGTAAGAGGAGCTGATAAAGTAATATTTTCAGAATTTTTGACTTCAGTTGATAATGGTGAAGTTTTAAAAGTAGAAATTCAAGGCAACAATATTAAGGGAGTTTATTCAAATGGAAATAGTTTTACAACTTATTCACCTAACGACCCTAATTTAATCGAAAAACTATCAGAAAAAGGAGTAAGTATTTCTGCTGCACCATTGGAAGAAAAAATGCCGTCTTTATTTGGCGTTTTACTTTCTTGGTTTCCTATGTTGTTGTTAATAGCTGTTTGGATTTTCTTTATGAGACAAATGCAGGGCGGTAAAGGTGGAGCCATGGGTTTTGGAAGATCAAAAGCAAAAATGATGAATGAGTTAAAAGGAAAAGTAACATTTAATGATGTTGCAGGTGTCGAAGAAGCAAAAGAGGAAGTTGAAGAAATTGTAGAGTTTTTAAAAGATCCAAAAAAATTTAGTCGTTTAGGTGGAAAAATTCCAAGAGGAGCTTTATTAGTTGGACCTCCTGGAACAGGAAAAACATTACTTGCAAGGGCAATAGCTGGAGAAGCTGGTGTTCCCTTTTTTACTATTTCAGGATCAGACTTTGTTGAGATGTTCGTAGGTGTTGGGGCTTCAAGAGTTAGAGATATGTTTGAACAAGGTAAAAAAAATTCTCCATGTATTATTTTTATTGATGAGATAGATGCTGTAGGTAGAAGCAGAGGAGCTGGATTAGGTGGGGGTAATGATGAAAGAGAGCAAACACTTAATCAACTTTTAGTAGAGATGGATGGCTTTGATACTAACGAAGGTGTTATAATAATTGCAGCAACAAACAGACCTGATGTATTAGATCCAGCTTTATTAAGACCAGGAAGATTTGATCGACAAGTTGTTGTCTCAAATCCAGATATAATTGGAAGAGAAAAAATTTTAAAAGTGCATGTGAAAAAAATAAAGATGGGTCCAGATGTTAATTTGAGAACTATTGCAAGAGGAACGCCAGGATTTTCGGGAGCCGATCTTGCTAATTTAGTAAATGAATCTGCTTTATTGGCAGCAAGAAAGAATAA
>QBYM01000007.1 GCA_003282825.1 Pelagibacteraceae bacterium AG-325-J17 | reverse complement strand
AAGTTATATATTCTTGAAAGAATTGATTACCACTAAAGTATTAATTTCTCTAATAGCAGTTTCCGTTGGTATTTATTTTGTTAGAAAAGCAGACAACAAAAAATTATTTAAGTGATGCAAATGATTTAATATGTGCTGGAGTAGTTTCACAACACCCACCTAAAATTGTAGCTCCAGAGTCTTTAAACTCTTTTACAAACTCTAGCATTTTATTAGGAGATAGATCCTTTCTTTTACCTAAAAACTCATTTGGTTGTAAGAAATCATTTTTATTACTAGTTTTGTTATTATTAGATAATGGTGCAGTTTTTAAATATCCATTTAATTTAAATCCAAATGGAACTCCTAAACTTTTAATTTCATTCAAATTTAATTTATAGTTTTCAGGGGAAACACAAGACAGAATAACACCAAGTAATTTTTGATTTTTTAATTTATCTATTAGTTCTGAAATTTTCTCACCACTGGGTAATTTTGTGCCTTCAGAAATATGTACCCCTATCAAATAAGGTTTGTTAAATTCTTCAATACTTTGGGTCGCAACATTTATCTCCTTAATACTGCTCAAAACGTCAAAATAAAAAAAGTCAATGAATGGGTTTATTAACTTTGCTTGATTATAAAAATCATCTTTTATTATATTTTCGGATCTATCGTCAGCTTTGTAAGTTGAATTCTGAGGAGGAAGTCCACCAGCAATCAAAATATTTGGATAATCATCTTTTGTTTTTTTTGCAATTTCACCTGCTTTAGTATTTATATATTTAAACTTATGCTCAATTTTATTTTCTACTAATCTAATTCTTCTAGTTGCAAATGTATTTGTAACGATAACCTCTGCTCCTGCTTTGATATAATCTAAATGGGTATTTAGTAAAAGATCATGATAATTTTCATCTAAAAGTGCACTAGCGCTCCATAAGGTTCCTTTAGGCTTCATCCCTCTGCTAAGAAGCTCTTGACCCATTCCACCATCTAATATTCTTGTTATTTTAAAAAAATTTTTATCCATTGTGAAACATTTTATTATAAAAAATAAATATTAATCACTCTCAAAATAGACACAAGATATAGTATTCATACAATTTGAAGTAGAAAATTAAAATTTTAGAAATAGACACTCATTAGATTACTTAGTTAACTCTTCTGATGGCTATTAAAAGAAAAAAAATAGCAAAAACTAAGACCAAAAAAAAAGTAATTAAGTTGGTCAAATCATCTAGAAAAAAAATAAAAACGAAAAAAAAAGTTGCAAAAAAAACTGCGACTAAGAAACGTTTAAAAAGATCTAGAAAAAACAATAACATAAAGTCAACTAACAAAAAAAAGAGGAGAAAAAAAATGAGTGCAGAAGCAATGAAAGTGTCATCTATATTAGATACTTCTCATTTGAAAGTAAAATTCCCATTTAAAGCAAAATATGGGAACTACATAAACGGTAAGTTTGTAGAACCAAAATCTGGAAAATATTTTGATAATACATCTCCGATTTCAAATGAAGTGATCTGTTCGATTGCACGATCAAATGAAAAAGACGTAGACGCTGCATTGGATGCAGCTCACGCAGCTTTCGTAACTTGGGGGAAAACTTCAATTACAGAAAGATCAAACATTCTTCTTAAAATTGCAGATGTCATTGAGAAAAATCTTAATGTATTAGCAACAGCTGAATGTTTAGATAATGGTAAGCCAATTAGAGAATGTATGGCTGCTGATTTACCACTAGTAGTAGATCACTGGAGATACTTTGCTGGAGTAATTAGAGCAGAGGAAGGTTCAGTTGCTGAAATAAGTAATAGTGAATATTCTTATCACATTCCAGAACCACTAGGTGTAGTTGGACAAATTATACCATGGAACTTTCCATTATTAATGGCAACCTGGAAACTTGCTCCAGCTTTAGCAGCAGGAAACTGTGTAGTGCTAAAACCAGCTGAGCAAACACCAGCATCAATCATGTTACTTATGGAACTAATTGGAGATTTATTACCTCCAGGAGTAGTTAACGTTGTTAGTGGCTTTGGTTTAGAAGCTGGAAAACCACTAGCATCATCAAAAAGAATCAAAAAGATTGCTTTCACTGGTGAAACAACAACTGGTAGATTGATTATGCAATATGCATCTCAAAACTTGATACCAATCACGTTGGAGCTAGGTGGAAAATCTCCTAATATTTTCTTTGAAGATGTCATGGCAAAAGATGATGACTTTTTTGATAAATGTTTAGAAGGTTTTGCAATGTTCACATTAAACCAAGGTGAAGTTTGTACTTGTCCAAGCAGAGTATTAGTTCAAGAGTCTATCTATGATAAGTTCATGGAGAAAGCTATTGCTAGAACGAAAGCTGTTAAGCAAGACAATCCTTTAAAAATGGAAACAATGATTGGAGCACAAGCATCATTAGAACAAATGGAAAAAATCAAATCTTATCTAGATTTAGGTAAGAAAGAAGGTGCCAAAGTTCTATGTGGTGGAAATGTTGCAAAAATCAATAGCGGTTTAGAAAAAGGAAACTACATTGAACCAACTATTTTTGAAGGTAATAACTCAATGCGTATCTTCCAAGAAGAAATTTTTGGACCAGTTGTATCAGTAACTAAGTTTAAAGATGAGGCAGAAGCATTACAAATTGCTAATGACACTCTTTACGGGTTAGGTGCTGGTGTTTGGACTAGAAATGGAAACATTGCTTACAGAATGGGTAGAGAAATACAAGCTGGTAGAGTTTGGACTAACTGTTACCACGCTTATCCTGCTCATGCTGCATTCGGTGGATACAAACAATCTGGTATCGGAAGAGAAACACATAAAATGATGCTTAACCACTATAGACAAGTGAAAAATCTTCACGTGTCTTACAGTGAAAAGAAATTAGGCTTCTTTTAAAAATAATCTTATATATAATGGCCCGTGAGGAATCACGGGCCATATTTTTTATGAAAGTAAAAGCAACAGACTCAGCACTAAAATTAATTGAAGAGCTTAAAGCTCAACACGGTGAAGAGCTATTATTTCACCAATCTGGTGGATGTTGTGATGGAAGTGCACCAATGTGTTATCCAAAAAACGAGTATATGGTTGGTTCTAGTGATGTAAAGTTAGGTGAAATTGGTGGACTACCTTTTTATATGAACGATGACCAATATGAAAAATGGAAACATACTGATTTAACTATAGATGCAGTTAAAGGTATTGGTGGAATGTTTTCTTTAGATAATGGCACAGGAAAAAGATTTTTGACAAAATCTGAGATTTGTTTAGTCGTAGATAACGATAACAAAAAAAATTAATCATTTTAAAATATTAGATGTCTGTTTACCTTAGCTCTCAAAAAGTAATTAAAGATTGGATTGACTACAATAATCATATGAATGTGTCTTATTATCTTTTCATATTTGATAAATTTGGGGCAGATGTTTTAAATGATACTTTTAAAATGGGCGAACATTCAGCAAAAACTACTGGAAAAAGTACAATGATTGTAGAATCTAATATTACGTATAATCAAGAATTAAAAATTGATGATGTAGTTGATGTAAATTTAGTTTATTTCGATCATGATAAAAAAAGGCTCCATTACAAAATGGAAATGATCCACAATGAAAAGAAATATTTAGCTTCAACTATTGAAGTACTTGCATTGTATGTTGATCTTCATACAAGAAAAGTTGCTGAATTTGAGACTGAAAAAATCCAAACAATGGATAATTATATTAAAAGTAATTTAGAAAAGTTCGATAATAAAGATTTAAAATTTACTACAAAATTAAAAAAATAAAAAAATTTACTTCCAGCCCGCGTACTGGAAGTATAAATTAATTATTGTCCTGGTGCTTTGTATTGACCAGAAGCAACTTCGCTTGCTTTAGTTGTTGCTTTAGTAAAATCTATTGCCTCTAGCATAGTTAAGTTTTTAACAGCTCCTGATGCTTCTACTACAAGTTTCACAGCTGCAAAGTCTTCGAAACTGTTTAACTCATTCACAACTACAAAGTCATAAGATCCTCTAACAATATCCATACTGTGCATTGTACCACCCATAGCTTTTGTCAATTTTTCTACAACTGCTTTTCTATCAGTTTTTGGGTCTTTTAAAAAACCCTGAAATGCTTTTTCAGTGTAGTTTCCCATTATGTATGCTTTCATATAACTCCTTTTGTTTTATTTTTAAGATACCATTGTAACAATTTTTTTTAATGTGTAAAAATTACATAGTGGACACAACCAGAGGTAATGTTAAGTTAGGATTATGTACGAAAAATTTGGTCAATTCATTGATGGAAAATGGCAACAATCATCTGACAATGGAACCTATGAGGTAATAAATCCTGCTACTGAAGAAGTGATTGGCAATGCTTCTAAGGCTACTCCCCAAGATGTTGATAGAGCATTAAATTCTGCAAAAAAAGGATTAGAGGTTTGGAGGAAAACTGCTCCTTGGCAAAGATCTTATATAATCAGACGAATTGCTGACAAGATGAGAGAAAAACAAGATGTACTTGCTAAGTGTATGACTTTAGAAGTTGGCAAACCATTAGCAGAAGCAAAAGGAGAAATCAATGGTGCTGCAGATATTTTTGAATGGAATGCAGAAGAAACAAAAAGAATTTTTGGTCAAACTATTGAAAGTAGATTCGAAGACACAAGAGTTCATGTTTACTACCAACCAGTAGGAGTGGTAGCAGCATTATCTCCTTGGAATTTTCCTGCAGTATTATCTGCTAGAAAAATAGCAACTGCTTTAGCGGCAGGTTGTTCAGTAATCATAAAACCAGATGTTATTACTCCAGGGGTTGTTATGGAAATGGTAGATATTTGTAAAGAATGTGGAGTTCCCCCAGGTGTTGTAAATTTATTATCAGGAGATCCCCCAAGTATTGCTCAACAATTAATTGCTTCAGATATAATTAAAAAAATATCTATAACTGGTTCCTCAAGAGTAGGAAAATTAATATTAAAACAAGCTGCTGATAAAGTTCAGAGAGTAACCATGGAGTTAAGTGGCCACTCACCTTTTATAGTATTCAAGGATGCAGATATAAAAAAAGCTACAGATATGGCAATTGCAGCAAAATTTAGAAATAATGGACAAGTATGTATATCTCCCAACAGATTTTATATCCAAGAAGAAAAAAAAGATGAATTTATAAATTTATTTGTAGAAAAAACAAAAAAATTAAAAATTGGTAATGGTATGGATCCAGATACCCAACTAGGACCCTTAACAACTCAAAAGAGATTGAATGAGATTGAAGCTCTAGTTGAAAAAACTAAAAAAGAAGGAGCTAAGGTTTTACTTGGTGGAAAAAGACCAGCAGGCTTTAATAAAGGATTTTTTTATGAACCAACAGTATTTGATGATGTTAAAGACAATTTTACCATAATGAAAGAAGAACCTTTTGGGCCATTAGTTCCAATGCTTTCTTTTAAATCTTTTGATGAAGTTATTGAAAGAGCTAATAATCATGAACTTGGATTAAGCAGTTATGTTTGTACAAACTCTATGGAAACAGCTCATTTAGCTTCAGAGCAATTAGAAACTGGAACAGTAGGAGTAAATACTAGTTTCATAGCTATTGCTGAAGCTCCTTTTGGTGGAATTAAACAAAGTGGATATGGTAGAGAAGGTGGTTCTATGGCTATAAAGGATTATTTGAATGTGAAATATACTCACATGGGTATTAAAGGTTAATTAACTATTCCACAATTTTAAAATCAGATTTATATTTCTCATTAATAGAAATCCCTAGTCCTGGAGTATTATCATCTAAATTAATAAAACCATTTTTGGGTTCAGGCTCCCCTTTAAATAAATAATAAAACAACTCATTTCCTATCTCAACTTGGTGAACAGGAAAAAATTCTGAAAAAGGACAGTTGTTATGCGCCATTGTTAAATGATAGTTATGCATTTGACCTGCATGAGGAATTACAGGCACGCCATACTTTTCTGCTAAAGTATTTATTTTATGTCCAGGTGTTATACCTCCAACTCTATTTGCATCATATTGAATAAAACTGACTGCTTTAAGTTCCAATAAGTGTTTAAAGCCTAAATAACTGAACTCATGCTCACCTCCTGCAATAGGAACATCTCCCATAGCATTTAATTCTGCATATCCAGGAATATCATCAGGTATTACTGGCTCTTCTAACCATTTTGGTTTGAATTTTATTAGCTCAGGTATTATTTTTTTTGAATATTCTAGATCCCATCCCATATAAGCTTCAAGCATAAGATCAGTTTCATATCCAACTACTTCTCTAACAGCATTTACTAATTCAATATTTTTTTTTATTCCTTCTGCACCGTCTTTAGGTCCCCAGCCAAAGCGCATTTTAAACATTTTAAAACCTTCATTTAAATATTTTTCAGCTTCTATTTGTAAATCTTTTATTGGTTGGCTATATAATTTTGAAGCATACACTGGGATCTTATCTTTGGTTCTACCTCCGAGCAATTCAAATACTGGTTTTTTTTTTAATTTACCCATTAAGTCCCAAATTCCAAGATCAATTGCAGAAATTCCAATCATTCCGATTCCTTTTCTTCCCCAGGCCATAGTGCTTCTATACATTTTGTCCCATAAATAATCGTAATCAAAAGGGTCTTCACCAATTACTAAATCTTTTAAATAACAATCAATTGCTTTTTTTGTTACTTCTGGTGCGAGTGCTGCATTACCTAAGCCTACAGTTCCATCATCGGCTATAACTTCGCATACCATCCATTGATGAAATCTAAATGATTTCATCTTATCACCAGATTCTCTAAGGGCATCAGTTGGGTTTGTACAAAAATTTTGAGCTGGGGGAACTATTTCACCTGTCCATTTATAAATGGAAGTTTTAATGTTTTTAATTTTTGTCATTGCTTAGATTTATTTTTTGCCATTGTTACAGCTATCTTAAATGATTGCAATGTAGGTTCTAAGTTTGCTTTATTTTTTCCTGCAATATCAAAAGCAGTGCCATGAGCTGGTGTAGTAATAGGTAGTGGCAAACCACCTTGAACCGTAACACCTCTATCAAAACCAAATGCTTTGAGTCCAGATTGTAGTGCATCATGATACATGCCAACTATACAATCATGATTTTTATTTTTATAAGCTGTAATAAAAGAAGTATCACATGGCAAAGGACCATCTGCATTAATACCTTGTTTTTTTACCTCTTCTATTGCTGGAATTATTTCATTTTTTTCTTCAACACCAAACTCTGCATGTGGATTTAAAGCTTGTACAGCTACACGAGGATTTTTAATTCCATTAAGTTTCATTGCATTATTTATAAGTTTTATTGGTTTAATAATATTTTCTTTTTTTATATGATCAGGTACCTCTCTAATGGGTATGTGTGATGTTACTCTAGCTGTCCAAAAGTTATCTACAACATTAAATTCACAGAAAAAATTTTTTACATCTAATTTTTCAGCCATCAAATGAAGTTCATCAGAATGAGTATTTCCACCCATCTTCATACTTGTCTTATTAAATGGACCAAAGTTAATAGCATCTATTTTATTTTGCTTCGCAAGATCTAATGCTAAGTTAAGAGCTTCTAGAACACTTTCTCCTGACTCTTTTGAGCATTCAGATAAATTATATTTATGATTTTTACCTTTTGAGATATCTAAAAAAAATTTATTTCCTTTATCAAAATTTATCTGTTCAAATTTTTCAACAAAATTTAAATCTTGCGATTTTCCAGAAATTTTATTTCCTTCCTCTAAAATTTTTTTTTCACCAATTAAAACTATGTTTGCTTTGTGAGTAATTTCTTCACATAGTAACTTTGAGACCAATTCGGGTCCAATACCTGATGGATCGCCTAACAATATAGCAATTTTAATTTTATTTTTACTCATTTTGTTCTTAAACTTTGTAACAGATTATGCTTAAATATTTAATTATAAATTAACTAAAGAGGGAAATAATGAAAAAAAGTTTTAAACTTTTCTTAGCCGCTGCATTCTTTGTGACTGAATTTTTTGTTATAGCAATACCTTTAATCACTGTATCTGCAAGAGCAGATGGTGCTATACAAGCAATTACTCACGCTGGATTTGGTGGTGGTACTGACGTTACTACTAGAATGATGCTTTTAAGAGCAAGAAGGGTTCTTAAGCAAGACATGCAATTAGTTAACAAAAAAGGTGGTGGTGGAGCTGTTTCCATGGATTATATGATGAGCTTACCAGCAGATGGTCAACACACTCTAACATGGACTACTGGTCATGCTGTTTCTATGGCTTTAGGAAAAACTAAAGTTAAAATTAGTGATATGCAACCTTTAGCTAGAGGTACTGATGACCCACAATTATTTGTTGTTAATTGTAAATCTGACATCAAAGATGCTAAAAAATTTATTAGCGTACAAAAATCAAAATCACTTAAATACGGAACAACTCACGTTGGTGGTATTGATGATGTTAGTGCAATTGCTTTCACAAAAAAAGGTGGATTAAAAGATCCAACTATTGTTGCCTACAAAGGTGTAGCACCAATTAAAACGAACTTAGTCAAAGGCGATATTGATGTAGGTGTTTTAAATTTAGGCGAAGCATTGACAGAAATTAATGACGGAACTTTATGTGTTTCTGTTGTATTAGCAAATAATAGAATGGCTAAAATTGGAGATTCTCCAACAGCAAAAGAATTAGGTATACCTGTTTCTTTATCTACTGTTAGAGGATTTGTAACTAAAAAAGGAGCTCCAGCTGCAAGAGTAAAAGAACTAGAAGCTGGAATGATGAAAGCTATGAGTCACAACTATTACAAAAATTTCTTAACTGAAATTGGACTTGATGAATCAAGTGTAGTTGGTGCTGATGAATGGGGTAAGCAAATGGAAGAAATGCTTACTGAAATGACTGCACAGCTTAAAGCTTTAGGTTACATAAAGTAATTATAAAAAGTAAGTACATTTAAAATGAGTAATGTACAAAAACAAAAAAGGGCAAACAAAAGTTTGCCCTTTTTTTTTAAAGACGAATTTAAAGTTTCTTTTATAATAATTCTCGTTTCTACCATTTTACTAATTAGTACGTTTACTTTTGATATTGTCCCACCAATTCTAAATAGAGGTATACAGCCAGCTACCTTTCCAAAAGGATTATTGCTTTTAATAATTGTTTTAACTTTAATAGTTTTTTATTTATCTATTAAAAAGCCTTGGAAAATTGAAAAAAAACTACCTAAAACTTTCTTCTTAACTTTATTAAGTTTTATATTATTTGTTATTGTTTCAAAAACTCTAGATTTTTTTTTAGCGATATCATTATTATCAATTTTTGTTTCTTATTGTTGGGGTGAAAGAAGATTATTTTATTTGATATTAGTGAGTATAATTTTTCCAATAATTGTTTTTATTTTTTTTGAAACAATTTTGGGTTTAAGATTTCCCCCAGGTATAATTACTAATATTTATTATCAAGTTTAAAATGGAAAATCTTTCTTTAATGTTTGCGCCGCTGATGAGTTCAAAATTAATGATTGTTTTAGTTTTTGGGACATTATTTGGTTTGATACTTGGAGTATTACCTGGCCTTGGGCCAACCACAGGGGGTGCATTAATTTTACCATTTACTATGACCTTGGACCCTTTATCAGCGATTGTTTTACTAACAGCAATTTATTGTTCAGCTACTTATGGTGGAGCGATCACGGCAGTCCTAATCAATACTCCAGGAACACCAGCGGCGGCGGCAACTTGTCTTGACGGTTATCCACTTGCTCAAAAAGGAGAAGCAGGAAGAGCTTTAGGCATGGCAACAGTATCAAGTACTATTGGAGGTATTTTTAGTGTGGTTGTTTTGGTTTTTTTTGCACCTTTACTTGCACAGCTTGCTTATGAGTTCGGTCAGCCTGAATATTTTGCTTTAGCAATTTTTGGTTTAACTATGCTCGCATCTATTGGTGAAGGAAGCCCAATTAAGAACTTAATAGCTGGTGCATTTGGAATATTGATATCTACAATTGGTAAAGATTTTATGACTTCAATTGAAAGATTTACTTATGGAATAAATGAATTGTCAGAAGGAATAGGTTTTATTCCTGTAGTGGTGGGATTGTTTGCAATAAGTGAAATGTTAACTCAGTCAACATTATTAGATCAAGTTTTTAAAAGAGTAGCTTTAAAAGCAGTAAAACTTCCATCGCTATTGGATTATAAAAAAACTTGGAAAACCATATTAAGATCTTCAGGAATTGGATCTTTTATTGGAGTATTACCAGCAGAAGGAGGAACAGTTGCATCTCTTATAGGATATTCTGAAGCAAAAAGATGGTCTAAAAATCCTGAGGAATTTGGAAAAGGTTCAGTAGAAGGAATAGCAGGAGCTGAAGCAGCAAATAATGCAGCTACAGGCGGTGCTATGGTTCCTACTTTAGCATTAGGGATCCCTGGAAGTGCTACGACAGCTGTAATTCTGACTGGATTAATAATACACGGGGTTAGACCTGGACCTGATCTCTTCAGAGAGCAACCAGAATTTTTATATGGTATCTTTGGGTCAATGTTAATTGCAAATATTTTATTTTTTATATTTGGTTTCTTTGGAGCCAAAATATTTGCTCGAATTACTTTAGTGCCAAACAAATTACTTTGGCCTATGATTTTTGCAGTTTCTGTGTGTGGAACTTATTCGCTAAGTCAATCAATGTTAGATGTTTGGATAATGTTATTCTTTGGAGTAATTGGTTTTTTTATGAGACGTTATGGTTTTTCAGTAGTTCCTGTAATAATAGGTTTGATTTTAGGAGAATTAGTTGAAGGTACCTTAAGACAATCTTTGGTAATATTTGAGGGTAATTGGTTATTGTTTTTGACTAGACCAATAGTTGTTACGTTTTTCATTTTATCTTTTATTGCATTAATTTTTCCATTATTAAGAAAGAAAAAAGTATGAATAAATATAATTTAACAAATAAAGTTGCGATAGTAACTGGTGGTGCCCAAGGCTTTGGTTTAGCTATTACAAAAAGAATTATTCAATCAGGTGGTAAAGTTGTAATTTGGGATATAGATAAAGATGAGGCTGAAAAAGTTAAAAAAGAAATTAATTCTGAAAATTTTAGTTATCAAATAGTCGATGTAACAGATTTCAAAATTGTAAAAAAATCAGTTGATGAACTCGAGGAAAAATTTGGTCAAATAGATATATTTGTGAATAACGCAGGGATGACAGGGATGAATGCTAAAGTATGGGATTATCCTTTAGATGAATGGCAGAAAGTAATCGAATTGAATTTGAATTCAACATTTTATTGTTGCAAAGCTATTGTTCCACACATGATTAAAAATAATTATGGAAGAATTGTGAATATAGCTTCTATTGCTGGAAAAGAAGGTAACCCAAACGCTAGTGCTTATAGTACATCTAAAGCTGGTGTAATAGGATTAACAAAATCTTTAGGTAAAGAGCTTGCTGATAAAAATATCGCTGTTAATTGTGTAACACCTGCAGCAGCAAAAACGAGAATTTTTGACCAGATGACAGATGAACATATTAATTATATGCTATCCAAGATACCAAGAAATAGATTTGCAAAAATAGAAGAGCTGGCCTCTTTAGTTTGTTGGTTGGTAAGTGATGAAAACTCTTTTAGTACTGCAGGAGTTTTCGACTTAAGTGGTGGAAGAGCAACTTATTAATAAAAGGAGAAAAAATGAAGTTATGTAGAATAGGTGAAATTGGAAAAGAAAAACCAGCCATTATAGATAAGGATAACAATTATCGAGATTTATCATCATTAATTTCTGATTTTAATCCTGAAACATTAAATTTTGATACGATTGATAAAATAGACAAAACTGATATTTCAAGTTTACCTAAACTAGAATCTAACACAAGAATTGGAGCCTGTATTTCAAATCCATCAAAGTTTATAGGAATAGGATTAAATTTTAAAGATCATGCAGAAGAACAAAATTTACCAATACCAAAAGAACCAATTATATTTTCTAAATTTACCAGTTGTATAACGGGACCCAATGATCCAATTATAGTTCCAAAAGGTTCCAATCATACGGATTGGGAAGTGGAGTTAGGTTTTGTAATTGGGAAAAAAGCAATTAATGTTAGTGTAGAATCTGCTTTAGACCATGTGTTAGGATTTTTTTTGGTGAACGATGTTAGTGAGAGAGACTTTCAAAAAAATAAAGGTTTAACCTGGGATAAAGGAAAAGGTTTTGATACTTTTGGCCCTATAGGCCCTTATATTGTCACAAAGGATGAATTACCAAACTTTCAAAAACTTAATATGTTTTTAGATGTTGATGGTAAAAGAATGCAAACAGGAAATACAGAGCAAATGATATTTGATATTAAAACTTTAGTTTCTTATATGAGTTCCTGTATGAGTTTGCATCCTGGAGATATTTGCTGTACTGGAACTCCACCAGGAGTGGGAGAAAACATGTCACCTCCACATTTTTTAAAAGGTGGAGAAGAAGTTGTTTTAGGTGTTGATAATCTTGGAACACAAAAACATAAAGTTTTTCCATATAAAGGATAAAATATTTTAAATAAAATTTAATGCTTGAAATAATTATTGCCTTTGGAGCTGGTTTAGTAAGCTTTTTATCCCCATGTGTCTTACCATTAATACCAGGATATATTTCTTATATTTCAGGAAGCTCAATAAATGAATTAATTGAAAAAAAAAATATTAATCTAATACCAATTATATTATTTACTGTTGGCTTTTCCATTGTCTTCATAATTTTTGGGGCAGCATCTACTTTCTTAGGTCAAGTATTACTTCAAAACTCTAATGAGCTTCGAATAGCAGCTGGATTAGTAATAATTCTCTTTTCACTTCACATTACTGGGATCATAAATTTAAAATTTTTAAATTATGAAAAAAGAATTGAAACTAAAACAAATAAAAATTTTTATAGTCCAATTTTAATTGGTATGGCATTTGCTTTTGGATGGACACCTTGTATAGGTCCAATATTAGGATCAATTTTAGTTTTAGCAGCCACTGAGGAAAACATAATAAAAGGAATTTTACTTTTATTCTTTTATTCCTTTGGTTTGGCAATACCATTTATTTTATCAGGTTATTTAATGCAGAAATTTTTGATATTTTCAAAAAATTTCAAAAGAAATATCAATTTAGTATCTAAAATTGGGGGAATAATTCTTTTAATTACTGGTATTTTGATATTAACTAATCAACTGCAAGGTTTAGGATTTTATTTATTAAATATTTTTCCATTCTTACAAAACTTTGGATAATAAGTTATGAAGATTTATCAAATAGACTCTAGTGCAAGAAAAGAAGGTTCGACATCAAGAGCTTTAGCTAAAAAATTATTGAATAAGATAAAAAAAACCAGAAGATGAAATAATCTATAGAGATTTAGATAATGAAATGGTTTTTGTTTCTGGTTTAACCGAGTCAGGTATGAAAATTGATAAAAAAGACCAAACAGAACATCATAAAAAAATGTTTGAGTTATCAGATACATTAGTTAAAGAGCTTAAAGAAAGTGATATTATAATAATATCAGCCCCAATTTACAATTATGGTCCTCCTGCTACTCTAAAAGCTTGGTCAGATTTAGCTGCACGAATAGGAGAAACCTTTAGATTTAAACCCAATGGTAGAAGAGAGGGTCTTCTTAAGAATAAAAAAGCATATTTAGTAATTACCTCAGGAGGAACAAAACTTAATAGTGAAGAAGATTTTTTAACACCATGGTTAAAATTTATTCTTAATTTTTTTGGAATTGATCAAGTAGAAATTATTAGTGCTGATCAAATGGCTTTAGACTATGAAAAATCTATAAGAGAAGCTGAAGCTCAAATAGATAAGATAAAAGTTTAGTGAATAATTCAATCAAAACAGACGATGTAATTTTTAATTTTTTTAAACAAATTTGTGATGAAAAAGATGATGTTAAATGTGTCGAACTTGGAAATAGTTGGATTAATGCTATGGAAACTAATTTGACTAATATGGAAGCCAACTTAGATGAAAAAGATAAAGCTAAACATAAAAAAGATATTCAAAATAATCGTAATCACTTAAACAGTCTTAAAGGTAAAAACTCATCCGAATGGCGGGAATACGCCACTAAGTGTATGGTTGAAATAATGGATAATAAAGTATAAACCAATATTAAAGGGGTGTCATAACAGACTGAGATTAAACCCTAAGAACCTGTCCGGTAATTCAGAAAGGGAGACCAATGGATAAATCATTTTTTATAAGTCAATCAACATCATTAACATTAGTAATTGTTATAAGTTTATTATTTGTTTTTTTAGGACTTTATAATTCAAAAAAATACCGAGGATTGAATAACTATTTAATTGCTAATAGAAATATTGGATTATTTTCTTTAACAACAAGTCTAACCGCTTCAGCTTTAGGAGCATGGATTTTATTTGGCCCTGCCTCTGCTTCAACATGGGGAGGAATGGGAGCTATAATAGGATATTCATTAGGTACAGCCTTTCCAATGTTTTTTTTAATATACCTTGGTAAAAAAATTAGAAAAGAATTCCCTAAAGGATCTTCACTAATTGAGTTTACAAGAAAAAAGTTTGGAAAAAGTCTATTTAAACTTATTTTGCTAATGACTATTTTTTATATGTTCATTTTTTTATGTGCTGAAGTTACTGCAGTGGCTGTCCTAATTAATTATATTTCAGGTACTGAACTTTGGATAACTGCTTTAATCGTATTATTGTCTACACTTGCTTATACTCTATATGGAGGTTTAAGAGCATCAATATTTACTGACAATATACAAATGATTGTTACTGGAGTTTTATTACTGATTTCAGTTTCATACATTACATCTTTCACAGGATCTGAATTTTCTTTTGATTTTATAAAAGAAAAAAATCCTCAACTTTTAAGCCTATCTTACTTACCTAGTTATACGGCTGGTTTAACTTTTTTTATTGCAGTAGCCGCCACAAACTTATTTCACCAAGGAAATTGGCAAAGAGTATATGCTGCAAAAAATTATGAAACTTTAAAAAAAAGTTTAATTATATCTTTCTTTATAATTATACCTGTAGTTTTTTATATGGGGTTTACAGGAATGGTTGCTTTCTCTATAGATCCAACTACCAGACCAGATCTTGGTTTTTTTACATTGTTACTTAAAGAACAAACGGAATTACTCTCTATTATTGTGATTATATTAGGTTTGGCATTAACTATTTCTACTGTAGATACTTTGGTAAATGCAATATCAAGTTTGATTGTTGTAGATGGTAAAGCAACATTTAATTTAGAAAAAAAAACAAATTACCTAAACGTTTCTAAATATATAATTTTGTTTTTATCTTTAATTTCTTTTATCGTTGCTTCCAAAGGATTTGATATTTTATATTTATTTTTATTAGCTGATTTATTCTGTTGTGCATTTGTCTTAACGGTTTTCTACAGTTTCTATAATAAAAATATTAATGAAAAGACTGCCTATGTATCAATTATTATTGGATTAATAGGAGGTTTTTTAATGTTTCCTGCTCCTGATTTTTCAAAAAGCTTATTAGTTGGAATCCTTTTACCAAAAGAATTATTCACACCTATTGTGTCACAGTCTTTATTATTCTTATCTTTTGTAATTGCAACTTTTTTACCATTAATAGTTTTTAAAGTTAAAAAGTTTTAATATTAGTCGATTGTATTAGGAGAATTAGTGTCTATATATCTGATTCAATGTCAGATAACCAAATAGTAATTAATGATCTTTCAAAAGTATATGATAATGGTTTTGATGCACTTAAAAAAGTTAGTCTTAAAGTTAAACAAGGTGAAATTCTTGCGATGCTTGGACCAAATGGTGCGGGTAAGACAACTTTAATTAGTATAATTTGTGGGATTGTTACCCCCTCATTTGGCACTGTTTCAGTTGATGGATTTGATATAATTAAAGATTATCGTGAAACAAGATCTAGAATAGGAATGGTTCCGCAGGAATTAAATTTAGAGTCCTTTGAAACAGTTTTCGATACAGTGTCATACTCTAGAGGTTTGTATGGCAAACCACCCAAACCAGAACATATAGAAAAGATTTTAAAAGACCTAAGCTTATGGGACAAAAAAGATCAAAGATTAAGACAATTGTCTGGTGGAATGAAAAGAAGAGTTTTAATTGCTAAAGCCTTATCTCATGAACCAAAAATATTATTTTTAGATGAGCCTACAGCAGGAGTTGATGTTGAGCTTAGGAGAGATATGTGGATGGTTGTTGATAATTTAAGAAAAACAGGAGTCACTATTATCTTAACTACACATTATATTGAAGAAGCTGAAGCTATTGCAGACCGTGTTGCTGTTATCAATCAAGGTGAAATTATTGTTGTCGAAGATAAAAAAGAATTAATTAAAAAGATGGGCCATAAAAAATTAAATATTGAATTACAGAAAAAAATTACAGAAATTCCCAAAGAATTAATTAAATATAATCTTGAAATTGATGAAGAACATATGTCTTTAATTTATACTTATAATGTTGGAGCTGAAAAAACTGGTATTACTGATTTATTACAGGATTTAAAAGATACTGGTTTAAAGTTAAGAGATTTAAAAACTGAACAAAGTAATCTGGAGAAGATTTTTGTTAATTTAGTAAGGGAGAATAATGAAATTTAATTATTATGGTTTTAAAGCTATATATGTTCATGAGATGAATAGATTCTTAAGAACTGTAGGTCAATCTCTTCTCTCTCCAGTAATATCCACATCATTATATTTTGTTGTTTTTGGTTCAGTGATTGGTGGTTATATTCAAAAAATTGACGGTGTAAGTTATGGTTCATATATCGTACCAGGTTTATTAATGCTAACGTTACTAACTCAATCAATAAGTAATACTTCTTTTGGAATATTTTTTCCAAAATTTAATGGAACTATCAACGAGATTTTAGCAGCACCTATCTCAACACTTGAAACTGTTTTGGCTTTTGTTGGAGCAGGGGCTACCAAGACTTTAATTGTCGGTGCTGTAATTTATGCCACTGCTTCATTTTTTGCTGAGGTAACTGTTGAATATCCAATGTTAATGATATTTTTGTTAATTTTGGTCTCTTTCACTTTCGCATTATTTGGTTTTTTAATTGGCGTTGTTAGTAAAAACTTTGAGCAAATGTCTATCATTCCATCATTAGTTATTACACCAATGGTTTTTCTAGGGGGAAGCTTATACTCTTTAGATATGTTGCCACCTTTCTGGCAAACTGTTTCTTATTTTAATCCAGTGGTTTATCTAATTGATGGCTTAAGATTTTCATTTTACGGAATATCAGATTTTAATATTTGGATAAGTGTAGGATCTATGGTGTCATTTTTAGTGATATGTGTAATCGCAGTCTCAATATTATTGAAAAAAGGGTATAATATTAAATCTTAAGAAGAAGCGATTTTTTTCTTTGGATCGTAAAAAGGCTTTTCAATTATTTTAGAATTAATTTCTCTATTACTAATAATCTTTAAATTATTCCCAATATCCGAATGATTAATTTCAACCATCGCCAGTGCAATATTCTTTTTTAGTCTAGGTGAATAAACTGCAGAGGTCACTTTACCAATCTTTTTTTCATCTTTAAATATAGGCCAAAAAGTTGTATTTGGACCTTTTAATGGCTCACAATCTAATTCTAAACCAACTTGTTTTCTTTTAATTCCCTCTTGTTTGATTTTTTTTAAAGCTTCTTTACCAATAAAGTTAATGTCACTATCTAAATTAACCAACCTACCTAAACCTAATTCAAAGGGATTGGTTTCTATATCTGCATCAGCATGGTAAGAAAGCATTCCACCCTCAATTCTTCTAATAGAAGATGTATGCCCAGGCATTAATCCATGTTCTTTCCCTGCTTTCATTATTTTTTCATAAAGATCATTTCCTCTAGTGCCATCTCTTAAGAATATTTCATATCCAAATTCACTAGACCAACCAGTTCTTGAAACAACTAATGGAATTCCATCCAGCTTACACTCCTTAAACCAATAATATTTAAGATTTTTAATATCTTCACCAAAAAGTTTAATCATTATTTCAGCTGAAGTAGGCCCCTGGAGTTGTAGTGGTGACACATCAGGCTCATTAATTTTAACATTCAAACTTGAATTAACAGCTACTCCCTGAGCCCACAACAAAACATCGCTGTCAGCAAGCGATAACCAAAAATGATTTTCTCCTAATCTTAAAAGTACAGGGTCATTAATTATTCCCCCTTTATCATTTACAATCAAAACATATTTGCACTGACCAATTGATAATTTGGAAAGGTCTCTTGGGGTAAGTAATTGAATGAATTTATATGCATCTGGTCCAGTAATTTCTACTTGACGTTCAACAGCGACATCACAAAGTATAGATTTTTCTATCAAATTCCAAAAATTTTGTTCAGGATTTCCAAAATCTCTTGGAATGTACATATGATTATACACAGAGAATCCTGTTGCTCCCCATTTTACGGTAGAGTCAAAATATGGAGATTTTCTAATCTGAGTCCCAAAACCGAAGTTTTTATTTATCATCTATTATTTGAAAATTTTTTTTAACTTTTTGTAATTGTCCACATTATCTACAGTATACCATTTTTTCGGCATAACATCAGAAACATATAGTTGTTTAATTTTTATTAATCTTTTCCAAAGAATATTAAAATCGTCTGTTGACTTAATCTTATCATTTATTTTTTTTGGATTTAATACTTGAATGCCAGTACAATAAATATCTGATTTAACCTTTCTTGATAATCCTTGAATAATATTTTTTTTTCTAAATATGTAGTCTCCTGCTAATCCTTTAATTGGTTTTGTAGGTATTATCATGCAAATAGGCTGACCTTTTTTATAATAGTCTTTCTCAATTTTTTTAAAATCGATATTAGTAACATTATCACAAGTAAGAACGTACAAAGGTGAGTCAAAAGATTTAAATATTGAATTAAAAATCCACCATGAGTTTCCTTTTTTATCTGTATTAATAATAGATGATACTTTTTCTTCTATTAGATGCTTAGCGAGTATTGGGCCTTTATAACCTACCGAAATATGGATGAAATCTATAAATTTTTTAAGTTTTTTTATTCCATTTGCTATTAATGATGTTTGTTTAAATTTTATTAATCCTTTAGGTATTTTTTTTGTTAAAGGTCTTAGTCGAGTTCCACGACCAGCAGCCATAATAAAAGCATGATTAATTTTTTTAGAGTTCATTAGATCTTAGTCCAAATTGAATTATCTTTTCTATTTCAGACTGTAATAATTTTTTAGCATCTTTTGAGGAAACAATTTTTTTAAGTGGTTTTTTTGATAATTTATTAAAATTTATAACAAAATACTTTTTACCTTTAATTTTTAAAACTTCAGCATATTTTAATTCGTCTTCTCCAATTAAATATTCATCTAATCTATCCCCTTTTCTTGTTTGAATTATCTTATAATTTCCACCAAATTTTTTAATCCAGACTTTTAAAATATCTATCATTTTTGATGATTTCATCTCAGCAGAAAGAATTTTACCAGCTAATTTATTTTTTAATTTTAATGCTTGATCGATTAAACTTACAGCTTCATCAACGGAGAAAAAAAATCTTCTCATGTTAGGTCCTGTAGTTAAAATAGTTTTGTTTTTATTGAACATTTGTTTCCAAATAGGAAGCACTGAACCTGTTGACCATGTCACATTTCCATATCTAACACAGACAAATTTTGTTTTACCATAAGGCTCAATAGATGAGAAAAGTCTTTCCATACATGATTTGCTTAAACCATAAATATTTTTAATAGGTGGCGAAGCCTTATCTGTTGATACACCAATAACTGTAGGAATTTTTTTATTTATGCATGCTCTTGCTATGTTAGCTGATCCAACAATGTTTATATCAATACATTCAAAAGGAAATTTTTCAGATAGATCAACAAATTTAGTAGCAGCTGCATGAATAACAATGTCAGGTTTAGAATAATTTAAGCAATCATGAACAGACTCTATATTAGAAACATCAAGAGGGACCACCTCACAATTTGTTAAGTTTTTAACTAAAAAATTTTGTTTATTGTTTCTTGCACCAATAAAGACTTTATATTTCTTTCTGTAAAAAAGAGCTAAATTCCTACCAAGATATCCTGTTCCACCCGTTATTAATATTTTTTTCATTATTAAAAATGTTAAATTTGTTTATAATTTTAATTTTAAAAATGTCTATATCTATTCATATACCTTTTTACAATCCAAATCCTGAAAAAAAGGAGGGATATAGAAACTTAACTAGATTTGATTATTTAAAGGAAAATATTTTAAATCTAAAAAAACTTTCTCTTCCAACAGATATATTCATTCATACTCATAATAACTTTTTAAATGATAAAGAATTAGATGCCAATATAATTAACCATCAAATTAATAATGATGATTTAGAAAAAGGCTATTTGACTTGGCTTACTAGGCCAGAAATGCAAAAACAAAAAGGTAATTATGATTACTATATGTATCTGGAACATGACATTAAGTTTACTGAAAGAAATTTACAATATTATCTGAGATACCAAAAAAGTTTATCAGAAAATAAATTTAATTTAGGTTTTTTGATATATGAAAAAAACAATGAAGATAATGAAAATTACAGTATTCATATATCAGAAAAATTGAATAAATTTTTTAACTTAAATTCACAAAATTTTATTATAAATGATTTAGAAAATTATTGTTGTTTTTGGATATATGATCAAAATCAATTTAATGATTTTATTAATTCAAAATGGTGGAATTTTAAAAGAAGGGTCCATAATTTTAGACACAATTATGGAATAACTGAAAGATCCTCAATAGGTTTAAACGCCTTAAATATTAACTATTTCAAAGCAACTCTGTTACCTGAAATAAATAACAAACCTGACCCTAATTGCTTTATTGAGCACATTACTAATAATTATTTTAATAAATTTCCAGAGTTCAGAGGTAAAAATTTTAAAGATATTAGGGGTGCATGTTCGTTAAAAATTGATGAAATTATTGATATAAATAAATATAAAAATGAGACTATTATCAGTTTATATTTTAAAAGATTATTTAATATAATCTCATGGAAATTTAGATTTATAACAAGATTATTTAAAAAAAGGTAATTTAAAGACAAAATTTAAAATCTATTTGACCCATTTCTGGGCCAGTTAGATAACTATTTTTTTAAGAGGAACGTGTTTTTAGAATTGCTCGGACTCGGTTGACCCTGTCATCGCTGTTGTTGAACTTTTACCACTGCTTATAGTGTTAGAAACAGCGTCAAAATAAGAAGTACCAACTTCTCTTTGATGTTTGACACTTGTGTAACCATCTTTCTCACGAGCAAATTCTTGTTCTTGAATTTTTGAATAAGCTGTCATGCCTTCGTTTTTATATTTCTCAGCTAATTCAAAAATAGCGATATTTTGAGTATGAAATCCAGCTAATGTAATGAATTGAAATTTATATCCCATTTTACTTATCTCTTGTTGAAAAGTCGCAATCTCGCTATCAGATAAATGTTTTTTCCAATTAAATGAAGGTGAACAATTGTAAGCTAAAAGCTTTCCAGGAAATTTTTCATGAATCGCATTAGCAAATTTTTTAGCTTCTTCAAGATTAGGAGTTGCAGTTTCACACCAAATTAAATCTGAATAAGGTGCGTAAGCTAAACCTCTTGATATTGCTTGATCAATGCCTGCTTTTACATAATAAAAACCTTCTGGAGATCTTTCGCCAGTAAGGAAAGTTTTATCATTTTCATCATGATCATTAGTAATTAGTTTTGCGGCATTAGCATCAGTTCTAGCTAAAATAATTAATGGTACATCTGCAATATCTGCAGCTAGTCTTGCTGCCTTTAAATTTTTGATCATCGTACCAGTTGGAACAAGTACTTTTCCACCCATATGACCACATTTTTTTTCACTAGCTAATTGATCTTCAAAGTGAACACCAGCAGCACCTGCTTTAATAAATTTTTTTGCAAGTTCAAATACATTTAATGGTCCACCAAAACCTGCTTCTCCATCTGCAATAATTGGTAGCATATAATCAACTCTTTTTTCTGTCTTCATATCACCATCTTTTAATTCCATATGTTGAATTTGATCAGCTCTTATTAAAGCATTATTCATTGACTCAACTAATTTTGGAGCACTGTCATATGGATATAGAGATTGATCAGGATACATCTCTCCAGCACTGTTAGCATCTGCTGCAACCTGCCAGCCACTTAAATAAATCGCTTTTAATCCAGCTTTGGCGTGTTGAACTGCATGGTTGCCAGATAAAGATCCTAATGTATTCACATAAGGTTCCGAATTAAGCAGTTTCCACAATTTAGTAGATTGTTGTTTACATATAGAATATTCAATTTTTATGGATCCTCTAAGTCTTTCAACTTCTTCAGGAGTATAGTCTCTTTTTATTCCTGCAAATCTTTTTAAATCATATGAGATATTTTCTGCGCTCATTATATTAATCCTGTGATGTTAAAGTCTTAGTAAGAAATGAATAAAGTCGAATGAATTATAATTAGTTTGAGTCGTTTAGGGTCTCAACTAGATCTTGCATTCCACTTGAACCCCAATCACAATGATCATCTCTCATGTAGATTCCTCTGCTATTGTGTCTAGCAAGGTCTTCATGTCTTATGATTTGAGCCTCATTTTCACTGTTTTTTAATTTTTCGTCCATGTAAACTTTATAATTTACAGGATTTACAAAATCTATAAAAAAGTTTAAAAGTGTTGTAAATGAAAGAAAAATTTTGTAAAAATAAATTTACAAAATTTACAAATAGAAAATATGAGTCAATTAGATCTTAAAATTGGGCCAAAAATCAAGGCTTTTAGAAGACAATTAGGTCTTCAAGCTAATAAACTTGCTGAGGAGTTAAGTATTTCACCAAGTTACTTAAATTTAATTGAAGGTGGAAAAAGGAAAATTGATGGAGATCTTCTCTTAAAAATTTGTGAAAAACTTAATATTGAACTTTCGCAATTAACTTCAAAAACAGATTTAAACTTGGAAAATACTTTGTCCGAAATCCTTGATGATGAATTATTTGAGGATTTAGATATTTTAGGCCCAGAGGTTAAAGATCTTGTGGGCACAAATCCTAAAATTGGTAAAGCAATTGTAAGGCTAGGGGACATTTTAAAAAAAAAAGATCATGAATTAATTAATAAGATTGAAAAAATATCTGGTAAAATTGTTGATGGTAGAAAAAGCTCATTTCCTGGAGAAGTTATTTCTGATTTTTTACAAAAAAATAAAAACTATTTTCCTAAATTAGAGGAATTTGCAAACAAGGTATTTGAAAAAGTTCAAAAAAATAATCGAACTAGATATATAGCTCTCTGTGAATATTTAAAAACAGAATTTGGAATTACTGTAAAAGATGTAATTCCCGAAGAGGACAAACCTTTCTCAAAAATTTACCATAAAAATAAAAAAGAATTATTACTTAGTGATTATAGCTCTTTGGAAACAAAAAAACTTCATGCAGCTGCTCAAATTGCTCAAGAAGGAGCTACTAAAGAGATTGAAGACTATTTGTCTACTTTTACATTTCCTTCTGAGGAGTCTAAAAAATTAACAAAAGTAGCCTTATTGAATTATTGTGGAGCTGCAATACTAATGCCCTATAAACCTTTCCACACTGAATGCAAAAAACTTAAATATGATTTAGAGCTTTTACAAAATACTTTTGCAACATCTTTTGAACAAGTTACACATAGAGTTACTTGTTTACAAGATCCTAAATTACCAGGAATTCCGTTCCATTTTCTAAGAGTAGATATGGCTGGGAATATTTCAAAAAGATTTTCTTTATCTGGAATTGAAATTCCCAGGTATGGTGGAGCATGTCCAAGGTGGAATGTTTATTCTGCATTTACAAGACCAGGAGTAATTCAAGCTGCAGTGAGTAAAATGACCAATGGAGAAAAATATGTTTGTATTGCAAGAACTGTTGAAAAAGGAATTGGAAGATTTGGTCAATCTAAAAGTATTTTATCTATAGGATTAGGATGTGATGCCAAATATGCAAAAGATTTTGTTTATACAGAAAACATTAATGTAACAGACAAAACTACTGAAATACCAATTGGTGTTTCTTGTAGAACATGTGATAGATTAGACTGTTCACAAAGAGCCTTTCCTCCTTTACATAAGAAATTCGATGTTGATATTAATTCTAGAGGTGTATCAGTTTATGTTGGAGACAAGAGTTAGAAACAATGCTTAAATTTATTATTCCTGCGATAATTGTTTTTTTAATAGTATTGTTTTGGGAAAAAATAAATGAGGAAATTTATAAAAGGTTAAATATCAAAATAAATTATGTTATTTTCTTAATATTCTTAGTCATCTTAGCAACAATATTTATCTTATTGTATTATTAGCCTTTACTGAATTATCTGGATCGATTGTGTTTTTTAAAAGAAAATTTTTTAGGTCTGTTTCTATGTTTAAACTTCTTTTTACGACCAAATTTATAATCCTTATTTTCTGAAACAGTTTGAGAATTATTAGATTTCTCTTTGTCGAAATATTTTGGATTATTGGTAGATCCAAATGGTATTTTCTTTTTTTTATAACTTGACTTTCTAGAGTTATCTTTTTTAAAGAACTTTTTCTTACCTTTAAAATTTGATTTTCTAGAGTCATCTTTTTTAAAGAATTTTCTCTTATCTTTAAATTTCTTCTCTTTATTAAATCTTGCTTTGAACCTTTTTTTACCTTTTAAATTTCTTGATTGACTTTCTTTTGAAATTTTAAAATCTGGATTAATTAACCTGCTAATAGAATTCCACATAGATCGGTCTGATGGGGTTAGAAATGTTAAAGCAGATCCTTCTTTTCCAGCTCTTCCGGTTCTACCAATTCTATGAATATAGTCCTCAGGCACTTGAGGTAAGTCGTAGTTAATGACATGCTGAATTAAAGGTATGTCCAATCCTCTCGCAGCTACATCGGTTGCAATTAAAACTCTACTCTTACCATTTCTAAAGTTGTTAATGACACGTTCTCTTTTACTTTGCCTTAAATTACCATGAATTGCATCTGCAGAATGTCCGTCATATTTTAAGCGCTTAACAATTTTATCTGCACCATGTTTGGTTTTAACAAAAACTAATATTGAACCAATTCTTTCAACTAATTGATTTATTAATTCATGATATTTCTTGTCTTGGGTTATTTGAAATGTTTCTTGTTTAATTTTTTCTATTGGTGTTGATAAAGAACCTACGGCTATTCTTTCTGGATTATTTAAATACTTTTCTGAAATTCTTAAAATATTATTTGGTAAAGTAGCTGAGAACAATAAAGTTTGATGTTGTTTTGGAATAAACTTTAAGATCAATTCAATTTGAGGAGTAAATCCCATATCAAGCATTCTATCTGTTTCGTCTAAAACTAAGTAGGATACTTTTGACAAATTCAAACTTTGTTTTTTTAGATGATCATTTATTCTACCTGGAGTACCAACTATAATGCGTGCTCTTTTTTTTAACTTTTTAAGTTGTTTTTGCATCCCTTCACCACCAATAAGAAGTGCATTTCCTATTCCAATTTCTCTTACATTTAATTTTAAAACAGTCTGCATAACTTGACTTGCAAGCTCTCTAGTAGGGCAGATAATTAATGCCATAGCATTTTTATCTAGAATAAGCTTATTAATCATTGGGATAGTAAAGGCTAAAGTCTTTCCAGTGCCAGTTTGTGCTGTACCCAATATATCCTTGCCCATTAAACTAATTGGGATTGATTTACCTTGAATTGGAGTAAGGGTTTTAAAATCAGCAAATTTAATGGAATTTTTGAGTTTATTATCAATCGGTAATTCGTTGAAGTCCATTATTTAGTTATTATTGTTAATTTAGCTGGATGCTTATATCTTTTTAAGACAAATACAATGAATGTTTTAAAGTCAAAAATTGTATTAAAATGGCCTATTGTGTATGTTTTTGAATTCATTTAAAATAAAGTATGTTTGATTTTATTTTACCCTTTATTGTATTAATTTTAGTAGTGGTCTTTATTCACGAATATGGTCATTATTATTTTGCCAAGAGATATGGAGTAGGAGTTACAGACTTTTCTATTGGATTTGGTCAAGAAATTTTTGGATGGAATGACAAATCTGGTACTAGATGGAAAATATGCTGGATTCCACTAGGAGGTTATGTAAAATTTTTTGGTGATCGAAATGTATTTTCTCAAGCCGATCAGGAAAAAATAATAAAGAAATATAATGAAGAAGACCGTAAAAAATTGTTTGTTTTAAAACCTTTATATCAAAGGGTTCTAATTGTATTTGGAGGTCCGCTCGCAAACTTTTTATTAGCTTTAGTTATTTTCTTTTCAATCTATACATTTATTGGAAAAGATTTTACTCCAGCAGTAATTAATGAAGTTCAAAATGACAGTCCGGCAATGGTAGGTGGTTTAAAACAAAACGATGTAATTTTAGAAATAGACGGAAATGAGGTCAAAAGTATTATGGATGTCTCTAAATATATAATGATGTCCACTGATGACTTTATTGATTTTAAAGTAAAGCGTTCTTATGATGAATTATTATTGAAAATTAAGCCTAATATAGTTTTAGGTGAGGATAATCTTGGAAATAAAATAAATAAAAGAGTAGTTGGAATTAAATTAGGTGCTCAAAATAATGAGATTAATCATGTAAAATTAGGTCCAGCAAAGGCAATTTACCATGCAGCTCATGAGGTTTATTACGTAAGCACTTCATCATTAAAATACATAGGAGCGATGATTTTTGGTAAAGCAGATACTTCACAATTAGGAGGGCCGATTAGAATTGCTAAAATTTCAGGCCAAGTTGCTGAATTTGGTTTATTAGCATTTATTAGCATGATGGCATATATTTCTATTAGCTTAGGTTTAGTAAATCTCTTCCCGATTCCAATGCTTGATGGAGGACATTTGATGTTTTATGCATTTGAAAAAGTTTTAGGTCGACCATTATCTCAAAATACTCAAGAAGGTTTTTTTCGAATCGGCTTATTTGTATTGCTATCTTTGATGGTTTTTACAACTTTTAATGACTTAAAAGACCTTGGTTTATTCTAATAATTTAATTGTTGGTAAAGTCAAAAAAATCAATAAAATCAACATTAATTTAATTTTATACCAGATATTGTGTATAACTTTTTGCTTAACACTAAAAAAAGTCTTGATTTATCAATACTTTTGATAAAAATAGAAAATAACCTAATAAAACCGGAGCTAAAATGAATAAAAAACAATTAATTGTCAAGCTTTCTGGAGCTTTAAATTTGAGCAAAGCTGATGCTGAAAGAACTTTTGACACTATTACCAACACCATTTTGGACGCTTTAAAAGGCGATGACTCAGTAAAAATTGCTGGATTTGGTACTTATAAAGTGGCTAAGAGAAAAGCTAGAGTTGGAAGAAATCCTAGAACTGGTGAGCAGATCCAAATTGCTGCTTCACAAAAGGTAAAATTCTTACCAGCAAAAGCTTTAAAAGAAGTATTCAACAAATAATAATTTTTAACAGCCTTAATGTGATACATACGTTAAGGCTGTTTCTATATGCAAAATCTGCATAGCCAATTTTCCTAATCAGCGTTAGTTTTCAGTTTTTTTTAAAAATATAAGTTTCTCTTTACAGGGAGGTCTTATGACTAAATTAATAAAAAAAATAAGTCTGCCACTCATGAGTTTAATGTTTTTATTAAATATGAGCAGTGCAGGTATGGCGGAGACAACAGTTTCTGCTGAAATAGGTTTTATATTTAACACCTTGCTATTTTTAATTTGTGGTTTCCTCGTCTTCTTTATGGCGTGTGGATTTGCAATGTTAGAATCTGGAATGGTTACATCTAAAAGTGTATCTGTTATCTGTGCAAAAAATATAGGTTTAATATCAATTTCTGGAATTATGTTCTGGATGTTCGGTTATAATCTAGCTTATGGAATTCCAGAAGGTGGATATATCGGAAGTTTTATTCCATGGTCAGATTCTAGTGCAGTTGATACAGGTTATGCAGACGGATCAGATTGGTACTTTCAGATGGTTTTCTGTGCAACAACAGTATCTATTGTATCAGGAACTTTAGCTGAAAGAATTAAGCTTTGGCCATTCTTTTTATTTGCAGCAATTTTATCAGGAATTATCTACCCAATCGTAATGGGTTGGCAGTGGGGTGGTGGCTGGTTAGCTGCTGCTGGTTTCTCAGATTTTGCTGGATCAACATTAGTTCACTCAACTGGTGGAGCAGCAGCTTTAGCAGGTGCTTTAATGTTAGGTCCAAGACTTGGTAGATTTACTAAGTCTGGTGCTCCAGCGCCGTTAAAACCATTCGCTGCATCTTCAATTCCATTAGTAACCGTAGGAGTATTTATTCTATGGTTAGGTTGGTTTGGATTTAATGGTGGTTCCCAATTAGCTATTGGTACAGCTGATGATGCAATCGCTATTTCAACAATATTTCTAAATACTTTCTTAGCAGGAGCAGGTGGCGTTATGGCTGCAGCAACTGTTACAAGATTGAATTTTGGAAAAACAGATGTTGTTCAAATGTTAAATGGTTGTATTGGTGGATTAGTTGCAATTACTGCTGAGCCATTAATGCCTTCACCATTAGCAGCAATTTTAATTGGTGCAGTTGGTGGTGTAATCGTAGTTTATGGTACTAAACTTCTATTCTCATTAAAAATTGATGATGTAGTAGGAGCTATACCAGCTCACTTATTTGCTGGTATTTGGGGTACATTGGCTGTGCCGATTACAAATCCAGATACTTCATTTGGAACTCAATTATTAGGTGTTCTTTCGATTAACATTTTTGTTTTTGTGGTTGCTTTAATTGTATGGACAATCATGAAATCTACAATTGGTATCAGACTAAGTAAAGAGGCTGAAACTAAAGGTACAGATGTTACGGAAACAGGCGTTATTGCATATGCAATACGTGACTAATTGTTAACAATAAAGGGATTCTACGCTCTCTGTGTATCTCCGCGATTACTCATCGTAGGGTCCCTTAAAACTCTCTCTAGTTAGTTAAACAATAAAGCCCCCTCCCTCAGGGGGCTTTTTTTATAAGTTATTGATGATTTTATTTAAAACTTCATCGGGTTTAAGTTTTTTCATTCCTTCTCTATTTCGAGTCCAAATATCATCTTTATAGTCTTGAGGTGTTATTGGTGTTATTTTACTGTATTTTAATTCGCTCACTGGATCGTTAGCAATTAAACCAAAAGTCTTAACACCTAAAGCAGCAGATAAATTTAAAGGACCAGAGTTATTACCTATATAAAATGCTGAATTTTTAATAGCTAATATTACTCCTATTAGATCTTTATTAGAACAATCAATAAAATATTTCTTTCCAGAGTCATTAATAATTTTTTTGGCAACATTTGATTTATCTGGTCCACAAACTAAATATATGTAATCAAACAATCCTTTTTCATGCAAAAGGTCTGCTAATTTTATAAAATCTTCCTCAAACCACATTTTATAATCTTCAAAAGAATCAACACCAAATGCTATTTTTTTTCCATCAATCATCAGATCATCATTACCTACTTTAAGTCGTTCAATATTTACTTCTAAGTCAGGAAACTTATCGTTTATTATAATCGAATTAATCTTTAATAATTTTTGTGATTGCTCTGAATAGTTTAATTTCCAATCTTTTTCATCTAAGTAATTTTTAACTGTGATCCATTTTTTTTGATTTTTAAAACCTGGTCCAATTATATTTTTGATGCTAGCTAATTTTGCTGCAATTGCAGGTTTGTTTACTTTGTCTAAAATGTAAACATAATCATATTTTTCTAAATCAAATATTTTTTTTAATTTAAAGACATCTATCCAATAAGCTAAGCCTTTTCTAAATTCGTTATAATGAATCTTATTAATATGATTTAAATCTTTTAAAATATCTTTTGCTTGAGTTTTTTTTCTAACAACTAAATCAACTTTTTGATCATGGTGATCACTAATAGCTTTTATATATGGTAGTTGCCAAATTAAATCACCTAATTTATGGTGAGTATAAACTATACAAATTTTCTTATTCATTAAATTTTAATTCAATATCTGGTCCTCGTTTACGATTTTTAAAATCCAAGCCCTCTATTGGATAATTTCTTTTTGATCTTTCATCGGTTATTTCAAATTTTTTTGGGTTTATAAGTGTCATTTCAATCACCTGAGGGATACCTTTTTCATCTAACATCCCGTAGTTATTTGCGTTAATGTGAATGTTTTTAAGTTTAGTATTTTCAATAAAGTTCTCAACTTTTTTTAAATTTTTTTGCATATCGTGAAACTCTATTATAAGTAAATTTATTTTATCTATATTCTTATCTATTTCCTCTAGAATTTTAAATTCATCTCCTTCAATGTCTATTTTTAAAATTATATTTTCATTACTACCAATTGCTTCTGAAATAGTTGCTTGATTATCTTCATCATTTTTATGTGAAACAATCTTTTTAATATGATGCTTATTTTTTCCTTTAAAAAAATTTAGATAACTTACAAACTTAAATATATCAAATATTTGCCTAGGGGTAATTTTTTTCAATAATAGGAATGCTATAAAATCTTTTTTAAACCTATTTAACCAGAAATGTCTATCAACTGTGTGATCGTAGGCTTCAACCCTAGAACTGTTATTTTTATTAAGAAAATCTTTTTCAAATTCCCAATCATCATTTAGACCACAAGTAATTATTACCTCAGATTTTTCTATTACTCTTTTATCAATGACATATCCACCATCTTTTTTAGGACCTATCCTAACCAAATTTGATTTTTCTGAATGAAAAGGTTTTAATATTTTAGGTAGCACAATTTTTATCTATGATTATATTAAAAACTATATAATAAATAAAAAAATTATGAATATAAAATCATCACAAACTTTAGTTTCAGAAGCCCTAGATCAAATTAAAACAATTTCAACTGATGAGGCACACAAAATGGTTAGTGAAAATCAGTGTAACTTAATCGACATAAGAGATATTCGAGAGTTAGAGAAAGAAGGGAGAGTTGAAAATTCTAATCACATACCAAGAGGCATGTTAGAGTTTTGGTTAGATCCAGATAGTGCTTACTTTAAAAAAGGTAAGTTAGACCTAAATAAAGAAATGGTTTTATTTTGTGCAGGTGGTTTGAGATCTGCATTAGCTGCAAAATCTCTTAAAGATATGGGTTTTAAGAAAGTTTCTCATATAGACGGAGGTTTTGGAGCCATTAGACAAAGTAAATTTAAAATTGTTTAAGAATTATATTCATCTAAAGCATACTCTAATCGATCTTGTCCCCAAAAAATTTTGTTATTGACTACAAAAGTTGGAGCACCAAAAATATTTTTTTCAAAAGCAATATTTGTAAGTTTTTTTAACTCATCTTTAATTTCAACTTTTTGTATTTTTTCAAAATATCTTTTTTTATCTATACCTAAATTTTCTAAAATGTTATTAACATTTTCTTGATTGGAAATATCAATGTCGTCTTTCCAGTAAGCATTAAAAAATAAATCAAAGTATTTTTTTTTTAATTCTTCATTAATTGCAAGATATCCACGCATTAAATAAATTGAATTAATTGGAAATTTGGTATTCCAAATAAATGAAATGTTATTTTTTTTTGCAATTAAATTACAATCAAATTTCATATTCTTTAATTTACGTTCGTTAAAAGCAGGAGCGGTAATACCCCCAAGATTATGAAGTCCACCTAATAATATAGGTTTATAATTTATATTTATATCTTCGTAATTTTTTAAAGTCTTTAATTTATGAATAGCTAAATATGAATAAGGGCTAATAAAATCAAAGTAAAAATCAATAGATTTAGTCATGGAGATTAATACTTTTGGCATAAAAAATTTTTATTAGCCAATACATAAACAAACCTAACGGACCAATTAAATACGTAACAATCAGGGGTACCGATAAAAGGATTTTGTTAATTGAAAATTTTTGAGAGTCTTTAACAATCCAACCACCTGTAAAAAGATTAATTGCAATAAAATGTATCCAAAAAAACATAATATAAAAATTGTTAGTGAATAATTCAGATAAACCTTCAAGTCCGAGATAAAGTTTAAAATTACCACCAAAATCATAAGAGGTTAGATATGATTTATAAAGTACGAAAATATAAGCCCCACTTAGTAAAATGACAGGTAGTATTGAAGTTACAAAGAATCTACATAAATATGACTGGGGAAAAAAAATTAACATTAACCAAAAAGGGATAACTCCTAAATTCACCCAATAGTAGAGCATTTCAATTGTAAAATAATTATAAATTTGTTCGATCATTTCAAAATATATTATAGTAAATCTATTCATGATTCCTATAAGAAATCGAAAAAAAACTTTAAAGGTAACTGTTGAGGAAATGAGAAATTTTGCTTTTGCTTATGTTGAAAAGTATGCTCCCTCAAAACAACAACTAAAGACTTACCTTTTAAAGAAATATCTTAAAACTTCAGTACCGAATGTTAAAAAACAAGATGTGACTAATTTAATAGATATTGTTCTTTCAGATCTAGAAAAAAGTAAATTTATAAATGATAAATTTTACTCAGATAGCAAAGCAAAAAGTATGATCCAGAGAGGAAATTCAATTAATAAAATAAGAAGTTATCTAGTCGGCAAAGGTATTAATGATGAATTCATAAAAGATACAGTTAATAAGATTAAAGATGAAAATTCTGATCAAGATTTCTTCTCTGCGATAAAAATATGTAAAAAAAAAAGAATTGGTCCTGCTAGAACAGAGGGTAATAGACCCTTATTTTATAAAAAAGATATTTCTTTGTTAGCAAGAAATGGTTTTGACTTTGAAACATCAAAAAAAATTATGGATATAGATAAAGATGATTATTTAAAAATAATAAAATTACTTTAGATTTTTATCTTTTTCTTTTTTAACTAAAAAATCAATTTTGTTTCTGATATAATTTTTTATAAATACGAATGTAATTAATCCAAAAATTGAAACTGATACTATTATAATAAGTATTATTCTTAGTTGTTCATCCATTACAATATATTCTTACTTTTTAGAATTAAGCTTGGGTTTTTAAAATCTCTTTTTCCATATTTTATCTCTTTATTATCAAAATCTGTTACCATACCTCCAGCATGTTTTAGAATTGCATGACCAGCTGCAATATCCCATTCACAAGCTCTTGGTTCAGCAACATATCCATCATATTCTCCTGCAGCAATTACACAAAATTTTAGTGAACTTTTCATTTTTACATATTTTTTTACATTAAGTTTTTTGTGAATTGCTTCTATCTCTGGTTTTATTTTGTTTGAGTAAGAGACAAACTTAATTTCATTTTTGTTAAAGTTTTTTGAGCAATTTAATTTAATAGTCTTTCCATCTATGATTTCAAAAGCTAAATTATTACCATAAGAATAAAACATTCTTTTTTTTGAAGGTGCATTTATCAATCCTATAACTGGATTATTGTTAATTATAAGACCAGCATTAATTGTAAACTCTTCTAAGTTATTAATATAATCATAAGTACCATCTATTGGATCAATTAACCAAAAATCTTTTAAATTTTTTATGGACTTATTGTCAGAGGTTTCCTCTGAAACAATTGGTATTTTAGGAGTAATATTTTTTATTTTATTAGTAATGATTTTATTGACTTCTAGATCACCATTACTTACAGGTGTATTGTCTGACTTAATTTCTTTGATTAGCCCTTTTTCTCGAAGTTTTAACGAAATTTCTCCAGCATATAAAAAGGTCTCAATTAATTCTTCAGTAATTTTTTTTAAATTTAATTCAGTCATTTAATTTTATTAATTCTATATTTTTCGCATTTATCACTTTTTTTCCAGTATTTTCAAAATTTACAGTTACTTTATCCTTAATTATTGATTGAACTTGACCTATACCCCATTCTTTATTGTTAGGATTTTCAACTTTGTCACCTGGTTCATAATCTAAAATCATTTAATTTAACTTATATTAGAAATAAGTATAAATACCATCAAATGAATAATGATTTAAATTCTATTGGTTTGGATAAAAAACCTTCAGACACAACAGTAGTTGTTGCAATGTCAGGTGGAGTAGATTCTTCAACTGTAGCCGGCATGATGAAGAAAGAAGGTTTTAATGTGATAGGTATAACATTAAAGCTTTATGATGAAGGTAAAGAGGTTGCAGCTTCAAAACAATGCTGCTCTGGACAAGACATAATGGATGCAAAAAGAGTCGCTCAAAAATTAGATATAGAACATAAAGTTTTATATTATCAAAATAAATTTAAACAGGGTGTAATAGACAATTTTGTTGAAAGTTATTTGAAAGGTGAAACACCAATACCCTGTGTTCAGTGTAATCAAACAGTAAAATTTAAAGATTTGTTTGAAGTTTCAAAAGATTTAAAAGCTGATGCATTAATTACAGGTCATTATGTTAAAAGTATCACAAAGAATAATTCAACAGACATGTACAGAGCTATTGATCAGAATAGGGATCAAAGTTACTTTTTATTTAATACTACCAAGGAACAACTTGACTATTTAAGATTTCCTTTAGGTGGTTTGTTAAAAAATCAAACTAGGGATATTGCTAAAAAATTAAATTTAAATGTTGCAGATAAACCAGATAGTCAAGATATTTGCTTTGTTCCAAATGGTAATTATGCTTCTGTTATAGAAAAATTTAAACCAAATTCTTTTAAAAAAGGTAATATTAAAAATTTAGATGGAAAGGTTATTGGAGTACATGATGGAATAATAAATTTTACAATAGGCCAAAGAAAAGGAATTAAAATAGCAGACAAAGAAGCACTTTATGTTTTAATGATTAATTCAGATAGAAATGAAATTATAGTTGGACCAAAAGATAAACTTGGAAAAAAGGAAATTGAGATTAAAAATTTAAATTTATTAGTTAAAAAAGAAGAATTTGAAAATAATATTTTTGTAAAAGTGAGATCAACAGGAAAACTTCTTAGAGCAAAGGTAAATTTGAACTTAAACAACAAGGGAATAGTAATTTTAGAAAATGTTGAAGAAGGTATTTCACCTGGTCAAGCATGTGTATTTTACTCAAAAGACGGTTATGGCGATAAAGTTCTAGGAGGAGGCTGGATTACCTCATAATTTTTTTTTTAATCCAAAAAAAATAAATAAAAAATATATTTGAATAAATAAAAAATAATTCCAAGATACAATATTTTTAAAATTTGCAAATTCAACAACTTTTGTAGTAACAAGTGGTAGTAATAAAATTCCAATAATACCCAATACGACAGTATAACAAAATATTAATTTGCTGATTTTATAATCAAAACTAGATAATTTTTTTAATTTTGTAGAAAAAAAAATTTGGCTTAATACTGTAAAAAAAATAAATATAAAAATACCAACTTGTCTAAAAAATTTATATAATTTTCCTTCACCTAAAAAAAAAATATAAAGAATAAAAAAAAGTATTGAACAATAAGCTATTAAAATAAAAAATTTTGAAATTTTAATTTTTTCGACTCTAAAAATTTTATAAAATTTACTCCAAAAAATTGCCGAAAATATCCCATAAATAAACATCATTGGTTTGAAAAAATATACCACTGGCTCGTACCTGCCTATCCTTGATATAGAAGTACATCCGTCAATGTTAGGTATACACCAGTCAACTATATTAATATTGGCTGACCAAATATATGATATTATTATTGTTATTGTAGGTAAGTAAAAGCAAATTATGCATAAATGTTTAAAATTTACACTCATGAATTAGATCAATAATTATTTTTTCTTATTTTTTTTTCTAGCTCGTCTTTTTTTAGAGCCCATTTTTCTTCGGCCTCTATGTTTTTTTGGATAACTCATTAAGTCCTATTCATTAATTTATTGAATTTCACTGTGGGATATAGCATTGTCCCTCTAGCATATCAATTTTTTTATGACAAAATCTTTTAAAACTTTTTTAAAACATACCGCAAAAGACTTTCATAATCAGTCAGTAAATCCACCTGTTGTCAGAGCTTCAACAATTATATTTAAATCAATGCGAGATATAAGAAAGACGCAATTAAAAGCCATAAAGAATCCCACAGGAGGTCATTATGACTATGGAAGACAAGGAACTTCTACAACTTATATATTGCAAAAGATTTTAACTAAACTTGAGGAAAGTTATCATGTTTTTACAACACCAACAGGCTTTGGATCAGTTTTTTTATCAATATTTAGTATAGTAAGGCCAGGTGATGAAATAATTGTAGCTGATCCTGTTTATAGTCCTACAAGAATTTTAACTGAAGATTTTCTTAAAGAATTTAAGATAAAAACAATATTTTATGATCCTGCTAATTTAAAAACGCTTGAAAATAATATTTCAAAAAAAACAAAATTAATTTTTGTTGAAAATCCTGGTAGTAATTCTTTTGAATTTCAGGATTTAGGAAAAATAATTTCTATTGCCAAAAAGAATAAAATTATTACTGCTATAGACAATACTTGGGCAACACCATACTATTTTAAGCCAATTAAATTTGGCTTTGATATGTCTATTGTATCGGCTACAAAATATTATTCTGGTCATTCAGATGTAATGGGAGGCAGTCTTGCAGTAAATAAAAAAGTTTTTAACAAAGTAAAAGCAGCTGAGAAGATTACAGGTCTCAGATTAGGACCAGATGACGCTTATTTAATTACTAGGGGTTTAAGAACATTAGATGTTAGATTAGATAGACATAGAGAAAACGCAAAAAAAATTGCTGAATTTTTGTCTAAAAACAAAAAAATCAAACTTCTCTATCCATATAAAAAAAACTCGCACAACTTCAGAATGTGGAAAAAATATTATTCTGGTGCCTCAGGTTTAATGGGATTAAAAATAAAAGCTAAGAATATTAATTCAGTGAGAAAATTTGTGAATTCTCTTAAGCTTTTTGGATATGGCTATAGCTGGGGTGGTTTTGAAAGTTTGGTTTTACATCAAGAGTTTAGAGAAACTGGAAATAGAAAATTTATGAGCTTATCAAAAGACGAACATCTTGTTAGATTGCACATTGGTCTTGAAGATCCTAGCGACCTTATCGCTGATATTAAGCAAGCTCTTAAACATTTAAAATAAGATATGTCTTCTGAAAAATTTATAAGAAATAATACCGCTTTAATTACCTTGATTGCTGCAAGCTTAGTGGTCTTGATTTCATTGGGTGTAAGACAAACTTTTGGAATGTTTTTCATGGACTTTAAAGATGATTTAGGAATCTCTTTAACTCAATCAGGACTATCAATTGGAATACAAATGTTAATGTGGGGATTAACTGGGCCTCTATTTGGTGCAATTGCTGATAAGTATGGTGGACATAAAGCGATTGCATTAGCATTTCTTTTTTTTATAGCAGGTGTTTATTTTTTATATGCAGGGCCTAATACTGGAATTTTTTTTCAAATAGATATGGGAGTTTTAATAGGAATTGGTCTAGGAGGAACAGCTATTAGTATTCCAATGTCTATAGTTGGAAAACATTTTCCATTATCAAATAGAACAATTGCTATGAGTATAGTTACGGCAGTTGGATCTTTTGGATATTTTTTATCTCCAATATTAACTCAATATTCTTTAACAGAAAATGGTTGGGAGATAACATTATTATCATTTTTAGTAGCTTTAGTTATTGGATTAGGCATTTCATTTTTTGTTAGATCACCTTCATTAGAACAAACTATTGAAAAACCTAATACTCAAAGTTTATCTGATGCTATTAAGGAGGCGTTTGGAACAAAAAGTTATATTTTATTAGTTTCTGGTTTTTTTGTATGTGGTTTTCATATAACTCTAGTAGGCACACATGTTCCAACCTACGTAATAGATCGTGGATTAGAAAGCTGGACTGCTGCAGCAATTTTATCTTTAATTGGATTATTCAATATTTTTGGCTCACTTTGTAGTGGTTATCTATCAACAAAAATGAGTAAGAAGATAATATTAAGTACAATCTATAGCCTTAGAGGGATATCAATTATTTTATTCATATTTTTACCAGCTAGTAATATCAATTCTTTTATTTTTGGAGCAAGTTTTGGTTTTTTATGGCTATCAACTGTACCTGCAACAAGTGGAATAGTTGCACATATGTTTGGTACGAAATACTTAGGACTTCTATATGGTATCGTATTTTTAAGTCACCAAATTGGATCATTTTTTGGAGCATATCTTGGAGGTTTATTCCACGATCTTTATGGGTCATATGATTATGCGTGGTATTTAGCAATTGCTTTATCTGTCTTTGCAGCAATAATTCATTTACCTATAAAAGAACAACCAGTTTTGAGATTAAAAACAGAATAAATTGAGTAAAGAAAATCAACTTAAAGAAATTCATGCATCAGGCAAATCTTACGCCATATATAAATCAAAAAATGGGTTTGATTTATATACAGATTTTTCAAGAAAGATTACTTTAAATAACAAAAATGTTTCTGGTTTTTTAAATAAGAAAAGAATTAATAAAATACCTAAAGAGACAGATTTATTTATTGGTTTTTTTGGATATGAACTATTAAATAATTTAATTGGAATTAAAGTTCCAAAACAAAAAGGTATGAATTTTCCAAAAGGATTATTCTATAAACCAGAAAAAAAAATAAGCTATTCTAACAATCTAGTTAATTATAAGACTGATAAAATTAGACTAAAGAGAGAATTTAAGATTAATATTAATAGAAAATCCTACACAAAAATTTTTGATAAATTTAAAAAAAAAATCAAAAGTGGTGAAACTTACCAAATTAAGATCTGCACAAAATATAAACTCAAATCTGCAATTGACCCATTAGATTTTTTTTGTAGACTTTCAAAAACAAATTTAGCTCCTGAAGCTTTTATGATCAGAGATAAAGATTATTCAATTATAAGCTGTTCCCCTGAAAACCTGATTACCAAAAAAGGTTCTTTAATCACTACTAAGCCTATAGCTGGGACAGTTAGAAAAAATAAAAGAATGAATAAAATTAAAGCCTTAAGTTATTTTAGAAATAATCTTAAAGAAACCAAAGAACATAATATGATTGTAGACATGGAGAGAAGTGATATGTCGCGGATCTGTAAAGTCGGTACTGTTAAGCTATCTAAGGAAAAAGCTGTCGAAGAATATAAAGATCTTTTTCATTATGTTAGTTTAATCAAAGGTAAAGTTAAAAAGAACGTTAAAAATATAGATATAATTAAAGCAATGATGCCAGGGGGATCAGTAATTGGCTGTCCAAAGATTAGCACTCTTAATCTTCTCAATAATCAAGAAAAAGAAAATAGAAACATTTATACTGGAAGTTTTGGGTATCTAAAGTTTAATGGAGATATGAAATTTAATATTATTATTAGATCAATTCTAAACTATAAAAATATTTCTGAAATCTCTGTAGCATCGGGTGTTGTTGTTGATAGCAATGCAAAGCATGAATTTAGTGAAAATTTCATTAAAGCAAAAGCATTAATCGATCTATTCAAATGATTTATGTAATAGACCATAAAGATTCTTTTACACATAATGTTGTTCATCAACTTTCATTATTTGATGAAGTTGAATGTGATAACTACAACAATGTTGATAAAATAAAACTTAATAAAGCAAAAGCAATTGTTTTTTCACCTGGTCCAGGAAATCCTAAAAATTATCCATTAACCTCCAAGATCTATAAACAATTTAAGGGTAAAAAGAAAATAATTGGTATTTGTCTAGGATTTCAACAGATACTATTTTGTGAAGGTGCCCAAATTGTCGAACAAAATAAAATTTACCATGGGTATCAATCCAATATTAAGGTTAATAGTAAAAATTCATTATTTAAAAAAAATCAAATATTTAAAGTTGGTCGTTATCATTCTTTAAAATTAAAAGAACCTTTTAAAATTAAAGATTTTGAGATAACTATGAGATGCTTAGAATCAAAAGTAGCAATGGCTTTTGAAAATAACAAAGATAAAATTTATGGATTTCAATTTCACCCAGAATCTTTTTTAACTATCAATGGTAACTTTCTTATTAAAAAAATCTTATCGTCTTAAAGATCTACAAGAAATAGATTTTAAAGATTTATGGGGTGACCATGGAATTTTTACAACTATGTGGATTTTTGGTAAGCCACCTAAGATTTTATTTTTTAAAAATCATTTATTCAATCTTCTTAAATCTTTAAAAAAATATAAAATAAATAAAAGATTTATTAAGAGCAATATTCTTAAAATATTAAATAAAAATCTATCAAAAAAAAAAAATTATAATCACCTGCTTAGAATTGCTCTTAACAAAAATACTATATCAATATCTTTAAGAAAACGTTTAACTCCAAAATTGAATTTTAATTTAAAACTTGTAAATCTTAAAAGAGAAAGACCTCAATTTAAAAACTTAAAATACAAAAAAATATTATCTCATTTATCTAAAATGGATAATACTAAATCTGATATTGGTCTTGTTTTTAATAAGAAACTTTTTGAAACTGGTACCTCTAATCTTTTGTTTGTTAGGAATGATAAAATTTTTACACCAAAAAAAGATTATTATGAGGGGATCACATATAAATATTTTAAATCCAAGGTTAAAAAAATTTACAAAAAAGAAATTTTTGTTAAAGAATTGAAGAAATTTGATGAAATATTATTAATTGGTTCTGGCAAGGGTGTAACTTCAGTCAAAACAATTAGACAAATTGGTTGGAAAAGAAAAAATTTAAAACATTACAATATATTTTTAAGATATCACCGTTTAGCTATAAGAAATTCTAATTTGTATAGGTTTAATTAATGAAAGATCCAAATAATCCATGCTTATTCTGTAATACTAAAGAAAGTGGTTTTACTACCCAGAATGAATTAGCTTATGCAAGTTATGATACCTATCCTGTTTCTAAATATCATTGTCTAATAATACCCAAAAGACATATAAAAGATTTTTTTGAATTAACTGATGAAGAACTAGTAGCTTGTAACGATCTTATTAGGAAAGTTAAAGATGAAGTAATAAAAAAAGATCCAAATATTGATGGTTTTAATCTTGGAACAAATATAGGTAGGGTTTCAGGTCAATCTATTTTACATTGTCATTTTCATTTAATTCCTCGAAGGTTTGGAGATGTTGAGAATCCTCAAGGGGGTGTAAGATCAGTCATTCCCAATAAGCAACACTATAAAAGAAAAAAATAGGCTGTTATATAAGGGTTAATTGCGATGAGTTAGTAATTGAACTATTTTTTTAAATAGATTAGAAACTTTAGAAATTAGAAAAAAAAATCTAACATAAGGCGGATATGTTCAATACAAACCCATTTTCTGTTTTAGCAGAAATAATTCCCCCTATAGCAATGCAGGGCTTTATAGTTGCAATGATAGTTTTAATAGCCCTTGGTACAATTATTCAAATGATACACCACAAAAATCTTACATATTTTTTCAATAATGCAAAAAAAGCAAAATTAGCTGCCACTAAACAATTAGGCTTAGGAGAAAAAACATCGATTATTGCAAAAACAACAGTTGTTGATATTGGCACAACATCAGAACTTGGTTTTGGTAAAAGAAGACTAGCACATGTACTTGGAATGTATGGAACAATTTTATTTTGGGTTTCATCGGGTATTTTGGTCTTTTGTTATACTGGAGTTGGTAAATCTAATTCAGAAATTTGGTCTATGCTTTGGCACACAGGGGCAATTTTAACTTGTTTAGGTGGTTATTGGTTTTGGTTTTTTTTAAGAGTTGATGTTTCAGCTGAAGCACATCCTTGGTACAGAATTATTAAGGCTGATTTGTTTGTATTGGCTTTGCTAGCTTGTGCTACTTTTGGTTTAGCGTGGTCGTACACTCAATTTGGTGGACAAGTAGGTTTGTCATATTTATTTTTTACTTTATTTGTAGCAGCCAATTTAATTTTATTTGGTGGAGTATATTGGTCCAAATTTGCTCATATGTTTTATAAACCTGGAGCAGCAATACAAAAAAATTTAGCAGAAGCTGATGGTTCGAGGGACAATCTTCCACCTCCAGCAGATGCACCTGAGCAATTTGGCCTAGGTATAAAAAGAGAAGAGCCAAAACATTATTAATATGCTAATAAAAAAAGGAGAAAAATAAATTATGTCAACTTTTGTATATATGACCAGATGTGATGGCTGTGGACATTGTGTAGATATTTGTCCGTCTGATATTATGCATATAGATGAAAATATAAGACGAGCAAAAAACATAGAACCAAATTTTTGCTGGGAATGCTATTCTTGTGTAAAGGCTTGTCCTAATCATGCAATTGATGTTAGAGGTTATGCTGACTTTGCACCAATGGGTCATAGTGTTAGGGTAAGAAGAGAAGAAGAAAAAGGAACAATTTCCTGGAAAATTAAATTTAGGAATGGAACAGAAAAGAATTTTGTTTCTCCTATAACTACTAAACCTTGGGGAAAATTTATTCCTAAACTTGCAGAAGGAGATAAACCAAATCAAGGTGAGATAAATTCACAAAGACTTTATACAGAGCCTGAAGGGTTAAATACTAATGGAGAACTACCTTCAGTCCCTAAAGACTCTTTTAAAAAGGGAGTTTATTATTAATGGCTAAGCACAAAACACATTTTGAAGAGTGTGATGTATTAGTTGTAGGCGGAGGTATGGCTGGAACAGGTGCTACCTTTGAAGCAAGACATTGGGGCAGAGATTTAAAAATTGTCTGTGTTGAAAAAGCTAACATAGATAGAAGTGGAGCAGTAGCTCAAGGCTTGTATGCAATTAATTGTTATATGGGAATGCAGTGGGATGAAAATCAACCTGAGGATCATGTAAGATATGCAAGAAATGATCTAATGGGAATGGTTAGAGAAGACTTAGGTTATGATATGGCTCGACACGTAGACTCAACAGTTCATATGTTTGATGAGTGGGGTTTGCCCATGATGAAAAATGAAAAAACTGGAAGATATTTAAGAGAAGGTAAATGGCAAATAATGATCCATGGTGAGAGTTATAAACCAATTGTTGCTGAAGCAGCAAAAAAATCTGCAGACAAAATTTATAATAGAATAATGATTACTCATTTATTAATGGATGAGGCTCAAGAAAATAGAATTGGTGGTGCTGTTGGTTTTAATATGAGAACTGGAGATTTTCATGTGTTTAGAGCTAAAGCTGTAATTGTTGCAGCAGGTGGTGCTTCACACATATTTAAGCCTAGAGCAGTTGGTGAGGGAATGGGAAGAACTTGGTATGCTCCTTGGAGTAATGGCTCTGCTTATGCGTTACCTATTGCTGCTGGAGCAAAAATGACTCAAATGGAAAATAGAATTGTTTTATGCAGGTTTAAAGATGGCTACGGTCCTGTAGGAGCATATTTTTTACATTTAAAAACTTATACACAAAATGCGAATGGTGAGAACTATGAAAAAAAATGGTATGATCAAACTAAAGAGTTAGTTGGAGAATATATTGACCATCACCCAACTCCTACCTGTTTAAGAAACCACGCATTCATTCAAGAAACCATGGCTGGTGGTGGACCAATTCAAATGGTTACAACCGAAGCTTTTCAAGATCCACATTTAGAAACAGTAGGTTGGGAAAACTTTTTAGGTATGACAGTTGGTCAGGCAGTTGTTTGGGCATCCCAAAATATTGATCCAAAATATACCAATCCAGAGTTAACAACATCAGAACCCTATGTAATGGGTTCTCATGCAACATGTTCAGGCGCATGGGTAAGTGGACCAGAAGACTTATCTCCACCAGAATATTTCTGGGGTTATAATAGAATGTTAACTATTGATGGATTGTTTGGTGCAGGAGACACAGTTGGTGGAAGTGCACATAAATTTTCATCAGGTTCATTTACAGAAGGTAGATTAGCTGCAAAAGCAGCCGTTAAGTATATTGAAGATAAAAAAGCTGATGGAATTTCAGTTTCCGATAAGCAATGTGAAGATTTTAAGACCAAGGTTTATAAACCTTTAGAAACCTACACAGTTGCTCAAAATGAAATTACTGGCGGAACTGTTTCTCCTAGTTATATATCACCAATACAAGGTCTTCAAAGACTTCAAAGAATTATGGATGAATATGTAGGAGGAATTGCAACTAATTATATGACTAATGATAATATGCTTAAAAGAGGATTAGAATTATTAGCTTGGTTAGAGGAAGACTTAGAAAAAGTAGGTGCAGAAGACTATCATCAGTTAATGAGAGCCTGGGAGCTTAAACATAGAGCTTTAACTTCGCAATGTGTGACAGAACACACGTTATTTAGAGAAGAAACACGTTGGCCAGGCTATTATTACAGAGGTGATCATATGAAATTAGATGATGATAATTGGCATTGTTTAACAGTTTCAAGAAGAGATCCAAAAACTGGCAAATTTTCAATGGAAAAGGTACCCGTGTATCACATTGTAGATGAGAATGAGAAGAAGAAAGCCTCTTAAAAATATATCAAAAAGTAAAAATCTATGGACCTTTTAGCAAAAACTGATGAGGAAATTTTCCAAATAGGTAAACCATTTTGGGAAAATTTAGTAAGATCCTCAAATCTTAAGGATTATGGAGGCTTTACTAAAGATTTTTCAACTCAAATGTTGTTTGGAGCAAATGAGGTAGAGCTTGGAAAACAGTGGGCAAATAACGAACTTATCACAAATTTGTGCGAAACTTATGAGCCTTTTGGCACTTTAAGAAGGGGCGATCATATTACAGTCCTTATTAAACAAACAAATAACAAAATTCCCGGAGAGTTCTTGGGAAGATTAGTTCTTGGAGTTGAGGGTGATGACGTAAAAGTTTTTGGGGCAACAATTTACTAATAAAAAATCTTACAAAAATTCAATTATAATTTGACAATTTTCATACTGGGTGTATTCAGGAAGTTAGATGCAACTTCAAAATATAAAAATCCCTCAAAAAGTTATAAACAAAAAAACAACTTTTATTAAAACTGGGATTTTATCAGCTATAGCAGCTTGTTGGGGTGTAATCTTAGTCGGAACTTTTATAACTTTTAAATAAGCTATATCTAAAGTTTTTATTTTTTAAATGGAAGTTTTTTTACCAATAGCTCAAGTATTTATAAATCCTGTTGAAATACTTTTATTAAGTGCAATTGTTGGAGTTCTGTCAGGATTGTTTGGTGTTGGCGGTGGTTTTTTAATGACACCATTTTTAATTTTTATGGGTGTACCCCCAGCGTATGCAGTCGCTAATGAAGCAAATAATATTTTAGCAACATCTGTTTCAGGATCCACCACACATTATTTAAAAAATACTTTAGATTATAAAATGGGATTCATGATTGTAATTGGTGGCTCAATAGGAACTGCCTTAGGTATTTATACTTTTACTTATTTTCAAGATATTGGAAAAATAGATACAGTAATTTCTCTAGCTTATATGTATATACTTGCAATTATTGGTACATTAATGCTTGTAGAAAGTTTAGGTGAAATTGATAAAGCAAAAAAAAATGTTGTAGAAAGAAAAAAATTACACGTTCATTATTGGATACATGGTCTTCCGTTAAGAATGAGATTTCCTAAGTCAAAATTATATGAAAGTGTATTTACACCAATCCTAATAGGATTAGTAGTTGGATTTATTGCTGCAATAATGGGTATAGGTGGTGCTTTTATCTTAGTACCTGCAATGATCTATATTATTAAAATGCCAACAAGATTGGTTCCAGGTACATCTCTATTCGTAACAATTTTTGTAAGTGTGATTGTTACTTTCTTACACTCTATAAATTATGGATCAATTGATTTAATGTTAGTTGTTATGTTGGTAGTAGGATCAATTGTTGGAGTCCAGGTTGGTCAAAAACTTGGAGAACAAATTGATAGCTCAGGATTAAAAGCATTATTAGCAATTTTATTATTAGTCGTTGGAATAGTTATTGCTTATGACACTTTTTTTGCTGAAGAAATTCAAAAAGAAACACTCAAAGCAATAGATCAGGATCTAAACTTCTTTTCTAAGTTTATAAAAGAATTTTCTAAAGATATGCCATTCTTTTATGGATTGTTTTCTATTTTATTTGCAGTTTCTCTTGGTATTGCTGCAGCTTTTATTAGAAGATCTATCTCAAAATTTAGAAATAAATATTTTAATAAATCTGCAAAGCAGGCTAAATAAAAATTTTTAAATAAATTTCTATTGTCAAAATACAAACAACACCCACAGTTAGCATCGCAATAAATCCAACTGCAAAAGGTTTGTAACCCATACTTTTAATATCTTTGAGATCTGTTGACAATCCAATAGCTGCCATAGCCATAGTTAAAAAAACCTTAGAAAAAAATTTAATAAAGTTGATTGTTTCAACCCAGATATCTTTATTATATTCAGTAAAGACCTGATCAGCTATATTTCTAAAAATAATCATTCCTACAAAACCTAAAACAAAATAAGGAAAAATGTTTATAATAGAGTAATTCTTTTCTTTAACTAAACCTCTATTATACAAAAAAGCAAAAAGAGGAATCATTACAATTAAAAAAGTGTTTCTAATAAGTTTAGTCACCGTTGCTATATTTAAAGTTTCGGGACTATTGAATTGTTGGTCGTATATTAAACCTGCTGCAGCAACTTGAGAGGTTTCATGTATTGCAGTTCCTAAAAAAAGACCAGCAAATAAAGAATTTCCTTCAAAATAAAAGTTTGCAAAATATGGATATAACAACATAGATAATATTCCAAATACAGTAATGTTAGCTATTGCATAGGATACCTCATTTTTATTGGCTTTAATTACAGGTGCTGTTGCCATGATTGCAGTTGTTCCACAAACTGTACTTCCTATTGATATTAAATAAGCCATCCTTGTAGGTATTTTTAATTTTTTTATTAAAAGTTTGATAATAACTAAAACACTTATTATACAAATTATTATTAATGGAATTGCAATTTTTCCAAATTCTATAAACTCAAATGGTTTTAATTGAATACCTAGACAAATAATTCCAAGCTTTAATATATATTCTCTACTAAAATCTAACCCTTTTTGAAAACTTTCACGAATTTCAAAAAAGTTTCCAAAAAAAATTCCAAGAAGTATTGCTATCATTGCAGTTGAAATAGGACTTTTACTGTAACCTAAAATTTCAATCCCAATAATATTATTGAAACCTTGTGAAAGAGAGTAAAGAACGAAAGCAAGAATTATACCTGGTAAAATTACCAAATATTTTTTTAAAAACATTATATGTATTAATGATTAAGCACTTCTATAAAGTTTAGTCATTACGAATTCCTTATGACCTAAAGCTTCAGCGCAGGTTAGTCTTCCATTAGCAACTCTTAAAGTTGATTCGATAAGTCTATCTCCCGCCTCAGATAAATTCATCTCTCTTGAAAGAATTTTAGATACATCACAATCTATATGTTCACCCATTCCTTTAACTGTTAAAGGGTTTGCAGTTAATTTTACAACAGGTTCAATTGGGTTACCAACAATGTTTCCTTGTCCAGTTGGAAATAAATGAATATTAAATCCTGCTGCAGCTTGAAGTGTTACACACTCTGCTGCTGCTGACGACGTATCCATAAAATATAAACCTTTCCCTTTTTTGGGTTCTTCTGCTGGCTCTAAAACATCTACAAATTTACAACTACCAATTTTTTGAAAATTACCAAATGCTTTTTCTTCAATTGTAGTTAGACCACCAGCAATATTTCCAGCTGTTGGTTGACTTTCAGATAAATCATTTGTTGCTTCTTTTAAAATAAAATCATTGTAAGAACTCCAAGTTTTCATAAATTTATCTGAAGCTTCTTTTGTTGATCCTCTTGTCGCGCAAACTTTTTCTGCTCCCGTAAGCTCTGAAGTTTCACCAAAGCATAAATGAACTCCTAATGGTTCAAGTTTATCCATTAAGTTTCCAACAGTCGGGTTTGATGCTAATCCAGATGTGGTATCAGATTCTCCACATTTAACTGAAATCCATAAATCACTTATAGGACATTCTTCTCTTTGCTTTTCAGAAGCCCACATTACAAACTCTTGTGCTTTTTTGGAGGCCTTCATTACAGTTCCAATATCTCCTGTTCGTTCTATGTGAAAACCTTCAACTGGTTTTCCAGTTTTTGCAATTCCATCAACAATCTTTTTTGTCCATTTAGGTTCAATTCCTATTACAATTACAGCTGCAACATTTGGATTACTTCCTGTGCCTATCATTGTTCTAAAATGTAATTCTAAGTCTGCACCAAACTGAAGTCTGCCATAAGAATGAGGAAGAGCAATAGTACCTTTAATATTGTTAGCCACTGCTTCAGCACATGCATTAGAAATATCATCTACAGGAAGAATAATTACGTGATTTCTAGTTCCTGCTCTACCATTCTCTCTTTTATAACCTAAAAAACTTTTTGGTATTTCCATACAATTACCACTTCTTTGTTTTTACATTATGAACATGAACATGTTCACCTTTTTTGATTGATTTAACGACTTTACCAATATCATGTCCATATTTAATTATTGTATCTCCCTCTTTAAAGTCAACCATAGCAATTTTGTGGCCTAGAGGAATTTCATCCATTGATTGAATATTTGTAGAGCTATCATTTTCCATTATCCAGCAATTACAATCCTGTTTAGGTATGATTTTTTCAATAACAACTACTCCCACATTATCTTTTTGATCGTGGATTATGATGTCTGTAGTCATATGGTGTCGATTTGTTTGTTTGAAATTTCCCAAAACTTATATATTAATCCCAAAAATTAACAATTAATTTTTAAATATTTTAAACTTAGTAATTTAGAAAGGTTCTATTAATGACAAAAATGACAACAGAAGAAGCTTTTGTAAAAGTTTTACAAATGCATGGTATTGAGCATTCATTTGGAATTATAGGATCTGCTTTTATGCCAATTTCAGATATTTTTCCTGATGCAGGAATTACATTTTGGGATGTGGCCCACGAAACAAATGGTGGTCTAATTGCTGACGGATACACTAGAGCAACTGGTAAAATGTCAATGGTTATAGCTCAAAATGGACCTGGTATTACAGGATTAGTTACGCCAATTAAAACTGCTTACTGGAACCACACTCCATTATTATTAGTAACACCTCAAGCAGCAAATAAAACTATGGGACAAGGTGGTTTTCAAGAGGTCGAACAAATGAATTTATTTAAAGATATGGTTTGCTATCAAGAAGAAGTAAGGGATCCATCAAGAATGGCTGAAGTTTTAAATAGAGTTATTGAAAAAGCAATTAGAGGTTCTGCCCCTGCACAAATAAATGTTCCTAGAGATTATTGGACACAAGTAATTGATATTGAACTTCCTCCAATTGTAAGATTAGAAAGACAAGCAGGTGGAGTTGATGCAATCAAAAAAGCTGCAGATTTATTATCTACAGCAAAGTTTCCAGTAATATTATCTGGGGCAGGTGTTGTCATTGGTGGGGCTATTGAAGAATGTAAAAAATTAGCAGAAAAATTAGATGCACCAGTATGCTCTGGATACCAACACAACGATAGTTTCCCAGGAAGCCATCCACTAGCTGCCGGACCATTAGGATATAATGGATCAAAAGCTGGGATGGAATTAATTTCAAAAGCAGACGTTGTTCTAGCGCTTGGAACAAGATTAAATCCTTTTTCAACTTTACCTGGATATGGAATAGATTATTGGCCGAAGAATGCCAGTATTATTCAAGTAGATATGAATTCAGATAGAATTGGGTTAACAAAAAAAGTTACAGTAGGAATATGTGGGGATGCAAAATTAGTTGCTCAACAAATTCTAGATCAACTTTCTCCAACAGCAGGAGATACTGATAGACAAAAAAGAAAAGATATTATTCATCAAACTAAATCTGCTTGGTTACAAAAATTATCAAGTCTTGATCATGAAGATGATGACGAAGGTACTGTTTGGAACAAAGAAGCAAGAGAAAGAGACTCAGATAGAATGTCTCCAAGACAAGCATGGAGAGCAATTCAAGCTGGTATGCCAGATGACGTTATTATTTCAAGCGACATTGGAAATAACTGTGCAATAGGTAATGCATATCCAACTTTTGAAAAGCCAAGAAAATATTTAGCGCCAGGTTTATTTGGTCCTTGTGGTTATGGTTTTCCATCTATTTTGGGTGCAAAAATTGGATGTCCTGATACCCCAGTTATTGGTTTTGCAGGAGATGGTGCTTTTGGAATAAGTATGAATGAAATGAGTTCTTGTGCTAGAGAAGAGTGGCCAGCGATCTCTATGGTTATCTTTAGAAATTATCAGTGGGGTGCAGAAAAAAGAAATACCACTTTATGGTTTGATGATAATTTTGTGGGAACAGAGCTTGATCCTGAATTAAGTTATGCAAAAGTAGCTGATGCTTGTGGTTTAAAGGGTGTAACAGTTAAAACTATGCAAGAAACAACAGCAGCTATAAAACAATCTTGTGAAGATCAAAAAAAAGGAATTACTACATTTATTGAGGTAATTTTGAACCAAGAGCTTGGTGAGCCATTTAGAAGAGATGCAATGAAGAAACCAGTTAAGGTAGCAGGCATTAAAAAAGAGGATATGAAAAAACAACCCTCTTTGATATCTTAAGATCTATTAATTAATAACTAGTATATTCTTTAATTTCTTTGATTGCAGAACCTGAGTAATTGTTAATTTCTAATTTAATTTTAGCACGGTCATCATTTAAAAAATGAACGTCTCTTGAGAGTTTAATAAATTTTTCCCCAAAATCTTTAACTTTTTCACATTGTCTCTTATCATCTTCAATAACCCACAATTTTGTATTTATATCTTTTAATGACTGAAATAAATCCTTAATCTTATCGTCAGATTTTACATTATCATTTAATTGTTTTTTTAATATTGAATGTTCGTTTGATATAAATCTAAGTTTTTCTGGATCTTTAATTTTTTCTTGTTTGATTTCCAAAATTGAAATTTTATCTAAAAGCTCTCCAATAGATACTTCTACTATAATTTTATTCATAAAATATAATACTGTGTTATCTTGTTATAAATATGTCTAATATTTTAATTATTAAACATGGTTCTTTAGGAGATATAGCTCAAGCGAGTGGGGCAATTCAAGACATATCTGAAAACCATAAAAATGATCAAATTTATTTATTAACCACGAAACCTTATAGTGAATTATTTAAAAAGAATTCTTTTATTCATGAAGTAATTATAGACAAAAGGTTACCTAAATATAATTTGATTTATCTGTATTTTTTAATGAGAGAAATTAAAAAATATAAGTTTTCCAAAATTTTTGATCTTCAAAATTCATCTAGAACAAATTTTTATAAAAATATTCTTTTTCCAAAAGCAAAAAAAGAAATATGGTCAAGCTCTATTACAACTTTACCTGAAGTGATAAATAAAAAAGAATTTGATAAACATTCTGTTTTAGATAGATTTAATCATCAATTACAAACCTCAGGATTAAAAACTTCATGTACATTAAATCCAGATTTTAGTTGGGCTTGCTCTGATGTTAGTGAAATCAAAAATTACTTCAGGTTAAATAAATTTATTTTGTTATTTCCTTTTTGCTCACCTCATCTAAATATTAAAAAGTGGCCTTATTATAATGATCTTATAAAACTTATTTTAGATAAATTTGGTGATGAGTATAAAATTGTTACTGCCCCAGGTTCTTCGGAAATAAATGATGCTAAAGAAATTAATGCACAAACTTTATTAGATAATGGTAGGGCTCTTGATATTTCTCAATTAACTTCAATAATTAAAGCTAGCTCTTTTGTTATAGCAAATGATACAGGGCCTGCCCACATTGCAGCTCACGTAGGAGCTAAAGGTTTAACTTTATTTGGAAAACATACAACAGCGTATAAAGTTAGTATTGAAAGAGAAAATTTTAAAGCAATTGAGGTAGGAGATTTAAATAATTTAAGTGCTGAAAAAGTTTTAGAAAGGATTTTACAAAATATCTGAATATTAATTTTTTTTAAATTTTTTCAAAATAAAAGGTAAAATAATCACAATTGATAGAATTCTTAGAAAATGATGATAACTAACGAATATTGGATCAATATTGTAAGCGACACTAATTACTACCATTTCATGGATACCACCCGGGGCAAAACTTAAGAAAGTGGGTATGAAGTTAAATCCTAAAAATTCTTGCAACAAGTAAGCGGTAATCATTGCAACTATTACTAAAATAGTACTTACAACTATTCCATGAAATATAAAAAAAAATAATTCTCTTATTTTCAAACCATTGAGTCTGCTTCCTAATGCTGTCCCTAAAAATATAAAGGCTATATTTATAAAAGTATTAGGAAATCTAGAATCTACTATTTCAAATGTATATAGAAAACCTGATAGAGCCATTGCCCCAATTAATGATGGTGAGGGTATATTTAATTTCTTTAAGAAAAAAGCAAATATTACACAAATAATAATTAGAAATGTAATTTCAAAAAAATATCTTACATCATAAATATTTGTGAAGTTATAACCAGTCATTTCAGAAAACCCAAAATTGTTTATAAATAGTATTGGGACAAAACTGACAATGAAAATTACTCTTGTTGCTTGTGGAATTAACACTCCTTTATAATCATTTTTTTTTCCAAATTCCAATAAAGCCGCAGAAATAGGTACGAATGCACCGGGGAGCGCTGCAAGAACAGATACTAGCTTTTCAAATTTACAAATCTTATAAAAATAATATCCAGCAAGTATTGTGCTAATGAGAGTACATATTAGCATTGCTACTGATGAATAAATCCATAAATGTATCTTATATAATAAAGTGACATTTAAAGTTCCACCCAATATTATTCCTACTACTAAAAAGACAGGATTTAATAATTTGGTTGGAAAAATTATATCGTATTTCGTAAAAGCAAAACACAGATTTAGACCTAATGAACCGAGTAGCCAGGGAAGTGGCAAACCTATTAAAGTTCCAATATATCCACCGATTATACCTATAAATAAAGCTTTATAACTTTTTTTTAAATCTTTTAAAATTTCGAAAAACGTAAAAAAAATATTTAAATTAGACATTAATAATTAGTGTTTATATTAAATAAGTCAAAAAAATAGACTTTAATTACTAACAGATTTTTTTAAGCTATATTGCATATTGACTCAAGTTTCTATTTAAGGTTAATTTTTGGAATTATTAATTAATTAGAGGGATAAAAATGATCAAAAAAATACAAAGTATTTTCTTATGCTTCGCTTTAGTAGTTACTTCTCTAGTGGGTATGGGACAAGTCACAACTGTTGCGATTGCTGCAGATTTCCCATCCAAACCAATTGAAGTTGTAACTCATGCTGGTTTAGGTGGAGGAACTGACACTACAGCAAGAATGTTATTAATTCGAACAAGAAAAAATCTAAAAAATAACGCTTATATAACTCCAAAAAAGGGAGATAGTGGAAACAAAGCCATGGCATATGTTAAATCTAAGCCAAAAGATGGTCATACAGTTTTAGCTATTACACCTACTCATCTATTTAGAATGGCAAGAGGTGAAGCTGCATTAACAATAGATGATTTTGTTGGAGTTGCTAGAACAACAGTTGATCCAATTGTTATTTTCGTAAACGCTAAAAGTCCTTACAAAACAATTGAGGATTTGATTAAAGCTGGAAATAAAAAACCCATTAAATACGGTGGAACAAATGTTGGAAGTGTTGACCATATTTCAGGTTTAATTTTTGCAAGAGAGGCAAAAACTAAAATTGCTTTTGTACCTTTTGAGGGTGGTGGAGCAATTATGACAAGTTTGGTAGGAAATCAAATTGAAGCTGCAGGTCTTAACCTAGATGAAGGTAAGGATCAACTTGATGCTGGAGAATTAAGAGTATTAGCTGTTATGGCGGATCAAAGAATGGCTGCACTCCCTGATACTCCTACTTTAAAAGAAAAAGGTATCAATGCATCTTTTGCAACTGTTAGAGGAGTTGTTGTATTAAAAGGTACACCTCAAAGTGCAATTGATAAACTTGAAAAAGGGTTTCTAAAAGCTATGAAGCACCCAGTATATCAAAACTATTTACAAGGTGCAGGTTTAGACTCATCTAGTGTTGCTGGCTCGAAAGCTTGGGACACTGAAATTAAATCAATTTACAAAGAAGCAAGAGCAGCTTTAGTAAGTTTAGGTTTAGCTAAATAACTACATTCATATTCAACGGGAGTTGAACACTCCCGTTGATATTTTCTAATGATAAAAGATATTAAAATCTTAGGTGTAATAATATTCATTTCGTTAATACTTTTCGGTTATACATTTACATTCGATGAAGTTCCTGAAATTTTAGCACAAGGTATGCAACCCACAATGATGCCAAGGTTAATTTTTTCACTCATAATTTTTTTGTGTTTTTTTCAGATTTATCAAAACAAATCACTTAAATCAGAAAATAAAGATATCATTAAAAGAAACGCATTTATTACTTTTGGATATACTTTATTTATAGTTTTGATTGCAGATAAATTAGGTTTTTTAATATCTGTATTTCTTTTTACTTTAATCACACCTATTCTTTGGCAAAGGAAAGATTATTTAAAAATTACTTTATATTCTCTTTGCATGACAATATTTGTATTTGTTTTTTTTACTTTAGTCCTGCAATTGAAGTTTCCACAAGGAATTCTAGAGGATTTTATAATTAGGAATTTTTATTAATGGATATATTTTCTAACATTTCATTAATATTAGACGCAAAAACACTAGCTTTAATCTTGGGTTCGACTATCACTGGAGTTCTTATTGGAGCTTTACCTGGTCTTAGTTCTGGAATGGCGATTGCGTTACTATTACCTTTCACAATATATCTTGAGCCGAGTCAAGCAATTGCGGCAATGGCAGCTTTATATTGTGGTGGTACATTTGGTGGTTCAATAACAGCAATACTAATTAATGCACCAGGAGCTCCACCCGCAGCTGCTACAGCTTTTGATGGTTTTCCTATGGCCCAAAAGGGACAAGCTGGTAAAGCGCTTGGTATGGCAGCAGTATCAAGTGTTGTTGGAGGCGTGATATCTTTAATGGTTTTAATTACATTTGCTCCAACATTAGCTCGTATAGCATACAAATTTGGCCCCCCAGAATATTTTGCACTGGCCATATTTGGTTTATCAATGCTGGCTTCCATAAGTTCAAAATCACCAGTTAAAAATTTAATTGGAGGTCTTATAGGATTATTTGTTGCTACTATTGGTGTTCATCTAACAACTGGAATTTCCAGATTTACATTTGGAGTTGATGAGTTATTTGAGGGAATAAGCTTTGTTCCGGTCTTAATTGGATTATTTGCCATGTCAGAAATATTGGTTCAAGCATCTAAAAGTGAGCTATTCTTAGAAAGAATAAAATTCTCTGCAATTAAGTTACCTTCCATAAATGAATTTAAAAGTTGTGGTAAATCAATTCTAAGATCATCAGGTATTGGAACATTTATTGGTATTTTGCCAGCTGAGGGAGGAACTGTTAGTGCAATGATTGGTTATAATGAAGCTAGAAGATGGTCTAAGAATAAAGAAAATTTTGGAAAAGGGGAAATAGAAGGAGTTGCTGCGCCTGAGTCTGCAAATAATGCTGCAACAGGTGGAGCTATGATACCCACACTGGCACTTGGAATACCAGGATCTGCTACAACAGCTGTAATTCTTGGTGGATTTCAAATTCATGGATTAAGAGCAGGACCCTATTTGTTTGAGCAACAACCAGATCTTTTATACACAATATTTTATGGAATGCTTCTAGCTAATTTTATTTTCTTGATTTTTGGGCTTATGGGGGCAAAAATTTTTTCTAGAATTTCTCTTATACCCAGAGGATATCTATGGCCGTCTGTTTTCGTTTTCTGTTTAGTAGGATCATATGGTTTGTCTCAATCAATGGTTGATGTTTATATAATGTTAATTTCTGGTGTAATGGGATTTTTTTTAAGAAGATATGGTTTTTCTCCTGCACCAATAATAATGGGTATAGTTCTTGGGGAATTAGTTGAAAATTCTTTAGCCCAATCTATAATTATATTCGATCAAAATATTTTCATGTTTTTCACAAGACCAATATGTCTATTATTTTTCGGATTAACGTTTTTAAGTTTATTTTATAGACCAATTAAAAATTTAATAATGAAAGGAAAAAAAGATGAGTAAAGCATTTACCCCCAATATAAAATCAAAAAAAGGAAAAGATCTCACTAGGTATGTCACAAAATTTATTTACAAAAACAAGTATAATAATATTCCAAAAAATGTAGTTGAATTAGCAAAGAAACATATTTTAGATGGTTTTGGACTTGCATTATCTGGTTCGGTTGCAAGGACCGGGGAATATCTTTTTAAACATATAAAAAAAAATTCAGCCAAAGGAAAAGCCACTGTTATAGGATCAAAAATGAAATTACCAAGTCAGTTTGCTGCCTTGGCTAACGGGGTGGGTATTCATTCAGATGATTATGATGACACTCAATTAGCTGTAGCAAAAGACAGGGTATATGGACTATTAACACATCCAACTGCTCCGTGTTTACCAAGTGCATTTGCAGAAGGTGAAATCCATAAGATAAATGGCAAAGATTTTCTTAATGCTTACTTAATTGGCGTTGATGTAGAATGTAAAATTTCAGAAGCAATGTCACCTAGGCATTATCAACATGGCTTTCATTCTACGGCAACATGTGGAACATTTGCATCTGCAGCAGCTGCTTCAAAAATTAGAAAGTATAGTTTTGATAAAACATTAAGATCTATTGGTATCGCTGCATCTCTAAGTGCTGGATTGAGAGAAAATTTTGGAACCATGACTAAACCATTACATGCTGGAAGAGCAGCTGAAAGTGGTGTAGTCGCATGTGATTTATCTAATTATGGATGGTCATCAACAGATAAAATTTTAGAGTCTCCAAGGGGTTTTTTCCAGGCTCATGGAGGTGGTTATGATATTAACGCTATTAAAGGTAAACTTGGTAAGCCATGGACATTTTCAAAACCAGGTATTTCAATTAAGCCTCATCCATGCGGATCTTTAACTCATCCAGGCATGACAAAAATGTTAGAGTTAATTAAAAAATATAATATAAAACCTGATCAAATTTTAAAGGTTGATGTAGGGACTAATCATAATATGCAAAATGCCCTTATTCACCACAGACCCAAAAACGAATTTCAAGCAAAATTTAGCATGGAATATTCAATGGCTATTTTGTTAATTGAGAGAAGAGCTTACATTCCAGAATATCAAGATAAAAGAATAAATAAATCTGATGTACAAAAAATGTTGAGAAGAATTAATTTTTATAAAAATAAAACGGCTGAAGCAGCAGGTTATGATAAAATGACAACTCTAATAGACATTTATCTAAAAAATGGAAAAAAAATATCTGGTCGAGGAGATTTTGGAAAAGGAAGTCCTGCTATTCCAATGTCTTATGACGAAGTTGCAGATAAATTTTTAGGTTGCGCTGAATTTGCTAAATGGCCAATCTTAAAATCAAAAAAAATAATTAAATTAGTAAAAGATTTAGAAAAAATAAAAGACATTAGAATTTTAGGTAGATTGTTAAGTAAATAATTCTAATTTCAATTAAAAGTTGTGCTTAAACATTTAAGGTTGCATTCAAATTGATACTGTAATTATAATTATTTTTTAAATTAAGAGAGGAAAATAAATAATGATTAAATTAAAAAAAATAATTTCAGTATTATTTTCAGCAATTCTTTTAATCTCGGCAACAGCGACGAACTCGATTGCGATTGATAAAATTCATTTTGTAATTGGTGGTGGAGCTGGAGGCGGTTGGGATGGAACTGCTAGAGGTACTGGAGAGGCCTTAACAAAAGCTGGTTTCTTAAAAAGTGCATCATTTGAAAATATGTCAGGTGGTGGTGGAGGTAAAGCACTTGCTTACATGATCAATACTAAGCCAGAAAATACTGTTTTAGTACAATCAACACCATTGGTTTTAAGATCAATTACAAGACACAAAGGTTACGTAAGTGGCAGTGGAACTTTATCTTATAAAGATGTTGTGCCAATTGCTGGAGTAATTGGTGACTATGGAGCAATTGCAGTCGCTAAAAACTCACCTTACAAAAACTTTGAAGATGTTGTGAAAGCTTATAAAGCAGATCCCAATTCAATTAAAATGGCTGGTGGGTCTGTTAGAGGAAGTATGGACCATTTAATTGGCGCTTTAGCTTTTCAAGCTGCTGGAGCAAATCCAAATGATGTAGCCTATATTCCTTATGATGCAGGTGGTAAAGCATTAGCTGGACTTTTATCTGGAGAAACTCAAATTATTTCTACAGGTTTAGGTGAACTTATGGGTGCAAGAGACCAAGTAAGAATTATTGGTATTACTGCACCTGATAGAGTTTCAGATGCACCTGATGCACCTACACTTAAAGAACAAGGATACGATGTACAATTCGTTAACTGGAGAGGATTTTTTGGACCCCCAGGAATGAGTAGCAAAGACAAAAAAACTATTGCTAAAATGCTAGGCGATGTACAAAAAACTCCTGAATGGGAAGCAGTTAGAGCAAGAAATGCTTGGGTTAATATTTATAATCCAGACAAAAAGTTTGTGAAATTTTTAAAAACACAAACTAAAGAAATGACAGCTCTTATGAAAAAACTAGGAGTTATTTAATCCTTAGGATTAATTAATTTAAAGAGCAGTGAATATAAATACTACTAAAATTATATCACTGCTCTTTTTTATTTTCTCAGTATTCTATTTATATACTGCATATCAAATTCAAGTTTTTGCATTTGATGAAAATGCACCTTTTAATGCTAGAACTTTTCCAATTTATTTAGGTTATTCAGGGTTATTTTTCTCTGGATTAAAATTAATTTTACCAGATCCAGATACTATAAAAGTTGAACATAAAAATTTAGAATATAAGAAAACAGGAATCCTAATAATTATTGCAATTATTTATGGAGCTACAATTTTAAAAATTGGCTATTTTTTAACAACTTCTTTATTTTTATTTACATCATATTATTTCTTAGGTGAAAGAAGATGGGTATTAATGTTTCTATTATCTTTTCCTTTTGTTGCAGCCTTTATGTATCTTCTTCATGGTGTCCTTGACATTTATTTAAGAGACCCTTTTTTAAAATCTATTGGAGTAATGGGATGATTGAGGGAATTTTAATTGGCTTAAGTACAGCTCTTACATTTCAAAATATTTTTATGGTAATGATTGGTTGTTTCTTTGGAACAATCATTGGAATGCTGCCTGGACTAGGACCTATGACAGCAATAGCTTTAATGATACCAATTACTTATGGATTTGATCCAGCTACAGGTTTAATTCTAATGGCTGGAGTATATTATGGAGCAGTATTTGGTGGCTCGACATCCTCAATATTATTAAATGCTCCTGGCGTTCCTGGAACTGTTGCAACTTCATTTGATGGATATCCAATGGCACAACAAGGTAAAGCAGGTAAAGCATTAGCGATTGCAGCATGGAGTTCATTTGCTGGAGGAACACTATCTGCAATTTATCTATTATTCATGGCACCGAGCTTATCAAAAGTAAGTTTATCTTTTAGATCACCAGATTATTTTGCATTAATGATTTTAGGATTAACAGCTATAGCTGCTTTTTCATCAAAAGGTCAATTCTTAAAAGCAATGATGATGGTAGTTTTAGGTTTAATGTTAGCTTCAGTAGGGCAAGACTCTTTGTCAGATATTACAAGATTTACTTTTAATAATATGAATTTAACAGATGGTATAAGTTTTGTTCTTGTAGTGATGGCAACTTTTGCAATGAGTGAAGCATTAACAATAATTTTAAAGAGAAATGATCCAACAGCTGCTGCTAAACAAGTTTCACTGACTGAACTAGGTTCAATTAAAATAGATAAAGAAGAAAGAGGCAAAATGTATAAAACAATTCCTAGATCTTCTATAATTGGATTTTTAATAGGTGTATTACCGGGTGCTGGAGCAACTATTGCTTCTTTTTTAGCTTATGGGATTGAAAGAAATTTAGTTAAAGATGAAGAAAAAGAAAAATTTGGTAAAGGAAGTGTTAACGGTCTTTCTGCACCAGAGACAGCCAATAATGCAGCATGCTCAGGTTCATTTGTTCCCATGTTAACTTTAGGTATACCTGGAAGTGGAACAACAGCAGTAATGTTAGGAGCTTTATTGGGTTTTGGTATTCAACCAGGTCCAAGACTTTACATGACTAACCCAGAAATTTTTTGGTCAGTTATAATGTCAATGTATATTGGAATGGTAGTTTTATTAATATTAAATCTACCTTTAATTCCTTACATAGCTCGAATTTTAGCTGTTCCAAAAAATTATTTAATTCCTTTAATTTTATTTTTTTCGATTACAGGAATTTATGTAATGTCATTCAACAATTTTGACATTTATCTAATGATAGGAATCGCTGTTGTTGCTACTTTCTTAAGGCTCTATGATTTTCCTATGCCGCCACTTATTTTAGCTTTTGTTTTAGGTGGTTTAATGGAAGAAAATTTAAGAAGATCATTATTATTAAGTAACGGGTCATGGGAGTTTCTATGGGATAGAACTCTCACTCTTTGTGTATTAACAACAACTATTTTAATTGTTGTGTGGCATATTTATAAAACAGTTTTCAAAAAGAAATCTTAATTAAGAATTTTTTTGTACTCATCAAGAATTTTGTCCCAATGAAACCTAGAAACATATTCTTTAGCATTTTTACCAAACACATGATATTTTTTGTTTTCAATCATTGAATTCAATGATGAATAAATTTGATCTAAATTGTTACCGTCGCAAATCAATCCTGTTTCATCATGTTTAATTGCATCAGAAGCACCTCCATCTTTTCCACCTAATGAGGGAATACCATACTGTGCAGCTTCTACATAAGCTATACCAAAACCTTCAACAGATGTTTTGTGAATTATTGAAGGCATAACAAATATATTTGATTTTGCTATTAAAGCATTTTTAAGATCGTTACTAATATCTTTGAAAAACATCACTTGAGAACCTAAATCAAGTTCTTGAACTAATTTTTTTAAATTTTCTTCTTCATCACCATATCCAATACAAATGTAAACAATATCAGGGTATTGTTGTTTTAAATTTCTTAAAGCCATTATGACTTTTTCATGATTTTTTCTTTTATCAAATCTTGATACGGTAATAAGACGAGGTGTCTTTATTTTAAGTAAACTCTCAACTTTTTCTAATGATTTTTTATTTAATTCCTCAACAACTCCAACACCAGGATTAATTACGATAACTTTATCTCTATTAACACCGTTATTTATTGCCAGATTTTTTGTATATTCTGAGTTAGCTATCACTTTCTCAACATTGTTGAGAACTTTAACTACTCTTTTGTTTAAAGAACTCCCTTTAGGATGATTAATTTCTTTACCGTGTATTAAGCAATATTTCTTTTTATCTGTTTTAATCAACTCTAAACTTTTCCAGTGATCAGCAATAATTCCTTGAATCTTATTTTCTTTTATAAATTCATTTATTAATTGAGCCTTCCTTATTTTTCTTAAGAATTTAATTCCACCAACCCGTTCTATTGAAAAGTTTTCTTTATTATCAAATTCTTTATGATTCTCATGATAATCCGCAAAAACTTTAATCATAAAGTTTTTAGACATCTCTTTAGTTAAGCCCCACATTAAACTTTGCATACCACCTAACTCCGGTGGGAAGGCTCTAGTTATAATTAGATACATTAATTATTGTTTCCACTTAATACCACAGCCAGCGCTAGGTATTTGACTTTCAGGTCCTTTTCCAGTCTCAGCTATTTGTTTCATAGCCTTTAATAAATCACTCTCTCCACTTCTAACTGGAACTAAGTTTTTAAGTTCTCTTAATCTACCCCTGTACTGAAGTTCTAAATCTTTATTGTAACCAAAAAAATCTGGCGTACATACTGCATCATATGTTTTAGCAATTTCTTGAGTTTCGTCATTTAAGTATGGAAAACTAAATTGATTTTTTTTCGCAAATTCAATCATATTATCAAAAGAGTCTTCTGGATAATTTTCAGCATCATTTGCACATATAGCTACTGAATTAATCCCAATTTTTTTTAATTCATTACAATCTTCAACAATATCTTTGGTAACTGCTTTCACATAAGGACAATGATTACAAATAAACATAATCAAGGTTCCATTTTCACCTTTAACATCATTTAAAGATAATATTTTATTATCAGTAGATTTTAATTCAAAGTTGTGAGCTTTTTGCCCGAAATCACATATTGGAGTTTGTATTGGCATAATGTAATAATATATAAATTATGTTTTACGATTTAAAAGATAAAAAACCAAAAAACTCTGGTGAAAACTGGGTAGCCCCAAATGCAACCATAATAGGTGATGTTACCTTAGAAAAAAACTCAAGTATTTGGTTTAATGCAACCTTAAGAGGAGATATAGAAAATATATATATTGGAGAGGGATCTAATGTTCAAGATGGAAGTGTGTTACACACAGACCCAGGTTATCCTATTAAAGTTGGAAAAGATGTAACAGTTGGTCATATGGTTATGCTTCATGGATGTACGATAGGGGACAATAGTTTAATTGGAATTGGTGCAGTGATTCTAAACAATGCTAAGATTGGAAAAAATTGTATCATTGGAGCAAAAGCTTTAATAACAGAAAATAAAGAAATACCAGATAACTCATTAGTAATAGGTTCGCCAGGAAAAGTTGTTAGAGAAGTTACTGAAGAAGAGAAAAAAGCAGTGTTAGAAAATACAAAACATTATCAGGATAATTGGAAAAAATATTCTAAATCTATTTTTTAAGGAACCAGCCAAGCATTTTTATTAGTTTCTAAATCAAACTTTGCTCTTCGATGACCTTTAGCTGCAAGATAAAGCCACTCAATAGATTTGATTTTACATTTGATAACAGTAAAGTTTTTAAAACCCTCTTCACTTTGTTCCATTGTATAATCAAAATCTTCTAATTTAGATATCATTCCAGAAGTTGGATTTTCTGATGCTGTTCCTGGAGGACTATCTGTTAAGTAACAACGTCTGCTTATATGTTGAGTTTTTTTCCAAGATTCTTCTGTTATAGAATTTTGATTATTTACTTCGCACTCTACTTTTACCCTTAATTGGATCTTTTCTTCCTTGTCGTAGAAAACTAGAGAGGCATTCTTATTTTTTTTTAGAATATCTACCTTAGGAGATCTAAAATCTGTATGAAATTGCAATAGATTGTTTGCTCTATCAGATTTACGTAAAACAACAATCCTACCATCAGCTTCATCTTGATGAGCACAAATGAAAACAGGTATTCTAAATTGTGAACCTCTATTAGTTATTGCATCATCTAGCATAGACCAATACTTGTTCTGAATTTCTTCGAAATTTTCATAGTATGCTGGCTGCATACGAGTCTACTTTCTAAATCTTTTGATTAAGCTAGATGTATCCCAGCGATTTCCACCCATACCCTGAACTTCACCATAATACTTATCAACCAATTCAGTTACAGGTAATAATGAACCATTATTTTTAGCTTCTTCCATCGCAATCTTAAGATCTTTTCTCATCCAATCTACAGCAAAACCAAAATCAAACTTATCATCAATCATTGTTTTATATCTATTTTCCATCTGCCAGGATTGAGCAGCACCTTTTGAAATTACTTCAATAACATCTTCCATGTTTAATCCAGCTTTCATTCCAAAATTAATAGCTTCAGATAAACCCTGAACTAATCCTGCAATACAAATTTGGTTTACCATTTTGGCTAGCTGTCCATTACCTGGACCACCAAGTAATTTCATTTTTTTACTGTAACAATCTATTTTATCTTTTGCTTTGTCGAAGTCAGCTTGATCTCCACCAATCATAACAGTAAGAGCACCATTTTCTGCACCAGCTTGTCCACCAGATACGGGGGCATCTAAAGAACCAAAACCATTTTTTTTTGCATACTCATGAATTTCTCTAGCTATTGTTGCAGAAGCAGTAGTGTTATCTACATAAACAGATCCTTTTTTAATAGTTTTAAAAACTCCATTGTCACCAAAAGTAACTTCTCTTAAATCATTGTCGTTTCCAACACAGGTAAAAATATATTCAGCATCTTTTGCAGCTTCAGCAGGTGTTTCAGCTATTTTGCCTTTGTATTCACTCACCCATTTTTGAGCTTTAGATTTAGTTCGATTAAAAACAGTTACATTGTGTCCAGCTTTTGATATATAACCAGCCATTGGATAGCCCATAACACCAAGACCTATGAAAGCAACATTACAAGTCATAATTTTTTTATATGTTTAAGAGTTTAAGTTTAAAAGTAATTATATTTGGTTTTATATTTACATTTTTTTCAAGTTTTGGACAGAGTTTTTTTCTTGGTCTATTTAATTCAAGTATACGTGATACACTTTCTATTACACAGGGACAATTTGGATCAATTTATGCAACTGCAACATTACTAAGTAGCTTTCTTTTAATATGGGTTGGAAAAAAAATTGATGATATTAATATTTTCAAATTTGCTTTTTTTGTAACATTACTTCTTTCTTTTTCATGTTTTTTCTTTTCTAAAATATCGTCAGTTACATTTTTATTTGTTGCTATATTTCTAATGAGATTTTCAGGACAGGGGATGATGTCTCATACTGCTACTACTACTATTTCAAGATACTTTACAAAATCTAGAGGAAAAGCTTTAAGCACTGGTTGGTTTGGTCTTTCAACTGCAGAATTTATTTTACCAGTCTTAATTGTATATTTATTAACCATAACAAGTTGGCAAAATATTTGGATTTCAGTATCAATATTGGTTTTAATATTTTTACCAATAACTTCTTTTATTTTGATTAAAAATTTAAATTTTGACTCAAGAGAAGAAGTGAAAGAGACAGAACATAAAGAAAAAGATATTTTTCAGTGGAAAAGAATTGAAGTATTAAAAGATTATAGATTTTACATTATTTGTCTTAATATGTTGGCAATGCCATGGATTGCTACAGGGGTATTTGTATATCAATCATTTATTACTGAGTCTAAAGATTGGGGAACTTTTGTTATTGCTCAATCATTTATGGTTTACTCAATTTTATCTGTGGTGACATTATTAATCTCTGGATTCTTGATTGATAAGTTTACTAGTAGAAAGTTGCTTATTTTCATGAATATTCCATTATTGCTATCTACTTTAGTCTTAATTTTTTTTGACTCCTCTATAACATCATTCATATTTTTAGGTTTAATTGGTATCTCAAATGGACTAGCCAACGTTTTGGGATCTTCTACATGGGCAGAAATTTATGGGGTAAAGCATATTGGATCCATTAAAGCTCTTTCTACTGCATTAATGGTTTTTTCTACTGCTTTTGGAACTGCTTTATTTGGTCTTTTAATTGATCAAGGATATTCTATTGAACAGATTGCTTTTGTATCTTTTGTTTATATCTTTATTTCAATTATCCTTCTCTTTTTTGTTAGAAATAAGCTAGATCCCAAATATATATAAAAATTCTCCTTGATTTTTTAAAATTCACTGTATAGATACTGCGCATGGCAAGAGTTACTGTAGAAGATTGTATCGATAAAGTTGACAGCCCTTATGAATTAGTTCTTGTTGCAAAAGAAAGAGCAACTCAACTTAACACTGGAATTGAACCAACTATAGATAGAGATAACGATAAAAATACTGTTATAGCATTGAGAGAAATTGCACAGGAAAATATTAAAGTTCCAGATTTAACCGAAAGTGCAGTTTACAAGTTAAGAAAACATGTTGAACAAGTTGATGATGGAGCAGAAGCTGATGAAGATATAGGTGACGATTTTGAAAGTTTATACAAAGGTGAAATTTCAAAAAGTGGAACACCTATTCTGCCATCTAAAAGAGCTAGAAAAGCTCCAGAAAAAATTCAAGTATCTAAAGAAGACTTAGCAGAATTATCTGAAACAGCTCAACCAACTGTAGAAGATGCCGTATCAGACGAATCCGAAACTGATGAAGATGTTTCTCTAGATCAAATTTCTGAGTCAGAAGAACAAGTTCCAGAGACTAACTCTGACGAAACAGAGACAAATTAATCAAATTCTTTTAAAATTTTTTCTCTGTGCTCATCTAAATCTGGAATATCACCTCTTGTTTTTTCATCTTTGTAAGCTGACATTTTTATTGGATTACCTGCTAATTTAAAATCTCCAATGACTTTATGGTAAGCTTTAACTATCATGTTTCTTGAGTCTACTTGAGGATTTTCAACAGCTTCTTTAATATTAAATATTGGACCACAAGGAATTTTCTCTTTTTCCATATCCTTGACCCATTCATTAGTTTTTCTTGAAGATAATTTATTTTCTAAAATTTTTTTAAGTTCATCCATATTTTGAGCTCTTGATGAATTATCAGAAAATTTTGGATCTTGAATTAATTCTGTTAATTTTAAAAGAGTACAAAGTTTTTCAAATAGTTTGTCATTACCAGCAGCAATAATTATATAGCTATCTTGAGTTTTGAAAGCCTCAAATGGTGCTATTGATGGATGTCGAGACCCCATTGGCTTTGGAATTTCATTTTTTGCAAGATAACGAGCTATAGCATTTTCTAAAATAGCTATCTGACAATCAAGCATAGAAACATCTATGTACATACCTTTACCTGTTTTTTGTCTATCATAAAGCGCAGCATTAATTCCAATAGTTGTAAATAAACCTGCTGTAATATCTCCAATAGATGTTCCAACTCTTGTGGGTTCAGAGTTAGGTTGACCTGTTACACTCATTAAACCACCCATACCTTGTACAACCATATCATAAGCAGGTAATTCTTTTAAAGGACCTGTTTGTCCAAAACCAGAAGCAGAGGCATAAATTAATTTTGGATATTTTTTATTAATTTCTTTCCAACCATATCCCCATTTTTCAAGAGTACCTGGTTTAAAGTTTTCAACTAAAATATCTGCTTTAGATAAAATTTTATCAAATATTTTTTTATCATCTCCATTTTTTAAATTTAGTGCAATACTTTCTTTACCTCTATTTAGTGACATGAAGTAAGCAGAGTAATCTTCAATAAATGGACCAAATTTTCTAGAGTCATCTCCAATTTCCGGAGCTTCAACTTTTATTACTCTTGCACCAAGGTCTGACAATATCATAGTGCAGTAGGGACCCACTAATACTCTGGTTAAATCAACAACTAATAGGTTTTTTAAAGGTCCATCCATAGGATTCTATCTATTTAAAGTTCTTTTGCCGGCTTGACTCTTATTAATAAGTTCATTTTAATTGAATTATTAAAAATAACAATAGAGGGAAAAAATAATGTTAAAAAAAATATCTTTATATTTAACTTCATTAGTTTTTGTTTTCACTACTGTTGGTTCTGCTTTTGCGGTTACGTTAAAAGCTAGTCACCAATGGCCTGGAACTCCAAGAGCTGATGGATCATTCGACCCACGTCACGAAATGGTTCAAATCATTGCTGACGAGGTTAAAAAAGCAAATGTTGGAATAGACATCAGAATTTATCCAGCTAAATCATTGTATAAACCTAAAGAACAGTGGAAGCCAATGACAACTGGTCAATTGGATATTTCTGCATTCCCATTAGCATATGCATCAAAGTTTCATCCTGAGTTTGACGCTACGTTAATGCCAGGAACTGTTAAAAACCACAAACATGCATTGAGATTTAATAAAGGTCCAATGATGACCGAAATTAAAAAAATAATTAATAATGCAGGTGTTGTAGTTTTATCTGATGCTTGGTTAGGTGGTGGTTTTGCTTCGAAAACAAAATGTATTAAAAATCCTAGCGATGCAAAAGGACAAGTCATGAGAGCTGCTGGAAAAGCATTTAACCAAATGTTAGAAGCTGCAGGAGCAGGTATTCAAAGTATGCCATCATCTGAAATTTATACTGGATTACAAACTGGTGTATTAACAGGTGCAAATACTAGTTCAGGAAGTTTTGTTAGTTACAAAATATATGAGCAAGTTTCATGTGCAACTCCTCCAGGAAAATTTGGTTTATGGTTTATGTATGAACCAATTCTTATGTCTCAAAAGTCTTTTGATGCATTAAATTCTAAGCAACAAAAAGCTTTAATGAAAGCTGGAAAAGTTGCTGAAAAATACATGACAGCACAAGTAGAAAACTTAGATAAAAAGTTTGAAGATGCTTACAAAGCAGCCGGTGTTAAGTTAGTGTATATGAATGAAA
>QBYM01000006.1 GCA_003282825.1 Pelagibacteraceae bacterium AG-325-J17 | reverse complement strand
TTTTTTAAACCATCTTTAAGACTCATTATTCTTGAAAATTCTTTTTTAATTAAAGGTTCTGGAATCTTAAAAAAATCATCTACGTTAAAATCATTATTAAACTTTTGAGCTATATCCCTACAAAGCTCTAAATGTTGTTTTTGATCATTTCCTACTGGAACATGTGTTGAGTCATAAAGAAGTATATCTGCAGCCATTAATACTGGATATGAATAAAGACCAATGCTAGCTTTCTCTTTATCTTTTCCTGCTTTTTCTTTAAATTGAGTCATTCTATTTAACCAACCCAATCTAGCTGTACAACTTAAAATCCAAGCAGCTTCTGAATGAGCGCTAACTTTAGATTGATTAAAAATAATACTTTTTTTTGGATCAATACCACTTGCAATAAAAGTTGCTACTGTTTCACGGATATTATCTTTTAATTGTTTGGGATCTTGATTTACTGTAATGGCATGAAGATCCACAACACAAAAGATACAATGATTTTCTTTTTCATTATTTAGTTCTACAAAGTTTTTAATAGCACCTAAATAATTTCCTAAATGGAGATTACCGCTCGGCTGAACACCAGAAAAAATTTTTTTTACCATAAACTAATACTTTAGTTTAATATCATCATATTTAAAAGCTTTGATAAGTAATGAAATCAAAAGGTAAAATATTAATCCTAAAACCACCGAAAGTAACAAGTAAAATGATTTGAAGTAATAATCATAAACCAATTGATTTTCAAAAAACGTAATTACATATTTAAAAAAAATACCCATTAAAAATGATGAAAATGATATCTTGATAAATCTTATTATAAAAATTTCATTAAATTGAAACAAATCCCTATTTTTTAGAAAAATAAATAATAATATAGAATTAAACCAAGAAGAGATACTAGTAGCGATAGGTATAATTATAAAGCCTATACTTTTAAAATAATAAACACTTATAATTAAATTTAAAATTACAGAAAATAAAGAAATATAAAATGGTGTCCTAGTGTCATGATTCGCGAAAAAAAAAGTCGAAAAAACTTTTATTAAAGCGAAAGCAGGTAAACCAAGACCAAAATAAAAAAGTGCTTGTGCAGAATTAGTTACAGCCTCTTCAGTAAAAGAACCATAACCAAATAAAGCTGAAATAATTACATCTGATCCAATAAACAAGGCAACAGAAGCTGGCAAGCTTAAGAACATACTCAATTCCAATGCTTTATTTTGAACTTGTAAAACTTTTTTCTTTTTTTTTAAATGAACGTATTTTGACAATTGAGGTAAAACAACAACACCAATAGCAATTCCAGCAATCGCTAGATTTATTTGATAAATTCTATCAGCATAATATAAATATGATACTGCACTTGCTTGAAAAGAAGCAATAATTGTTCCGACTAGTATATTTATTTGTGTAACTCCCGAAGAAAAAATACTTGGTAAAAGTTTTTTAAAGAAAAATTTTACTTTATTGTCAATCTTAAATTTAAAATTTAATTTTACAACATAAAATTTTTTAACAAATCTATATAAGAAAATTAATTGTAACAATCCAGCTACTGATACCCCATAGGAAAGAAAGTAAATTAATTCATCATCTAAGTATTTACCAAAAATTAAAATACCTATTAAAACTAAGTTTAAGATAATAGGTGCTGCTGAAGCTACAGCAAATTTATTATGAGAATTGAGTATTGCACCAAAAAAAGAAGATAAGCTTACAAACAGTAAAAAAGGGAAAGTTATTCTTGTTAAATTGATAGCTAATTCAATTTTTTCTTTATTTTCAACAAAGCCAGGAGCTATAAAACCCACAAAAGCAGGCATAAAAAGCTCAACAACTAAAACTAAAAAAAATAAGCCTAAAAATAATAAATTAAAAATTTGATTAGCAAATTTTATCGATTTAGAATTTTTTTTTACTAATTCTTCAGTATAGCTTGGAACAAAAGCAGCATTGAATGTGCCTTCAGCGAATAATCTTCTAAAAGTATTTGGTATTCTAAAAGCTACAAAAAAAGCATCCGCTAAAAAACTTGTTCCAAGAAAAATTGCAATTAGTACGTCCCTTAAATAACCAAGTATTCTGCTGATTATAGTATAAAAACCAAAAGTGCCTGTTGACTTAACTAAATTCATAAATCATATTAGTCTTAATTTTACCCCATTTGTACACCTAATTAAGATAAATGAAAAAAACAAAAATAGATCATTACACTGATAAAGAAGCACTAGATTTTCATAGTTATAAAAAACCGGGGAAGATTGAAATTTCATCATCGAAGAATATGACTACCAAGAGAGATCTTGCATTAGCTTATTCTCCTGGAGTTGCTGCTCCAGTAAGAGCTATCAGTAATAATCCTGAGGCTGCATTTGACTATACAAGTAAAGGAAATCTAGTTGCTGTTATTAGTAATGGTTCAGCTATCTTAGGTATGGGTAACCTAGGCGCTTTAGCATCTAAACCTGTGATGGAAGGAAAAGCCGTTTTATTTAAAAGATTTGCTGACATAGACTCAATCGATCTTGAGATTGATTCTAATGATCCTGATGAGATTATAAATAGTATAAAAAATTTTGCACCAAGCTTTGGTGGCATAAATCTTGAGGATATTGCAGCTCCTGATTGTTTCATTATTGAGGAAAAACTCAAAGAAATTTTGGATATTCCTGTTTTTCATGACGATCAACATGGTACAGCAATAATTACTACAGCTGCATTAATAAATGCTCTCGATATAAATAAGAAAAAAATTGATAAAATAAAAGTAGTCGTAAATGGTGCTGGTGCATCTGCAATGGCCTGTACAAATTTATTTAAAAAAAGTGGTGTTCCTCAAAAAAATATAACAATGATTGATAGACAGGGTGTTATATTTAGAGGAAGAGAAAATTTAAATCAATGGAAATCAAGTCATGCAATTGAAACACAAGATCGAGATCTAAATGATGCAATTAAAAATGCGGATGTGTTTTTAGGATTGTCCGCAAAAGGTGCTTTAACAAAAGATATGGTAAAAAAAATGGCAAAAAACCCAATTATTTTTGCTTGTGCAAATCCAGATCCTGAAATTACACCAGAAGAAATTGAAGAAGTAAGAGATGATGCAATCATAGCAACTGGAAGGTCAGATTATCCAAATCAGGTTAATAATTTAATAGGGTTTCCATATATTTTTAGAGGTGCTTTAGATGTAAGATCTAAAACAATCAATGAAGAAATGAAAGTAGCTGCTGCAAATGCGATTGCTAATTTAGCAAAAGAGGATGTTCCAGATGAGGTTGTTGCAGCAATGGGTGGTGAAAGACCACACTATGGAAAAGATTATATTATTCCATCGACATTTGACCCTAGATTAATAAGTGTAATTCCTGCTGCTGTAGCTCAGGCTGCAATAGATACTGGAGTTGCAAGAATCAAAATTAATGATTTTGAAATCTATAAAGATCAACTTAAACAAAGATTAGATCCAACAGTAACTATTATGCAAGGTATTAATAGTTATATTAAAAAAAAACCAAAAAAAGTTGTTTTTGCAGATGGTGAAGATGAGAACACTCTTAAAGCTGCAATAGCTTTCAAAAATTCAAAATTAGGAATACCAATTTTAATTGGAAAAGAAGAGTTAATCAATGAGCAAATAAAAAAAATTGGTTATAATGAAAATTTTGATATTGAAATTATAAATTCAAAAGACACACCTAAAAGAGAAAAATACGTAAAGTACTTATTTAAAAAACTTCAAAGAGAACAAGGTATGCTAGAGTGGGATTGTGATAGGCTCATTAGAAATGATAGAGTTATTTGGGCTTCTTGTATGGTTGCTTGCAATGATGCAGATGCCATGGTGACCGGAAATACTAGACGATACTCTTCCTCTTTAGAAAAAATTGTAAAAGTTGTAGACCCAAGACCTGGGGAGATTATGTTTGGTTTAAATTTAGTTGTAAATAGAGGTAAGACAATTTTTATATGTGATACTTCAGTTATAGAATATCCAGATGCAAATCAATTAGCTGATATGGCTAAATCAGCTGCAAGGGTTGTAAAACTTTTTGGTTTTGATCCTAAAGTTGCTTTTTTATCTCACTCTACTTTTGGCCAACCAGTAACTGATAGAACCAAAAGGATAAGCGACGCAGTTGAGATTTTAAAAAAAAGCAATGTAGATTTCAAATTTGATGGGGAGATGCAGCCAGACGTTGCGCTTGAAGAAATATATAAAGAGCTTTATCCTTTTTCTGAAATAGTTGGTAATTCAAACGTTCTTATAATGCCAAGCCAGCACAGCGCGGCTATTTCTTATAAAATGATTAAATCTATGAGTAGGGCAAAAGTTATTGGTCCACTACTAATTGGTTTAGGTCTTCCAATTGAGATAGCACCACTAAGATCTTCTACGTCAGAAATTATTAATATAGCATCTATAGCTGCATATTCTGCAGATGTCATTGATTACAAAAAAAATTAGTTTTTTTGAATTCTTAAATTTTCAACAAGTAAAATACTAGCTACTACATCTTCAACATCTAAAATTTCTTTTGATTCTTGTATTACTAAATCTTTTTCATTTTTTGAAGATGCTATACCATAAATATAAATTTTCTTTTTATATGTATCTATTTGATAATTAGTAGCTTTTATTTCTTTATTAAAAATTAATGCTGTTCTCAACTGTGAAGTAATTAAAATATCTTTTGCAGATTGTTTAAAATTAAATTCTTCTTTTATCTTTATATCATTTCTAACAGATCTAACTCCCTCTGTTTCCCATGCTACTTTTGTTAGTTTAAGTTTTTCTTCGGGATCTTCGACTTTACCTGTCAAAAAAATTCTACCATCTAAAACCTTCGATTTGACTGATAAAAAATAATTTTTATCAATTAGAAGAATTCTAGCTGACAAATTTTTTTGCATAATAGAGTCATCAATTTGTGTGCCTAATGATCTTGGATCAATCGCTACACTAACTCCAGTTCCAAAAATACCTGTTGATGATACACCAACACAATTATTCAAAATTAAACTAATTAATATTAAAATTATGAATTTATTTTTCATTTTTTATTGTTAAGCAGTAATCATAAATAACTTTTTTTGGAATCTTATTATTCTCATTTATAATACTTGAAATCTCTTTTACACTCAATTTATTGATCATTTTATTAATAATTCTTTTATCTGATTCATTTAAAGTTTGGGAAATTTTTTTATCTTCTTTTTTTTCTGATATAACAATTGTTAATTCACCCTTTAAGTTAGATTTAAACAACTCTAATTCATCAATTTCAGATCTATAAAATTCTTCATAAAATTTTGTCATTTCCCTACAAATTAGAATTTTTCTTCGTTTGAAATTCTTTTTAATAAAAGGGATAATTTTATTTAATTTTTTTGGAGAAATAAAAAAAACTAAGGAGCTATTAAGTCGAGATAAGCTTTCTAAATCATTTAAAAGATCTTTATTTTTCTCTGGAAAAAAACCATAAAAAAAAAATTTTTCAGAAAATCCACTGATAGATAATGCTGTTGTGACTGCTGATGCACCTGGAAGAGGAATTATCTCTATATTATTCTTAATACATTCTTTAATTAATATTGCACCTGGATCAGAAATACTTGGAGTTCCAGCATCAGATATTAAAGAAACAAATAACCCTTGCTTGATAAATTCAATTATTTTTGACGAGTTTTTTTTTTCATTAAACTTATGATTTGAAATTAACTTAGATTGAATTTGATATTTATTTAATAAATTTTGAGAAACCCTGGTGTCCTCACAAAGAATATAATCAGATTTTTTAAGAATATCTATGGCTCTGAAACTTATGTCGTTCAAATTTCCTATTGGTGTAGATACTAAATATAAGCTTTTTTTTGTCACTTTGTAATCAGATTTTGAATTTACAATCATATTTGTTATTAAAACAATATAGTATCATTAAAATGTATAAATTTTTTAGAATTCTTTTGTTAACAATAGTAATTTTTTTATTTAATTTTTCGTTCGCGTTCTCAAATACCGAAAAAGTAAAAATTGGATTGCTAGTGCCTTTATCTGGAGAATATAAAGACTTAGGTCGCTTAATAATCAAATCTACAAGAATGGCCTTAAATGACATGGGTACAGATAAAATAGAAATTTATCCAAAAGATACAAATCTAGACCCTAATAAAAGTTTAGTGTCTGCATTGGAGTTAAAAAATAAAGGTATAAAAATTTTTATAGGGCCTATTTTTTTTAAAAGTTTATTATACCTAGATGAGGTCGAAGATGTAATTTTTTTATCTTTAACGAATAAAACAGTAGATCTTCCAAAGAATGTCATAAGTAGTGGAGTAAATTCTTTATCTCAAGTGAATGCAATTAAGAAATTTATAAAGTTAAATGATATAAATAAAACTATCTTTCTAACTCCTGATCTAGATTATAAAATTGAAGTAAATAAAGCAATAAGACAATCCAAAATCAAAATTTCAAAAAAATATATTTATGACACGAAACCAACAAATTTAACCAAACAAATAGAAAATATTACAAATTATAAAATTCGAAAACAAAATTTAGCTGACGAAATATTAAGAGTAAAAAAATCAGATCTTGCGGATAAAGAAAAACAATTAGAAAAGCTTGAAAAAAAATACACCATAGGGAATGTAAAATTTGACTCTGTAATTATTGCTGATTTTGAAGAAAGTTTAAAAAGTGTAATTACATCTTTATTATATACAGATGTGTCACCTAAAAATAAATATTTTATTACTTTTAATCAATGGTTTGATGAAAGTTTATTAAAAGAGGAAAATGTTCAACCATTATATTATCCTTCTATCAATAAAAAAAATTTGGAAAGTTTTAATAAAAAATTTTTTAAGGAGTATAATACTTATCCAAATCACATTTCTCTATTAAGTTATGATCTTTTGGGGTTAATATATTATTTATCTTTAAAAACAGATTTACAAAATATTGAAAACTTGTTTAAGAAAGAAAATTCATTTAAAGGTAAAATAGGAATATTTGATATTAAAGATAATAAAATAAATCACAGATTAAATTTTTATAAAATAGATGATGGAAAAATTATAGAAATTTTTTAATCTTTTTAAATGCTTTAGACCTATGATCTAATTTATATTTTTGGGTAGGCTTCATCTCCCCAAAAGTTTTCTTCTTATTAGTAGGTATAAATATAGGGTCATATCCAAAACCATTTTTACCTCTTGGTTTATCAGAAATAATTCCATCTACTTTACCAATTGCACAACAAATCTTTTTGCTAAGATAGCTAATTGATAGTGCACATACAAAACGGGCCTTAATCTTTTTATTTCTCCAATATTTGTCTTTTTTTTTTAATTCTCTATAAACCCTTTTAATAGCTTTATTAAAATCTGAATTCCTACCTCCCCATCTTGCAGAATATATTCCTGGGTTTTTGTCTAAAATATCTATTTCTAAACCAGAGTCATCCGCTAAACAGATCAAATTTGTTTTTTTTGAAAAATATTTTGATTTTATTAAGGAATTTTCTTTAAATGATTTGCCATTTTCTCTTGGACTTTTTAATCTAAACTCTGCAGTAGACAATGTAACAATATTTTTAGGTAATAAATCTCTTATTTCTTTTAATTTACCCTTGTTATTGGTCCCAATAAGTAATTTTTCAATTTTTTTTTTTAACATCTAGAAATTTCATATTTTCTTACCATATAAGATCATATGGAAAAAGAACAAAGCCAAAATAACCCAAAAAATATATCTGAAAAAGAGGAGGAAGTAAAAGCATCCTCAGACCAAACATCGGCAAATTCTCAATCAGATGAATTAGCTGCTGATGGATCATCTCAAAATCCTAGTGAGGAAACTAAAGAAGAGGAAAAAAGTCCAGAAGAAAAAATTTTAGAGCTAGAAGATAAACTTGCAAGAACATTTGCCGAAATGGAAAATCAAAGAAGAAGATTTGAAAAAGAAAAGGAAGATGCTTATGAGTATGGAGGTTTTGCATTTGCAAAAGAAGCATTAAATCTAATAGATAATCTTGATAGATCTAAACAAATTTTATCTAACGATGAGTCACTTAAAAATTCAGAATCTTTGAAAAAGACACTTGAACATTTTGACATAATTAATAAGGACTTAATATCTGTTTTTTCAAAAAACAACATTAAACCAATTGAAAGTTTAAATAAAAAATTAGATCCTAATTTTCACCAAGCAATGATTGAAATAGAGGATGATGATAAGGAACCAGGAATAATTATTCAAGAAATCCAAAAAGGTTTTACTATAAAAGATAGGTTGCTAAGACCTTCATTGGTTGGTGTAGCAAAAAAAAAATCGGATAAAGCAAAAAAAGATGAGGAAAATATAGACAATTTAAAAGAGAAATAATGCTTAATTCAACTTGTAGATTTAAATTTTAACCCTATATGAAAGTAGTAAATAAATAATATGAGCAAAATAATTGGAATAGATTTAGGTACAACAAACTCTTGTGTTGCTATAATGGAAGGTAGTCAAGCAAAAGTATTGGAAAATGCGGAAGGTACTAGGACAACACCGTCAGTAGTTGCCTTCACTGACGAGAAAGATAAATTAATTGGCCAGCCTGCTAAAAGACAAGCTGTAACAAACCCTGAAAATACAATTTTTGCAGTAAAAAGATTGATAGGTCGAAATTTTGAAGACCCCACTGTTAAAAAAGATATTGAGTCAGCTCCATTTAAAATAGTAAATTCTGAAAAAGGAGATGCTTGGATTGAAGCTAAAGGAGAAAAGTATTCACCATCACAAATTTCTGCTTTTATTCTACAAAAAATGAAAGAAACTGCTGAAAAGTATTTAGGTCAATCTGTGACAAAAGCTGTAATTACTGTTCCAGCTTATTTTAATGATGCTCAAAGACAAGCTACAAAAGATGCAGGTAAGATTGCAGGATTAGAAGTTTTAAGAATTATTAATGAACCAACTGCAGCTTCACTAGCATATGGTTTAGATAAAAAACAAAATAAAAAAATAGCAGTTTATGATTTAGGTGGAGGTACTTTTGATGTCTCTATTCTGGAATTAGGTGATGGAGTATTTGAAGTTAAATCTACAAATGGTGATACATTTTTAGGTGGAGAAGATTTTGATAACGCAGTAGTAGAATATCTTATAGGTGAATTTAAAAAAGATAGTGGTATAGATTTAAAATCTGACAAACTGGCTTTACAAAGGCTTAAAGAAGCAGCAGAAAAAGCCAAAATAGAATTATCTGCAGCAGAACAAACTGATATAAATTTACCATTCATAACAGCAGACAAAACGGGTCCTAAGCATATTAATTTAAAAATGACTAGAGCAAAACTAGAGGCTTTAGTTGAAGATTTGATAGCCAGAACTATACCACCATGCAAAACAGCATTAAAGGATGCTGGTGTATCAGCTAGCGATATAGATGAAATAGTAATGGTTGGTGGTATGACCAGAATGCCTAAAGTAGTTTCAGAAGTTAAAGATTTTTTTGGTAAAGAGCCTAATAAAAGTGTAAACCCAGATGAAGTAGTGGCAATGGGTGCTGCTATTCAAGCAGGTGTACTACAAGGTGATGTAAAGGATGTGCTTTTACTTGATGTAACACCATTGTCTCTTGGTATAGAAACTTTAGGTGGAGTATCTACTAAACTTATAGAAAAGAATACAACAATCCCTACCAAAAAAAGCCAAGTATTTTCAACAGCTGAGGATAACCAACCAGCTGTTTCGATAAGAGTGCTTCAAGGAGAAAGGGAGATGGCAACTGACAACAAGTTGCTTGGCAATTTTGAATTGGTTGGAATCGCGCCTGCACCAAGAGGAGTGCCTCAAGTTGAAGTAACTTTCGATATTGATGCTAATGGAATTGTAAATGTATCAGCTAAAGATAAAGGCACAGGTAAAGAGCAAAAAATTCAAATTCAAGCCTCAGGTGGATTGAGTGATGATGAAATTGAAAAAATGGTTAAAGATGCTGAAGCAAATAAAGAAGCAGATAAAAAGAAAAGAGAGTCAGTCGATGTAAGGAATCAAGCAGATACCTTAATACACTCAACTGAAAAAAATCTTAAGGAACATGGAGCTAAAATTTCTGATACTGAAAAGAAAGCAATAGAAGATGGGTCGAATGCATTAAAAGAGGCTTTAAAAGGTGAAGATATTGAAGATATTAAGAAGAAAACTGAGTCTTTAGTTCAATCTTCAATGAAACTTGGAGAAGCTATTTATAAATCACAACAAAATGTAAAACCAGAATCTGATAAAGATGATGGAAAAGATGATAAAGGGAAAAAAGACGATAATGTTGTTGATGCGGATTTTGAGGAAGTAAAGGACGAAAATAAAGAAAAAAGCGCTTAACTGACATCTATTTGTCCAGGTTAAATACATGGCTAAAAGAGATTATTACGATGTCCTAGGCATCAATAAAAGCGCCAGTCCTGAAGACATAAAATCAGCCTATAGAAAGTTAGCTGTAAAATACCATCCTGATAAGAATCCTGGTGACAAATCTGCTGAAGATAAATTTAAAGAAGCCAGTGAAGCTTACGGAATTCTTTCTGACAAGTCCAAAAAAGAAAACTATGACAACTTCGGTCATGCAGCATTTGAAAATGGTGGTGGAGGTCAAGGAGGCTTTGGAGGATTTAGTGGAGCAGATTTCTCAGATATATTTGAAGATTTTTTTGGAGACTTTGGAGGTGGAAGAAGAAGCTCAAGAGGACGAAGTTCTAATAATAGAGGGTCGGACTTAAGATATGATTTATCAATCACATTAGAGGAAGCCTATTCAGGAAAAAAACAAAACATACAATTCTCTACTTCTGAGAAATGTAATACTTGTAAGGGTAATGGATCAAAACCTGGGTATAATCCTGATAGATGTTCTTACTGTGGTGGAAATGGAAGAGTTCGATCTAATCAAGGTTTTTTTACTGTTCAACAAACATGCCCTCAATGTGCAGGAAGTGGTGAAGAAATAACTAATCCTTGTGGAGATTGTAGTGGACAGGGAAACAAACAGACAACAAAAAAAGTTTCTGTAACTATTCCGAAAGGGGTAGATGACGGTACAAGAATTAGACTTGCGGGAAAAGGAGAAGCTGGAACTAGAGGGGGAGCAAGCGGAGATTTATATTTATTTATTAATGTTAAATCACATGAGCTTTTTAAAAGATCAGATGTAAATTTATTTTTTGAATTTCCAATTTCTATAGCTGATGCTGCTCTCGGAACAACTATAGAGATACCAACTATTGATGGAAAAAAGGGAAAAATTAAAATCCCTGATGGTACCCAAGACGGAAAACAATTCAGATTAAAAGGTAAAGGTATGCCTTTTATGCGAAGAGGTGATTATGGAGATTTATATGTGCAAGTTAAAACTGAAGTACCAATATACCTTAATAAAGAACAGAAAGAATTATTAGAAAAATTCAGAAAAATAGAAAATGAAAAATCTAATCCAAGTATTAAAAAATTTTTTCAAAAAGCAAAAAGTTTCTGGAATAGCTAAAAATGGGATTAGAACAGATAATTCCAGCAATTTTTTTAATAGCAATTTTAGTCTTAGTTCTACCTAGTTTTTTAAGGTCAAATAATAAATCAAAACAATTTTTTAAAAATTTATTCATTTGGTCTGTAATTGTTGTATCTATTATGATAATTACATATCTTGTCTTTTAATGAAAAGAATAAATTTAGCAATAACTGGGTGTATGGGTCGAATGGGCCAGCAACTAATTAAATCATCAAAAAAAAATAAAAATTTTAAAGTTGTTACACTTACAGAAAACAGATTAATAAATAAAAAATTTAATGGAATTAAACCTGAGTTTAATTCTAATATGGCATTTAAAAAAACAGATGTAATTATTGATTTTACTGTACCTGCATGTACTCTGGAAATATTAAAGATAGCTTCTAAACTTAAGAAAAAAGTAGTAATTGGAACTACCGGGTTTACTAGAAGTCAGGAGAATCAAATTAAAAAATATTCAAAAAAAATACCTATTTTAAAAGCTGGAAATATGAGCTTAGGTATAAATTTGTTAATGTATTTAACTGAGATTGCTTCAAAAACATTAAATGATGAATACTTAAGTAAAATATTTGAAGTACACCATAAATATAAAAAAGACTTTCCATCAGGTACAGCCTTAATGCTTGGAAAAGGGATTGCAGATGGAAAAAATAAAAACTTATATAATTTAATTGGTAAAAAATTTTTAAATAAAAAGTCTTTTCCTTTTGGAAAAAAAATTAATTTTAACTCAATTAGAAAAGGAGAAATTGTTGGAGAACATGAGGTAAATTTCTCGAGTGGAAAAGAGATAATTACTTTAAACCACGAGGCCTTTGATAGAGCACTTTACTCTGATGGAGCTTTGACTGCCTCTAAATGGTTAATGAAAAAAAAACCAGGATTGTATTCTATGAGAGATTTGCTTAATTTTTCATAATGAATGAAAAACAGAAAGCAAAAATTATACTTAAGACTCTAAACAAAATTTATCCTAAAGCACCAGTTCCTCTTAAAAGTAAAAATACTTTTACATTATTAATCTCTGTACTGCTTTCAGCACAATGTACTGATGTTAACGTTAATAATGTAACAAAAAATATATATCCAAAGTATTTTAAACCAGACCACTTTGTAAAATTAGGTAGGAAAAAAATTGAAAAATTAATTAAAAAAATTGGTATTTTTAGAATTAAAGCGAAAAGTATTTACTTAATGTCAAAACAAGTTTTAGAGAAGCACAATGGAAAAATACCTAAAACTTTTGAAGAGCTTGAAAAGTTGCCTGGTGTTGGCCATAAAACAGCTAGCGTTGTAATGTCTCAGGGTTTTGGATATCCAGCTTTTGCAGTTGATACTCATATTCACAGACTTGCACAAAGATGGGGTTTGACGGATGGCAAAAATGTGGTTCAAACTGAAAAAGATTTAAAAAGAATATTTCCTAAAAGAACTTGGTCTAAACTTCATTTACAAATAATTTTTTATGGGAGAGAATATTGTAAAGCAAGAGACTGTTATGGTTTAACTTGTAAGATATGTACTACTTGCTACCCAAATAGAAAAAAACCTGTTATTACCAAAAAACCTTAATATGAAAATTTTAGGAATAGGGAATGCGATAGTAGACGTCATTTGTAAAGTTGATGATGGTTTTATTACTAAAAACAATCTTACGAAGAGTACAATGAAATTATTTTTTGATGAAAATGAATTTAAAAAATTATTAACTGATCTTAAAATAGAGAAAACTGTTTCTGGTGGATCTGTAGCAAACTCAATAGTTGGTATTTCTCAACTCGGTGATGAAGTAGGTTTTATTGGTAAAGTTTCAGATGATGATTTTGGTAGCAAATACGAAGAAGGTTTAAAAAAAGAAAATGTAAAATATTTTTATTCAAAGAAGAAAGAAGAATTACCAACAGGAACTTGTTTAATATTAATTACTCCAGACTCTGAAAGAACAATGTGTACATTTTTAGGTACTGCAGGAAAGATAGATGAAAATGATGTTAGCTCTGATGCAATTAAAAAAAGTGAAATAATATTTTTAGAAGGTTACCTATGGGATGAGGGTAAACCCAAAAAAGCATTTGATAAAGCTATTAATAGTGCAAATAAAGTAGCCATGTCACTGTCTGATCAGTTTTGTGTAGATAGACATAAACCTCATTTTCTTAATTTAGTAAAAAATAAACTAGATATAACTTTTGCTAATGAGCAAGAAATTACATCTTTGATTAAAGCAAAAAATTTTCATGAAGTTATTAATTTTTCAAAACAACTTAATAAACTAGTTGTTGTTACTAGGGGTGAAAAAGGAGCAATTGCTGTGAATGGTGAAGAAGTTTTTGAAATTGATATTCATAAAAATCTAAAAATAGTGGACCTTACAGGTGCTGGTGATCTTTTTGCTGCTGGGTTTCTGCACGGGTACATAAATAAACTATCAATCAAAAAATGTCTTGAAAAGGGTACTGAAATGTCATCAAAAATAATCCAACAAATTGGAGCTAGACTTTAATTTTTTTTCTTTTGAAACTTCCTTTTCCTTTTTTTGGTTTTATAATTCTAGGTTTATATTTTTTTGTAAAAAGTTCTTTAGCAAATTTATTTTTTTTTAACAATTTCATAACCATTTTTATTAGTTAATATAAAATTCTCATCGTTAAATTTTTGTGATATTTTTTTTCTTAATCTATAAATGTGAGTTTCTACAGTATGAGTTTCTAATTCAGGCTGATAACCCCAAACCTTAGATTGTAATTCATCAATTTTAACAATATCTTTAGAATTAAATAAGTAAACAATTGAATTAATCTCTTTTTCAGTGAGTTTTAATTTAAGATCTGATTGAGACATTTCTCTAGAATTTAAATTAAATTTATATGAGCCAATCATAACATCAGATTGCTTATTGAAATTTATTTTTAAAAACTGAGTATTTATTTGTTCCAACAACTTTGAAATAGAAACAGGAAAACCATTAAAAATAATTTGATTATCAAAGTTAGAAATTTTTTTTTTTGTCAAAATCAAAGTATTTGTTTGAGAAATAAAATCTGAAATATCATTTTTAGAGGCCTTTTTAATGATAAGATTTACATCGTTATTGATTTCAATTAAAATCTTATATAATCCATCAAATTCATAAATAATTAATTTTTGGTTATTCATATATGGATAGATTATGACAATTTACTTAAAAAATAAATATAGACTTCAAGTTGATGATTTCACGTTTAAATGTTGTATTGGCAAAAATGGTCTAAGTAAAAAAAAGAGAGAAGGTGATAAAAAAACACCTATTGGTCGTTTTTCAATTGAAAACCTATATTACAGATCAGATAGAATAAAAAAACCACCAACTAAACTAAAATGTATAAAAATTAAAAAAAAAATGGGTTGGTGCGATGATCCGTTAAATCAAAAAAATTACAACAAATTAGTCTTTATGAACAAAGGAGCTAAATGTGAGAAACTTTGCAGAAAAGATCATAAATATGATTTAATAATTCCAATAAAATACAATTATTTTAAGCCTATTAAATTTAAAGGGAGTTGTATTTTTATTCACTTAACGAACGATTACAAAGCGACAGCCGGATGCATCGGATTAAAAAAAAAAGATTTTTTGATAATGATAAAGTTGATTAATAAAAAAACAAAAATCCAAATTAGCTAACTTCTTTCTCCAAAAATATTAGAGCCTATTCTAACATATGTGGCAGAATTTTTTATTGCATCTAAATAATCAGCTGACATTCCCATACTCAGTTCGTCTAAATTTAAATTTTTATTAAGAGTGCACATTTCTTTAAAAAAAATATCTGATGATTTTTCTAATGGTGGAATACACATTAGTCCAATCACATTTAGGTCAATCGATTTACAATATGAATATAATTCATATACTGATGATTTATTTACTCCAGATTTTTGTTCCTCATCACCAATATTTACCTGAATAAATATCTTAATTTTTTTACCTTGTTTTGCCTCCTCATCTGCTATTTTCTTTGCAAGCTTTTCACTATCAACCGAATGAATATAATCAAATATTTTTATCGCTTGTCTTACTTTATTGGTTTGTAATTTACCTATAAGATGCAATCTCAAATCTTTTTTTGTTAATTTAATATCAGACCATTTCTCTAATGCTTCTTGAACCTTATTTTCCCCGTAATCTAAATGACCATATTCTATCAAGGGTAAAATTTTGTTAATTTCAAAAGTTTTGGAAACTGCTAATATTTTAGGATTATTATTAATATTTAATTTTTCTAGATAAACTTTAATATTATTCTTAATATATAACAAATTTTTTATAGTACTATGCATACAAATTTAATGAAAAAATATTACTTTATAAATAAATTTAATACAAATAATATTGATAAACAGGATTGGCAAACCACTATTATTTTTAGAAACTATTGTTCAAAAAAAATTAATGAAGACCTTATTATTAAGATAAAAAACTATTGTAAAAAAAAAACTTTAAAGTTTTATTTATCAAATAATATTAAATTAGCTATAAAGCTAAATTTAGATGGCGCTTATATACCAGCTTTTAACAAGTCATTTATGCATAATTCATACAATCTGAAGAAAAACTTCAAATTAATTGGATCTGCACATAATTTAGCTGAAATAAGAATTAAAGAAAAACAAAATGTTTCTTCAATTTTTATATCATCAATTTTTAAAAATAATAAAAATAATAAATTTTTAGGAATTTATAAATTTTTTAACCTTATGAGTTTAACAAAAAAAAATATAATATGTTTGGGGGGGATTAATAAAAATAATGTAAAAAAAATTGGTTTATTAAGGATAGGCAGTTTTGGGTCTATTTCAATGTTAGATAATTATTAAAATAACTATGAATAACAGTAATATAATTTATCTTAAAAAAGAATTAGATAAAATTAAAATTCTTTTTAATAAAGGAGCATTCAATCTTGTTATTCAAAAATCTAAAGCTCTTTTAAAAAAAAATTCAAATCAAACTATAATATATAATTATATTGGCTTATCATATATTCAGTTGAATGAAATTGAAAATGCTTTGGAAATATTTCTGTTAGCCAATCAAAAACTGCCCTCTGAACCTTCGATTTTATGTAACATTGGACTCGCTTATAAAAATCTCGATGATATACCGAATGCAAGAAATTATTTTAATAAAGCTCTGAATATTAATCCAAAACATTTACCGTCTCATATTAATTTAGGTCACCTTGAAAACAATCTAAACCATAGTGAAAAAGCATCCGATCACTATTTAGAAGCTTATAATTTAAATAATAATTCTGAAGAAGTCTTAACTTATCTTATCCTAAATCTTTCTGCACAAGGAAAATTCGTTGAAGCAAAAAAAATAATTTTAGAATTGAATAATAAATTTCCAGAAAATACTAAATCATATCAATTATATAGTAAAATTCATAAATACGTATTAGAGGATCCTCATCAAAAATTGATGTTGAGTAAAATAAATATTCCAGATTTAAATAATGAAGATTTGTCTAATTTACACTTTGCTCTAGCAAAATCTTTTTATGATCAAAAAAACGATGAAAAATTTGCGCATCATACTTTAAAAGCTAATGATATAAAATTTGAAACCTTTAAAAATTATAATTTTGAACTCGAAGAAATAAGATTTAATCAAATTAAAAAATATTATAAAAATTTTCAATTTCTGAACTCAAATAAAAGAGGAGAAAATCTTATATTTATTGTAGGCTTACCAAGATCAGGAACGACTCTTCTACATCAAATTATAAGTTCACACTCAAAAACTTTTGGGGCAGAAGAGAGTCATATTCTGAGTAATTTTTTTAATAAGAAATTTAAAAATGAAAATTCTCTCATAAATTTCTTTTCTAAAGAACTTTTTGATAAAGACTTATGTTTTAATTTATCCAATGAAATTTTATCAAAATATAAGGTGTATGATCAGGATAAAATTATAGTAGATAAAATGCCTTTTAATTTTAGATGGATTGGTTTTATCAAAATACTTTTTCCTCAAGCTAAAATAATTCATAGTAATAGAAATCCTGCTGATAGTGCGTTTTCAATATTCAGAAATGTGTTTGATAGCCCCGGTCTCGGTTGGGCTTATAAACAAGATTATTTAACTAAATATGTTAATCTTTATAGCAATTTAATGTCTTTTTGGAAAAAAGAGTTAGGAAATTTTATCTATGAAAGTCATTATGAAAAATTGGTAACAGAACAAATTAGTGAAACTAAAAATATTTTAAAATTTTGTAATTTAGAATTTGAAGAAAATTGTATTGATTATACTAACAACAATATACCATCAAGAACAGTAAGTGTTTTGCAAGTAAGAGATAAAATTTATAATAGTTCTGTCAACTTAAGCGAAAAATATTACAAACAATTTCCTTTTTTGGAGCAGATAAAAAAAAGGGCCCCATAAAGGGGCCCTTTAAATAATATTTACTGATAATTAAAACGCAAAAGTAAGTAGTACTTCTGTAGTTTCTGAAGTTTGTCCACCAGTATTTTCTATGCCAGTTCCCTCACTGTCTTTAAGGTTAATTGACACACCACCCATTGAGTAAGACGCTTGAATACTTTCAATTTCTTGATCAACAGCTGCACCTGATTTTTCAGTATTGTGCTCACCATATGAAAGTGAGAAGTTATCATTCACCATGAATGAAATTGCGTAAATCTCAGTTTCTAAGTCAGTACCACCAGCAGCAGAGTCTTCTTCATCATTTAATTGGTAACCAACTTTAGCTGGACCAAAAGCATAAGTAAAACCAAGTGTTGCATGATCAAGTTCTTTACTATCTGCTTGACCTTCTGTACCCACACCAGCTTTTACAGTTAAACCTTCCGCTAGATCCATTGATACTGAAATAGAAGATGTTGAATTAGCACTCTTAACTGTAGTATCTACTTCTCCATCAGTTCTGTCAGTAGAAGCACCTATGTTATCAGAATAACCAATGCTTATTGCTGCGCCACCTAGAGTTGTTGAGTAACCAAAACCTTGACCTGACGGCTGTTTTGCCATGTTATGAGTGGCAATTCCATCGTTAGCTTGTTCATACGCCATTGGCATAAAGTCTTCTAAACCAGCTAAACCAGGGTGACCATCAGCATCATTGTATGATAGTGTTCCCATGTCTCCCATGTCTAATGTTAAAGAAGATGTATCAGACTTAGCTGTTTCTTCTCCACTCATACCATGTGATAGGGTTACAACAAAACCATTTTCTAATTCACCTGAACCACTTGCTGAGATTTCTTGGTCCATAGCAAAACTACCAGCTACGTTGTCAGTAGTAGCCTGAGTACCATCATTAGATACGTAACTCAATTTAGCACCACCACTTAGTGATAAACTACCTGCAAATGCAGATGTTGCAACTAATGAACCGGCTAGAGCTGTAAGCCCAACTTTTTTAATGTTCATATTGTTTCCTTTGTTTAATTGTTGTTTTTATTATTTATTAATAATAATGGTCACTAAATAACAAATTTTGGTTTGATATTAGTTAAAATAAACAAAATTTTAATTTATTTATACTTTTTGTTGCATAATTATCACACTTTTATTCATTTATTTGCTATGGTTTATGTGATAATTAACTTTTTTTAACTAATTCTAATAATTTAATGCTTAATTTTCCAAAATTAATAATAATTCTAATATTTTTATTACACAATGGATGTGGTATCTACAAGCCAGTAGATGCGAGGAAGACAAGTGTAACTGGTACTGAAAGAGCCAAAAAGAATATTGAAGAAGGTAGAGGTTTTGGATTGTTCGGCCAAATGTCAAGAGGTGGTGGAACGTTTGAATTTGCAAACGCCAATGAGTTATGGAGAGCTTCTTTAGATGTAATTGATTTTATACCTCTTGCTTCAGTAAACTATAGTGGGGGAATAATCATTACTGATTGGTATTCAAATGATGAAAGCTCAAATGAAACTTTAAAAATCTCTATCAGATTTTTAACAAATGAAATTAGGTCTGATTCACTCGATATAAAAATTTTTACTAAATCATGTGATAACCAAAATAACTGTGTAACATCTGAAAAAAGTGGAAATCTGATTGCTGAGCTTAAAAAAGAAATTTTAAAAAGAGCAGTTCAGTATGAAAAAGAAAAACCAAATAAAAAAAAAAAACCTGACAAACTTTCTGGCTAAATGAAAGATTAGTTTTAATTTAAAAAATACTTTTGTGGAAAGATATAACTTTAAATTTGTGGAGGATAAATGGCAAAAGTATTGGGAACAAAATAAAACATTTAAAGCTACCAAAAAAGAAAAACAAAAAAAATTTTATTGTTTAGAGATGTTTCCTTATCCATCAGGAAAAATTCATATGGGTCATGTAAGAAATTACACCATTGGTGACGTACTCGCTAGATATAAAGCACTTCAAGGATATAATGTTTTACACCCGATGGGCTGGGACTCTTTTGGCATGCCTGCTGAAAATGCTGCTAAACAAAATAATCTTGATCCTAAAATTTGGACTGAAACCAATATCAAAAAAATGAAGGTTCAATTAAAAAAACTTGGTCTTTCAATTGATTGGGACAGAGAAATTTCAACTTGTAACGAAGATTATTACAAACACCAGCAAAGATTTTTTTTAGATCTACTTGAAAAAAAATTAGTTTATAGGAAAGAAAATTACGTTAATTGGGATCCTGTTGATGAGACTGTCCTTGCAAATGAACAAGTTATTGATGGAAAAGGCTGGCGTTCTGGGGCTACTGTGCAAAGAAAAAAATTAAGCCAATGGTTTTTTAACATATCAAAATTTTCTCAAAATTTATTGGATGGATTAAATGGGTTAAATTCTTGGCCCAATAAAGTAAAGATTATGCAAAAAAATTGGATTGGTAAATCATTTGGATGTGAAATTGATTTTAAAGTTGAGGGAGAATTACCAATTAATAATATTAAATGCTTTACTACAAGACCTGATACTCTTTTTGGTTTTTCTTTTTTGGCCTTATCAGTAGATCATGAAGTCTCAAAATTTTATAAAAACGATCCTGATTTTATAAAATTTAAAGAAGAATGTTCAAAAACCGGAACTACCGAAGAGGCAATCGCAGTGGGTGAAAAAATTGGCTTTAAAACTAGCCTTGTGGCTACAAATCCTTTAGATCCAAAAAATAAAATGCCCGTTTTTTTTGCTAATTTTGTATTAATGGACTATGGATTTGGTGCTGTTTTTGGTTGCCCTGCTCATGATCAGCGCGATTTCGATTTTGCTAAAAAATATAATCTTGATATAAAAACTGTTGTAAAACCTAATGGTGAAAAGGATGATTTCCAAGTTGTAGACAAGGCTTATCCTGATCCTGGAATTATTATAAATTCAAATTTTTTAAATGGACTTATCGCACCAGAAGATTCGGTTATTGAGACAATTAAGTTTTTAGAAAAAAAAAAATTAGGTAAAAAAAAAATCAATTTTAGATTAAAAGATTGGGGTGTATCTAGACAAAGGTATTGGGGATGCCCAATACCAATAGCTTATGACGAAGAGGGAAAAGTTCATCCTATTCCTAAATCAATGTTACCAGTAAAACTTCCAGAAAATATTAACTTAAACATCAAAGGAAACCCTTTAGATGACCAAAAAGAGTGGAAGGAAATTAATATAAATGGAAAAAAACTTACTAGAGAAACTGACACCTTAGATACTTTTGTTTGTTCATCCTGGTATTACTTGAGATTTTGCTCTCCTAAAGAAAAAGGATATGGTTTTAATGAAGAAGACATCAACTATTGGATGCCAGTTGATCAATATATAGGGGGGGTAGAACATGCAATTTTACATTTGTTGTACTCAAGATTTTTTATGCAAGCACTTTCCTATAATAATGATGAATTTAATATATTAGAGCCATTTGAAGGTCTTTTTACTCAAGGCATGGTCTGTCATGAAACATATAAAGATTTGGATAATAATTGGATAAGCCCTGATGAAATTGAAACAATAAATGGGCAAAAGTACTTAAAGGGTGATAAATCAAAAATAGTTAAAGTTGGTCCATCAGAATCTATGTCAAAATCAAAAAAAAATACAATTGACCCAGAAAATATTATTTCAAATTATGGTGCTGACGCAGCAAGATTATTTATTTTATCAGATAGCCCACCAGAAAAAGATGTACAATGGTCAGAAGAAGGTATTATTTCTTCTTTTAAATTTGTTCAAAAACTATGGAATTTACACCAAAAAATTTTAGATGAATCAAACAAAGATCATAAAAAAAATAATAATAATGCGATTGAGAAATATACTAATAAATTTTTAAAAGATATTACCTACAATCTTGAAAATTTTAGTTACAACAAAATAATAGCAAATTTACATGAAATGTATTCTTTTATGTACAAGCAAATTCAAGAGCCTTATACAAAAATGACTTTAAAAGAAAATTATCAAAAAATTTTGATCGCGATGACCCCTATTGTTCCCCATTTTTCTAATGAATGCTTAAATATATTACAAATAAAGGAAACTAAATGGCCAAAATACGATGAATCAATATTAAAAGAGACTATAATCAATATAGTTGTTCAAATAAATGGAAAAAAAAGAGGTTTGGTAAAAGTAAAATTAGATACTACTGAAGAAAAATTATTTGAAATAATTAATAATGATGAGACATTAACAAAATATTTAAACCAAAAAGAATTTAAAAAAAGAATTTATATCAAGAATAAATTAATGAATATAATTTTATAAAATGTTTAAAAAAATTTTAACACTTGTTTTTATATTAAATTTTGTATCAAGTTGTGAATATAAACCAATTTATTCTAGTTCTAATAAATTAGATTATCGAATTATCATAACTGATCTTTCGGGAGATAAAAAATTAAACAAATATATTGTAGAAAATCTGAAAAGAAACAGTCAAAAGAACTCAGTTGAGATAATTAATATTAAAATAAACAGTACGTATTCAAAAAAAATTATGGCTAAAAACACTCTTGGTTTAACAACTGATTATCAAACCAGAGCTATTACTAAATTTGAAATCAATAAAAATGAAATTATAGAACAGCTAATTGTTGAGGAAAAATTTAACTATCAAAAGATCTCAGATAGTTATGAAGAAAAATCCTATGAACAAACAATTAAAAAAAATCTGGCATCTTCTATATCTCAAAAATTAATTTTAAAATTATCAATTATAGAATGATAGTTAAACCTTACGAATTGAACAAAATAAAGGACAATTTAAATTTTTTCTTGTTCTACGGTAAAAATGAGGGATTAAAAAATCAACACATAAAACAGCTATTGGAAAAAAATAATAACAGCAATGTGATTAAATATGAAGAAAAAGAAATATTGGAAAACGAAGATATTTTTTTTGAAAGTATTTTATCCAATTCATTATTTGAGAGTGAAAAAAGCATAGTAATAAATCGCGGTACAGACAAAATTAATGAAATTGTCATAAATTTAATAGAACGTAACATTGATGGTATTACAATTATAATTAATGCAAATGTGTTGGAAAAAAAATCTAAACTTAGAAAATTATTTGAAAAAGAAAAAAATCTAGCCTGTATAGCTACCTACCCGGATACAAATGAAATACTTTCAAATTTAGCGCTAGCTTTTTTTAAAAAAATAAAAATTTCGATATCTCAACAAAATATAAACTTAATTGTTGATAAATGTGGTGGAGATAGACTTAATCTAGAAAATGAATTAGAAAAAATTAAGATTTACTCTACAAAAAAGAAAACTATTTCTAGTGAAGAGATTTCAAAGTTAATAAATTTGAGTGAAAATCATACTTTTTACGAACTGATAGACAATTGTTTGGCTAAGAACGCAAATAAAACTATTAATATCTTAAATGAAAATAACTTTTCAAATGAAGACTGCATAATTATTTTAAGAACATTTTTATTGAAAGCAAAAAAAATTTTAAGTCTTTCTATAGAATACGACAAAAATAAAGATATTACCCAAACGATTAACTCGGCCAAACCTCCTATCTTTTGGAAGGAAAAAGATATTGTCAAAACACAACTGAAAAAATGGACACCTGAAACAATAAGGGAGTTAATTTATCTTATTAACGATATAGAGCTTCAAATTAAAAAAAATTATAATAATTCAATTTTACTAGTTACAGACTTTATTCTCAACCAAGAATACACTTAGACTAATAATTAAATTTAATTATATCGATTATTTTATTTAGTTGATCAATATCATGATAGGAAAATGTTATCGATCCTTTGTTATTTTTGTTATTTTTAATTGAAACATTTAAACCAATTTTGTCAGAAATAGAATTTTCAAGATTTTCAATATTTGGATCTGATGATTTTATAAATGAGGTTTTTTTCTTTCTAAAAATTTTGACAAAATTTTCAGACTGTCTTACAGAAAGTTTTTTCTCAATAATTTTATTGGCTATGAAATAAGCATTATCTAATCCTACTAGTACTTTAGCATGTCCTGCACTAATTTTTTTCTCTTCTATAAACTTTAATACTTCGTTTGGTAGTGTTAGTAATCTTAGTGCGTTTGTTATGTAACTACGGCTTTTTCCAATAAATTTAGATACTTTCTCTTGATCATAAGAGAATTCATCTATTAATCTTTTATAACCCTGAGCCTCTTCAAGGGGATTGAGATCGTGCCTTTGTACGTTTTCAACTATTGCAAACTCTAAAGATTTCAAATCATCCACTTCAGTTAGAACGACAGGAATATCATGAAGACCCGCTTTACTTGCAGCTAACCATCTTCTTTCACCTGCAATAATTTCGTATTTAGAATTATCAATATTTGATTTCCTCACAATAATTGGTTGGATTACTCCTCTTTCTTTTATAGAATTTGTTAGGTCTTCTAAGTTTGCTGCATCAAAATTTTTTCTAGGTTGATATTTATTTGGGATTATTTCGCTTAATAATAGCTTGTTTGTTTTTGTTTCTACTTTCGTTTCTCCAATTAATGATGATAATCCTCTTCCCAGTCCTTTTTTAATTGTATTCATTATGCAGCACTCCCTATTTTATTTTCTTGGTTAATGAATTCATCTGTGAAACTGTAATATGATTTACTTCCAGGGCAACTTTTATCATAAATGAGAACTGGCATACCATGAGATGGGGCTTCGGATAACCTTACATTCCTAGGAATAACTGTTTGATAAACTTTGTCTTTAAAATAATCTCTTGCTTCTTGTTCGACTTGAGACGAAAGCTTATTTCTTCTATCGTACATCGTTAAAAGAATCCCTTGAATTTCTAATTCCGGGTTTAAGTTAACTTTTATACGTTCTATTGTTTTCATAAGCTGTGTTAAACCCTCTAAAGCAAAAAATTCAGTTTGGAGAGGTACCAATAAGGAATTAGAAGATACTAAAGCCATTACAGTCAATAAACTTAGAGAAGGAGGACAGTCAATGAGGATATAATCGTACAGAGCGCTAGAATCATTCAAATATGCTGTTAATTTACTCTTCAAAATAAAGGCTCTATCATTATCACCAGCTGTTTCAACTTCCAATCCAGATAAATCCACATTCGAAGTTATCAAATCTAAGTTTTGGAACTTAGTTTTCTTAATCACATTAGAAATTGACATTGTTCCATTTAAAATTCCATAAATAGTTTGATTAGACTGCTCAACATTAGAAAGTCCTAACCCTGTAGTGGCATTTCCTTGTGGATCAAGATCAATTACTAAAATTTTTTTACCTTGTTGAGATAAAGCAGAAGCTAGGTTGATCACTGTTGTTGTTTTTCCAACCCCACCCTTTTGATTTATTATTGAAATTATTTTCATTAAATTTTTTTTCTAATCTTTTGTATATTTAATATAAATGACTCATCATTAGTTACACTTTTTTTTACTTCATAATCTAAATCCCATTCTTTTAATGTTTCATTTAAAATTTTTTTTCCGCTACTACCCATAAAAAAAATTATATTTTTATATTTCTTAAAATTTTCTCTAACCAAATTGAGAATTACCGGCATAGGTTTAAAGGCTCTTGACATTATTGTTCCTGTTTCAATATTTTTAACTGTAAAAATATCTTTGTGAATTATCTCTGTGTTCAAATTCAATTTTTTTGACACTTCTTTTAAAAAAACACACTTATTATGGCTTTTTTCATAAAGATTAATTTTCATTGTATTTTTAATTTTTTTCATTGCTATCGCTACTATTAATCCAGGCATGCCTCCTCCAGTGCCTAAATCACAGGTTGTATTTGTATTTAAATCAACAAAATCAACTATTTGAGCAGAATCAAGTATATGACGTTCCCTAATAACCCATTTTTCATCAGTTTTTTTACTAATTATGTTTATTTCTTTATTTTTTTCTAGAATCATTGAAATTAGGCACTCAAGGTCATTACAAGTTTCACGTGAAACATTAAGATTTGGAATTTTAGAGTAAGAATTTAAAATTACGTTATCCATTAAGCTATATGCTTAATAGACCTTCTTTTGACATGTGACAACAAAATATATACAGCCGCAGGTGTAATTCCATCAATCCTTAGTGCTTGACCCAGTGTTTTAGGCCTTATTTCCTTAAATTTAGCTTTAACTTCGTTAGAAAGACCAGAAAACTGATCATAATCAATATTGTTTGGAATTGATAGATTTTCATCTCTTTTAAACGCAAGAATATCTGCCTTTTGCTTTTTTAAATAACCTCTATAATGTGAATTAATTTCAATTTGCTGATCTATCTCAGACCCATGGTTTAAAGTTTCTGGCCAGATCTCTCTAATTTTTCTCATATTTACGTCTTTTTGTGTCAAAATTTCCTCAGCAGATCTAAAAACACCATCTTTAGCTATTTTAATACCAAATTTATCTGCTTTAGATGGAGAAATATTCAAATTAACCATCTGCATTGAGATTTTGCTCAATTTTTCAAATTTATCCTCAAATAACTCCTTTCTTAACTTTGAAATCAATCCAATTTTTATTCCTTTATGAGTTAGTCTCAAATCTGCATTATCAGATCTAAGACTTAACCTGTATTCAGCTCTAGAGGTAAACATCCTATATGGCTCTGCAACACCTTTGGTCACTAGATCATCGATCATAACTCCAATATAGGCATCAGATCGATCCAAAATAAAAGGTTCAATATTTTTAAGGGAAAGAGCAGCATTAATCCCAGCCACAAGACCTTGAGCCGCTGCCTCCTCATATCCTGTAGTTCCATTAATTTGTCCTGCTAGATATAAATTCTTTATTTTTTTTGTCTCCAATGTCAAAAAAAGCTCTCTAGGGTCAATATAGTCATATTCTATAGCATATCCTGGTCTAATTACTTTAACATTCTCTAAACCATTGATATTATTAAGTATTTCGTGTTGTACAACTTCAGGTAGAGATGTTGATATACCATTTGGATAAATTGTATGATCATTTAGACCCTCTGGCTCTAAAAATATCTGGTGCCTAGTCTTATCTGCAAATTTTACGACTTTATCCTCTATTGAAGGACAATATCTTGGACCAACACCTTGTATGTTACCAGAGTACATTGCACTTCTAGATAAATTCTTTTCAATAATCTTGTGAACCTTTTCATTAGTATAGGTCATTGAACAAGATACTTGCTTGTTTAAGTTTTTCTTAGTCAGGAAAGAAAAAAAATAAGGATCATTATCAGCGGATTGTTTTTCTAAATTTGTAAAATTGATAGTTCTAGAGTCTAACCTTGGAGGTGTACCTGTTTTCAATCTACCGATCTTAAAATCATATTTCCTCAATTGTTCTGTTAAACCTGTGCTAGGTTTTTCATTAAATCGACCAGCAGGTGTTTTCTCATCACCAATATGTATCAATCCATTTAAAAATGTGCCCGTTGTTAAGATTAACTTACTACAACTTACTTTATTGCCTTTTTGCGTAATAAATCCATTTATTTCATTATTATCAAAAATAAACTTAATAACAGGATCTGAAAAAATGCTTAAATTACAATAGTTTGCAAGTTTTTCTTGCATAAATTTACGATATAATGATCTATCAGATTGTGTTCTTGGTCCTCGTACTGCTGGCCCTCTGCTCCTATTTAATAGTCTAAACTGTATTCCAGACTTATCTGCTACCTCACCAATAACACCATCTAGAGCATCTATTTCTCTTACCAAATGTCCTTTTCCTAAGCCACCAATAGCAGGATTACACGACATTTCACCTATGGTATCTTTACTGTGAGTGAAAAGGGCAGTATTAATTCCAAGACGTGCAGAAGCTGCTGCTGCCTCGCAACCAGCATGGCCTCCACCAATCACTACCACATCAAAAGATAAATCTTTTTTCATGAAGTAAATTTATATCCGAATAAAATATTTACAAGATTTGTGTTTTTTTTCTTAAATAAGCATTATTTATCAACGAAAATCGTGAAAAAATAGCCAAAAATATAGCAAAATTGCTATTATTTTCCAATGCAAAAATCGTTGAAAATACTACCTAATATCTCCTCTACATCGACTTTTCCAACAATCATGCCCAAATGTCTAGTTGCTAATCTTAAATCCTCAGCTCCTTTGTCAAAATCCTTTTTATCATTTTTATCCAAAAAATTTTTCAAATGATTTCCGCACTGAGCAAGATGTTGTCTATGTCTTTCTCTGGTAATTAAAATATCTTCTTCAATTATAAATTTATTTTTTAGATTGTTTTTAATTTTTGAGATTAACACATCTATATTTAGATTATTTTTTAATGAAATTAAAACAGGATTAAGCTTAAGAATTTTTGGATCTAATTTTTCTTTGAGTAAATCTGATTTATTAACAACTAAAATTGCATCTTTTTTTAATAAATCGTTCAAAAAACCGCTTAAATCAATGTTTTTAGCATCAACTACTACTAATTTTAAGTCAGCATTTTCGGCCTTTTTAAGAGATAATTTTACTCCTTTTTTTTCGATATCATCTTGTGAGTCTCTTATGCCTGCAGTGTCTGAAACAATAACCGGGTACCCATCTATGTTTAAGTGTGTCTCTATAACATCTCGAGTAGTACCAGCAATTTCAGAAACAATGGCAACTTCTCTGTTCGATAAATTGTTCAATAAACTGGACTTACCTGCATTGGTTGGACCTACTATTGCAATTTTAAAACCTTCACGAATTATCTCACCAACTTTTTGATCATTTAGAATTTTATTAATCTCATTTAATACATCCGAAGAATCTTTTTTAATTTGTTTTAAATTTTCTTCAGGCAAATCTTCCTCGGGAAAATCTATCTTAGCTTCAACAAATGATAAAAGTTTCAATAACTTTTCTCGAAGTTCATTAAATTTAACAGATGATTTTCCTCTCATAATCTTAACAGCTTGTAATCTTTGAATTTCAGTTTCTGCTGAGATCAAATCAGCAATACTCTCGGCTTTAAGTAAATTTATCTTTCCATTTTGAAAGGCAATCTTTGTAAACTCACCTGGCTCAGCTAACCGACAATCTTTTATTTTAGATATCTCATTTTGAAGTGCTAAAATCACAGCCTTGCCGCCATGGATATGAATTTCTGCCATATCCTCTCCTGTGTAGCTCTCAGGCCCAGGAAACCAGATTATTATGCCTTCATCAATAAGCTCAGAAGTGTTGATATTCTTGATTTTTCTAAGGGTTGCCATTCTTGGTACAGGAATTTTACTCTTTGTTAATAATTTAATTACATTAGAAGCTTCAGGACCTGAAATTCGAACAATTGCAACACCAGACACACCTGGACCAGTTGATAAAGCATAAATAGTCATAAAATATTATAACTTTTATTCTGATATATTGGAAAACTTAATTATGCTGGTTTGTTCATTGAATTAAAGAACTCAGCATTATTTTTGGTGTCCTTTAATTTAGAATTTATAAATTCTATAGCATCCATTGTTCCCATTGGTGCGATTATTCTTCTTAGCACATTCATTTTTTGTAAATCATTTTTGTTAAATAACAACTCTTCTCTTCTAGTGCCTGATTTTGTAATATCAATAGCTGGATAAATTCTTTTATCGGCAATTTTTCTGTCTAAGACTGTTTCACTATTTCCTGTTCCTTTGAACTCTTCAAAAATAACCTCATCCATTCTACTTCCAGTATCAATAAGAGCAGTAGAAATTATAGTTAAAGAACCTCCTTCTTCAATATTTCTTGCTGCACCAAAAAATCTTTTTGGTCTTTGGAGGGCGTTCGCATCAACCCCACCTGTCAAAACTTTACCAGAGCTTGGAATTACTGCATTATATGCTCTTCCTAATCTTGTAATCGAGTCTAATAAAATAACTACATCTTTTTTATGCTCAGTTAATCTTTTGGCTTTTTCAATTACCATCTCTGCTACAGCCACGTGACGTTGCGCTGGTTCGTCAAATGTGGAGCTTATAACTTCACCTTTAACTGTTCTTTGCATGTCTGTTACTTCCTCTGGTCGTTCGTCTATCAATAGTACGATTAGGTAACATTCTGGATAATTTTTAGCTATGGAATTTGCAATACTTTGTAAAATCATTGTTTTACCAGCTTTAGGAGGTGAAATAATAATTGATCTTTGTCCTTTACCTATGGGACTTACTAGGTCAATTAATCGTGGTGTTAAGTCTGGTTTTTTTTCTGTTTTAACCATTTCTACTTCCATAACTAATTGTTTATCTGGATAAAGTGGTGTTAAATTGTCGAATGCTATTTTATGTCTAGATTTATCTGGTTCTTCAAAGTTAATTTTACTTACTTGAAGTAATGCAAAATATCTTTCACCTTCTTTAGGGGCTCTAACTGGACCTTCAACAGTATCACCTGTTCTTAAACCAAATTTTCTAATCTGACTCGGGCTAACATATATATCATCAGGACCTGGAAGATAGTTTGATTCCATCGCTCTCAGAAAACCAAAACCATCTTGTAATAATTGAAGTACTCCAGCACCTGTAATTTCTTCTTTTTCAGCTACTTTTTTTAAAATAGCAAAAAGAATTTCTTGCTTTCTAAGGGTACTAGCGTTTTCGATTCCAAGTTCTTCTGCTTGAGTAATTAGTTGCTCAGATGATTTAAGTTTTAGTTCTTGAATGTTCATGATTTAAAATTATTAAGGACTTAATAAGTGGATTTAATATATATACTATTTGATATTATTCAACCCTAGATAGGCTTAAAAATTACTACAAATATGATTAAAATCAGTAATATTGTTGGAATTTCGTTAATGTATCGAAAAAATTTATGTGAATGCTCATTAAGATTTAGCTTAAATTGATTAAGGATACTTCCTAAATAAAAATGATAAATTGTTAGCAAAACAACAAAAACTAGTTTCAAAATCATCCAAATTTGTCCTAATTGCTCAAAACCAATTTCATGGATTAGTAGTAATCCAAATAACCAAGATAAAATCATAGCAGGGGTCATAATGTAAAAAAATAATTTTTTTTCCATGATTTTAAATACTTCTGATATAATTGGCTCAGAGTTGTTTTGGGCATGATAAACAAAAATTCTCGGTAAATATAATAAACCAGCCATCCAAGAAATAACTGATATTAAATGGAGAGATTTAAAAAGAAGATAAGTATTCATAAACTAAATGCTTTTTTGGATTAAGGATTTTAATAAAATAATGTGATCCTCATTATCATTTAAACACGGGATCATATCAAAATTTTCCCCGCCTGAATTTATAAAACTTTCCTTACCTTGAATTAATATTTCTTCTAGTGTTTCTACACAATCAGAAGAAAAGCCTGGGCATATTGCTAGCACATTCTTTTTTCCTTCTTTGGGTAAATTTTCAAGAGTTTTATCAGTATAAGGTTGTAGCCACTCTTGAGGTCCAAATCTTGATTGAAACGTAGTTTTTATTTCTATTGAGTCAAATTTTTCTGAAACTAACCTTGTAGTTTTGTGACAATAGCAATGATAAGGATCTCCTTTATCAAAATATTTTTTTGGAATACCATGATATGATGCAAGTATTAAATCTGGTTTCCAATTAATTTCATTAATTTTTTTATTTATAGAATTTACTAAAGCGTCAATATATAATGGATCAGACTCGTAATGTGGAATAATCTTTAAGGATGGTTGCCATCTCATATCCATTAATGATCTATAAACTTCATCACAAACAGTGGCGGTAGTAGCAGCAGCATACTGAGGATATAGAGGCAAAATAATTAAGTTTTCACATCCTTGTTGATGTAATTTATCAATTTTACTTTTAATACTGGGATTACCATAACGCATTGCAAAATCGACAATTAGATTTTCTGAAGAAATTAAGTTAGAAATTTTATCTTTTTGTTTCTGTGTATAATATAACAGTGGTGAAATATTTTCATTTTTCATCCATATTTCTTTATAAGCTTTGGCCGTTTTAGAGGGTCTTAAATTTAAAATGAAAACATTTAGAATCAATTGCCAGATTAAGGGATTAACCTCAATAACACGCCTATCAGAAAGAAATTCTTTCAAGTATTTTCTAATATCAAACCAACTTGTCGAATCCGGAGTTCCCAAGTTTACAATTAATGCTCCAGTTTTACCAAATTTAATCGGGGGATGCTCAAAATTTTTATCCATTAATAGTCTTTTACCATCTTTACAAGATAATCCATCATATTTGGATCAGTTTCGGGCAAGACGCCATGCCCTAAATTAAAAATGTATGGATGATCTTTAAATATATCTAAATATTTTCTTGCTTCTTTTTTTAAATTTTCTTTGTCAGATAATAATACCTTGGGATCCATACCACCTTGTACGGGTATCGTAATATTCTTCCTTATTTGAATTGGATCAGTTTCATAGTCTATACAAACAGCATCAGGTTTTACATTGTCACAATAAATTTTATAATCTTTAATTCCTCTTGGAAAACATATAACAGGAATATTTTGGGACTTAACATATTCTACTAATGATAAAGTGGGAAAATAAACATATTTTGGTAAGTCCTTCGTTTCTAATAGACCGGCCCAACTATCAAATATCTGTATTATTTCAGCACCATTATCAATTTGATTCTTAATATGAATTTTAAGAAATTTATCTAAGACGGGCAAAATTTTTTCTATCGAGTGAGAATTTTGAAAAAAATTACTGATCAATTTTTGTTTTGGTGATTTTCTATTAATTAAATAAACTAATAGAGTCCATGGTGCACCCACAAAACCTATCGTACTTTTGTTTTTCGTTAAGTCATTTTTTTTAACTAAATCTAATGCCATATAAACTGGCTTAAGTTTTTGAGTAAAATCTTTTTCGTTGAAATTTAATATTTCTTGTAAATTTAATTCTCCTAGGATTGGGCCAAAATTTTTTTTAAATTCGACTTTTTGATTTAAACCATAAGGAACCATTAAAATATCTGAAAAAATTATAGCAGCGTCTAATTCAAATCTTTTTAAGGGTTGTAATGTTATTTCAGCTGATAATTCATAGTTTAAACATAATTTAATGAAATCAGTATTTTTTTTTCTGATGTCTCGGAATTCAGGAAGATACCTCCCAGCTTGCCTCATAATCCATATAGGGTTTATGTTTGTCTTTTTGTTTTTAATAACTTCATTAATGTCTGACATATTAATAATTAAATATATTTAATAGTATTTGTAGTATAACTTGTGAATAACGGTAATTAGTTTTTTTCAACATTTTATAAACTTTTTATTAACATTTAGAGCTTAAAATTTATTAAATATATAAGCAATATTGTAGCCTATTTACAATTTGATCAAAATCACCTTAATTATTATACATAGTTTTAATAATGTTGATAAAAAAGGTGTTTTACAATGTAAATTATTAAATATTAAAAATGTCTAATATGATTTAAATAAAACAAAAATATCAACTATTTATACATGAATAATACATATCAAATTTACTTAATTTCAGACTCTACTGGTGAAACGTTAGATAGGATTTTTACTGCTATTAAAGCTCAATTTAAAAATATTGAATATAAAATACACACATTTTCTTTCACAAGGACAGAAAATCAAATTTCAAAAATTTTATCTAATGCTAAAAAACAACCAAATTCTATAATTCTTTACTCTATTGTGGACAGTAGTCTTGCAAAATATTTGGCAAATATAAGCAATGAAAAAAACATTCCCTGTTTTGGAGTGCTCGGTGATTTAATACTAAGTTTTTCTAAACTATTGAATCAAAAAGCATCACACGAGCCAAGCGGGCAGTATGCTTTAAATGATGAATATTATAAAAGAATTGAAGCTATTCAATTTACTATGAATCATGATGATGGAAATTTAGTTAAAGAAATTAAAAAATCTGATATAATTTTATTAGGTGTAAGTAGAACAAGCAAAACACCAACAGCAATTTATCTGGCAAACAAAGGCTTTAAAACTTCAAATATTCCATTAGTAAATGAAAACTCTATTCCACAAATTCTAAAAGACAAACCAAAAATTTCCTGTATTGTTGGTTTGAGTACAGAGCCAGAAAGATTAGTGGATATTAGAAAGAACAGGATGAGTTCTTTAAAAGAAAATGAAAATAAGTCCTATACAGATTTAGAAAAAATCAAAAAAGAAGTTAGCAATGCAAAGGGAACCTTTCGCAAATATGGGTGGCCTACAATAGATGTGACCAGAAAATCTGTCGAAGAAACTGCAGCATCAGTCATAAAAATATACGAAATTTACAAAGAAAATGTTTAAATTGATACTTGCGTCAAAAAGTAAAGTTAGAAAAGAAATATTAGATAAAAACAATATTCCTGCTGAAGTTCAGCCCTCCAGCGTTGATGAAGATCCAATTAAACAAAGTTTACTAAATGAAAATGCATCTCCAGAAATTATTTCGAAGAATCTGGCAGAACTTAAAGCTAGTAAAGTTAGTCAGAAAAATTTTGATGTATTAGTTTTAGGGGCTGATAGCGTTATAGATTTAAATGGTGAATTGATTTCTAAACCTCAAAATAGAGAAGAAGCCTTAGTTATTTTAAAAAAATTAAATGGAAAAAAACATAATCTAGTAAGTTCAGTATGTATTTCAAAAAATGGCTCTATGATTTGGAACCATACTGATAAAGCAACCCTAACAATGAAAAAATTTAGTGATAAAGAACTCGAGGAATATTTATCAAAAATATCAGATGAGTCCTTATATGCTTATAATGTTTATCAAATTGAAGGAGAGGGAAAAAATTTATTTTTAAAAATTGATGGAGATAAAAATACTATAATGGGTCTTCCAATAGAGAAAATTCAAGAATATTTAAATAATCTCATATGAAAGAATATTTAGTAATAGGGAATCCAATAACTCATTCACTTTCACCTGAATTACATAATTACTGGATAAAAGAAAATGGCATAAATGGAATTTATGATAAAAAGAAATTAAATAAGAATGATTTAAAAGAATTTTTTCTTAAGATTAGAAATAAAGAGATAAATGGAGCCAATATTACAGTTCCTTTCAAAAAAGATGTTATTCCTTATTTAGATCAGCTTAGTTTTGAGTCAGAAAAGACACAATCTGTAAACACAGTTTATTTGAAAAATGATAAAATAATAGGACACAATACTGATATTGATGGATTTGAACTTGCTATTAAAGATGTAAATTATGATGTTAAAGGCAAAAAAGTTTTAATTCTTGGCGCAGGAGGTGTTGTGCCATCGGTTATTCTTGCTCTTTATAAAATGGGAGTCTTAAGTATTAGCATCAGCAACAGAACAAAGACAAAAGCTGAAAATTTAAAAAATCTATTTAAAGATTTAGAGGTAGTAGATTGGAATGAAATATCAAATTTCGACATGATCATTAACGCTACAAGCATTGGTTTAAAAAAAGAAGATAGATTAAATTTAGATTTTTCAAAATTCCAAAATTGTGAATTTTTTTATGATGTAATTTATAACCCAAAAGAAACTAATTTTATTAAAGATGGTAAAAATTTAGGAAAAAAAACTGAAAACGGGAAAAAAATGTTTATCTATCAGGCTGCAAAAGCTTTTAAAATTTGGCATGGAATAGAACCAAAGATTAATGAACAAGTTATTGGATTGCTTGACAAATGATAAAAATTGGAATTTTGGGCGACATAGGATCAGGCAAAAGTTATATAGCAAAGAATTTTGGCTATCCTGTATTTAACGCTGACGAAGAAGTAGGGAAGTTATATAAAAAAAATAAAAGAATTTTTATTAAATTAAAAAAAGTTTTACCAAAATTTATTTATTCATTTCCAATTAATAAAAATGAAATTATTAAAGCAATATTTGCGAACAAGATTAATCTTAAAAAGATCACTAAAATTATTCACTCTGAAACAAGAAAAGAAATGGGTAAATTTTTGAAAAAGCACGTTAATAAAAAAATTGTTATTTTAGATATTCCTCTTTTGTTAGAAAATAAAATTAACAAAAAAGGAGATATATTGGTTTTTGTAAAATCTAGTAAAAATGACATTCTTAAAAGATTAAAAAAAAGACCAGGCTTTAATTATAATTTATTTATTAAATTTAAAAAAATACAACTTCCACTCGATTACAAAATGAAAAAATCTCATTTTATTATTAAAAATAATTTTACCAATAAATTTGTTAAAAGAGATATTAAGTATATTTTAAAAAAGATTTTATAAATGAAAGAAATTATTCTTGATACTGAAACAACTGGTTTATCTGTAAAAGATGGCCATCGATTAGTGGAGATTGGGTGTATAGAATTAGAAAATTTGATACCAACTAAAAATAAGTTTCATTGTTATTTAAATCCCGAAAGAAAAGTTTCAGAAAAAGCATTAGAAATCCACGGATATACTGATGAATTCTTATCCTCAAAAAAAAAATTTAAAGAAGTGGTCCAGGAATTTTTAGATTTTATTAGTGGTAAAAGATTAATTATTCATAATGCCGAGTTTGATTTGTCTCATCTTAATAATGAGTTAAAAATCATTGGCAAAGAAACATTAAAGAATGAAATAGTTGATACTTTACAATTAGCTAGAGATAAATACCCAGGATCACCTTTGAGTCTTGATGCCCTATGTAAAAGATATAGAATTGATAATTCTAAAAGGGTTCAACATACTGCATTAATAGACTGTGATCTACTATCTAAAGTTTATATTAATTTAACTGATCAAAAGGAACCTACTTTAAATTTTAACAATGAGACTATTGATAAAAAGTATCAAATGAATAATAAGGTTTTATATTTTAAGAAAATAATTAAGCCAAGTGATAAGGAAAAAAATAATCATTCACAATATTTAAAAACTAATCTTAAGAAAAATTTCTTTAATTAAATTTTTTATTATAAAGCTCCTCGAAATCAATTTTTTTCTCAAATGTAATATTGGGGAAACCAGACATTTTTAGAAGATTTAGTAGCGCCTGCTCCATTTCCGAATACATTTCTTTTTGCACATCACATAAAATAATTTTTTGTAAAACTTTTTTTTCTTTAATTTCCTTTTCTAGTTTAATAATTGTCGTATATGTTAATTCAAAATGAGATTTTTTTTTACTTTCACTGTTATCATGAAATTTTAACAAAGTATTAATTTCAATAATTTGTGCTTTTAAAGCTTTTGAGTTGATCTCAATATTCATTTGATATTTAGATATATAATCTTTCACATATAAATATGTTTCAATGTCTGGAGTTTCACCAGAGATATCTTTTATAAATTTACTTACAATTTTATAATTTTCGTTCATCATCTTCTTCTATATCTTCAAACTCTCCTTCTATATAAGGTTTCTTATTTTTTGTCTCATTTTTAAATTTATCAACAAATTTTCCAAATATTATTTTTCTAGTAAATGGAAAAACTAAAAGAAATCCTAAAACATCAGTAGCAAATCCGGGTATTATCAAAAGTAATGCAGCAAAAGCAATTGCTGCACCTGAGATTATCTCATAAGCTGGCAGCTCATTCTTAACCAATTGAGAAAATCCTGATTTAAGTGTATTCAATCCTTCATACCTTGCATAAATTATTCCTATAACCGCTGTAATGAATATTAAAGAAATGGTGTTAAAAGCTCCAATCTGGCCACCAATTTTTATAAATAAATAAATTTCGATTATTGGCACCAATACTATAGTAATTAAAACTGTGTTCATTTGTCTTTACTCTAATTGCTAGTTGAAATTAATCAACATAGTAATTAGATTGTAAGTATGAATTATAGTTTTGAATATATAGATATTATTTTACTGGCAATGATTGCTGGGTTTATAGTTTTAAGATTGAGAGGAATTCTTGGTAAAAGAACTGGATTTGAGGGCAAAACACCTGCTCAATTTGAAAATGTTCTAAAAAAAGTTTACCAAGAAAAAAAAATTAAACAAAATGAAAATTTTGATGCAGTGGCTCAGAAGGAGTTTTTAAAAGGAGCTAAAATTGCTTACGAAACTATAATCACAGATTTTAGTGACAATGATAACAAGCTAATTGCAAGCAAGCCTTTACTTAGTAAAAAAATTTATGACGAATTTAACAAAGCTCTTATGGAAAGAGGGCAAAGAGGACATTTTGCTGAAATAACGTTTATAGGTATTAACTCTGCGGATATTAAAGAACATAAAAAGATTGATAAAGTTTTAAATGTAACAGTAAACTTTGTTAGTGAAATCATTACGTGTATTAGAGACAAAGAAAAAAAAATTATTTCAGGTAGTCCAGATAAAATTAAAACAATTTATGATACTTGGACTTTTTCTAGAGATACAAGTTCTAATAACCCAAACTGGTTACTCGTAAACACCCTAAATTAGGTGAATAGTAAAATTTCAGATAAAGACAAAAAGGATTGGGAAGAGTTTTTATCAAGAGATCAAAAATTACCCAATAAAGATAATTCTAAAAAAAAACTAGAAAGAGGCAAGGTAACCTCAATAGACCTTCATGGCTATACTTTAGAGGAAGCAAATCAAACAGTTGAAAATTTTATAAACAAATCTTTTGAAAATAATATTTCTAAATTAATAATTGTTACTGGCAAAGGTCTTCATTCAAACAACGCAAATGACCCTTATGTTTCAAAAAATTTAAGTATTTTAAAATATTCTGTTCCCGAATTTATTAAGAAGAGTCAAGAATTAATGATGAAGATTTATGATATTAAGGATGCTGACATTAAAGATGGTGGAGATGGAGCTTTTTACATATTTTTAAAAAAAAATAATTTATCTATAGATTAAAATATTTTTTGAAAAAGAACTTCAAAACGAACTTAAATATATATCGTAATTTTAGAGAATAAACTTTGATAAATCAGTATCTTTTACAAGATTATCTAAATTTTTGCTTATATACTCTTTATTGATTATAATTTTTTCCCCTGATCTATCTGTTGCTGTGAAACTTATTTCATCTAATATTTTTTCAATAATAGTATGTAGTCTCCTAGCACCAATATTTTCTACTGTTGCATTTACTTCAGAGGCTATATTTGCAATTGAGTCTATTCCATCATCAGAAAATTCAAGCTCAACATTTTCAGTTTTTAACAAAGCAATATATTGTTTAATCAAACTAAAATCAGGCTCCTTAAGTATTCTTTTAAAATCATCACTTGTTAGGGCCTCTAATTCAACTCGAATAGGCAGTCTTCCTTGAAGCTCTGGCAACAAGTCAGATGGTTTGGCAAGTTGGAATGCTCCAGATGCAATAAATAAAATGTGATCAGTTTTAATAGGTCCATATTTTGTATTAACAGTTGTGCCCTCTATTAATGGCAATAAATCTCTCTGCACACCTTCTCTAGATACATCTCCACCCACTCTATCTGTCCTTCCAGATATTTTATCAATCTCATCTAAAAAAACTATTCCATTATTTTCAGTTGAAATTTTTGCCGCTTTGATAATCTTGTCTTGTTCAATTAATTTATCAGACTCATCATTAATTAGAATTTCATGAGATTCTTTAACTGACATTTTTTTCTTTTTTTCTTTAGCACCCATAGATTTTCCGAGCATTTCTCCAATATTTATCATACCGACGTTTGCTCCTGGCATCCCTGGAATTTCAAAAGAAGTGCCATTGTTAGATCCACTGTCATTTACAGAAATTTCTATTTCATTATTGTCTAAATCGCCATTTCTTAATCTTTTTCTAAAACTTTCTCTTGTAGCTAGACTTGCTTTTTTTCCAATCAAAGCATCCAAAACTTTTTCCTCTGCTAATTTTTGAGCTTGAGCAGAAACTTCTTTTCTTTTTTTTACTTTTTCCATAGCAATAGCAATTTCAACTAAATCTCTCACGATTTGTTCAACATCTCTTCCTACATAACCAACTTCAGTAAATCTCGTGGCTTCAACTTTGACAAATGGTGCCTCAGCAAGTTTTGAAAGTCTCCTTGATATTTCAGTTTTACCAACTCCAGTTGGTCCAATCATTAAAATATTTTTTGGTAAAACTTCATTTTTCATTTCACCTTTTAAAGCCTGTCTTCTCCATCGATTTCTGAGAGCTACTGCTACAGCTTTTTTTGCTTTATTTTGGCCTACTACAAATCGATCTAGTTCAGATACTATTTCTCTTGGTGATAAAGCACTAACTAAAGACTCTTTTTCTTCAATATCTTTTTCTTTTTTTACCAAAGGAGTTACGTTTGATTTTTCCATTATATTTTTTCAATTTTAATATTATTATTGGTAAAGACACAAATTTCTGAAGCAACTTCAATAGCTTTTTTTGCAACTTGTTCAGCACTCATATCTGTTCCAATTAAAACTTTTCCAGCTGCTAAGGCATAATTTCCACCAGAGCCTATTCCTATGACGTCTCCCTCAGGCTCTAATACATCCCCCGTTCCAGAGATGATATAGCTATTCTCTTTATCTCCAATAGCCATAAGAGCTTCCAGTCTTCTCAAATATTTATCTGTCCGCCAATCTTTGGCCAACTCAACTGCAGCCCTAGATAAGTTTCCAGCATGTTTTTCTATTTTAGCTTCTAATCTTTCAAATAAAGTTAATGCATCTGCTGTAGAGCCAGCAAAACCTGCTACAACTTCTCTTTTTTCAATTTTTCTTACTTTAGATGCGGTGCTCTTAACAACAGTATTACCCATACTTACTTGTCCGTCGCCTGCGACGACTACTTCATTATTCTTTCTTACTAATACAATCGTTGTCATAGCCTATAAATGGATACTAAATTCAATAGTTCAAGCCCAGGTTTAGTATTATTGCCATAATTGAATAATATATGTATACCTAATTTTAATTATGAAGCGTAAAGGCAAAATTAGTAGAAAAACAAAAGAGACTAGTATTAGTGTTGATTTAAATATTGATGGCAAAGGAAAATATAAAATTGATACTGGGATAGGTTTTTTAAATCATATGCTAGAACAATTATCCAAGCACTCATCAATTGATATGAATATTAAAGCTAAAGGTGATACTCATATTGACCTTCATCACACAACTGAGGACACTGGGATTGCAATTGGCGAGGCATTAAAAAAGGCTTTGAAAAAATCTGTTGGAATAAGAAGGTATGCTCACGCAATGATACCTATGGATGAAACTTTATCACGTGTTGCTATAGATATTTCTAATAGACCTTATTTGATTTGGAAAGTTAAGCTCAAAGTAGAAAAACTTGGAGAAATGGATACAGAATTGTTTAAAGAGTGGTTTCAAGCTTTTGCCCAAGCTGCTGGAATTACTTTACACGTTGAGAATATTTATGGTGATAACAGTCACCACATTATTGAATCTTGTTTTAAAGGATTGGCGAGATCATTAAGAACTGCGTTAGAAATGGATCCTAGGAATAGAAAAACAATTCCATCGACTAAAGGTTCTCTATAAGTTTAATGAACGTCACTATTGTCGACTATAATTCGGGTAATATAAGCTCAGTGATAAACTCCTTTAAGGAGGTTGCTAAAAATAAAGTAAATATTGAAGTTACCTCAGATTTAAAAAAGATCAAATCAAGTGATAAAGTAGTTTTACCAGGTCAGGGTTCATTTAAGAGCTGTGTGGATGCTTTAAACAAAATTAATGGTCTTACAGACAGTTTAAATGAATTTGCAATAAATAATAAAAAACCACTTCTTGGAATTTGTGTTGGCCTACAAATGTTTGCTGATATTGGTTATGAAGAAACAGAAACCAAAGGTCTTGGTTGGATTTCGGGCAAAGTTTCAAAAATAGATAATCAAGGGGGAAAATTTAAACTTCCTCATATTGGTTGGAATCAAATTAATATTGTTAAAGATAGTAAAATTTTTCAAAATATAGAAAATAATTCTCATATGTATTTCGTACATAGTTATGAATTTGTGCCAAATGAAAAAAATGTAATTTCAGCTACAACAGATTATTCATCAAATATTGTATGTTCAGTTGAAAAGGAAAACATCTTTGGAACCCAATTTCACCCTGAAAAAAGTGATAAGACAGGACTTAAAATAATTAATAATTTTATAAGCTTATAAATGAAAATATTTCCAGCAATAGATATTAAAGATAAAAAGTGTGTAAGATTAGTCAAAGGAGATTTTGATAATAAAACTGAGTATGAAATTTCACCGGTTGAACAAGCTGGAAAATATAAAGATCATGGTTTTAAAAATTTACACATTGTTGATCTAGATGGGGCATTAACTGGTGAAACAGTAAATCTAAATATTATTAAAGATATAGTTGGTAAATTTGATTTAAAGGTTGAGATAGGTGGAGGTATTAGAAATTTAGAAAGTATTCAGAAATATACTGATATTGGAGTTGAGAAAGTAATTCTAGGAAGTGCTGCTATAAAAGATAAAAAATTTCTGAAAGAAGCATGTGAAAAATTTCCAAACAAAATTGCTTTAGGTTTGGATGCTAAAGATGGATATTTATCAGTATCTGGTTGGAAGGAAAATTCTAATCAATTAACTCTAGATTATTTAAAAGAAGTAAATGATTATGGTGTAAGTAGATTGATTTACACAGATATTAATCGAGATGGAATGAAACAAAGTCCAAACTTTGAGGAAACATCAAAAGTTGCTGATATATCTAACTGTCCAGTGATAATTTCTGGTGGTGTATCCTCAATTAATGATATTAAAAAAGCAAAGAGTTTGAAAAATATTGAAGGTATAATAGTTGGTAAAGCTATTTATGATGGTGATGTTAAATTAGAAGAACTAGTGAAAGAAGATGCTTAAAAATAGAATAATTCCATGTTTAGACGTTAAAAATGGCCGTATAGTTAAAGGAATTAACTTTGTAGGGCTTAAGGATGCAGGAGACCCTGTGGAACAAGCAAAAATTTATAGTGATGGTGGTGCAGATGAAATTTGTTTTTTAGATATTACTGCCTCCAATGAAAATAGAGACACAATTTATGATGTTGTTAAGCAAACCTCAAAGAAATGTTTTGTTCCTTTGACTGTTGGAGGTGGAGTGAGAAGTGTTGAAGATATTTCAAAATTACTTAATTGTGGTGCAGATAAAGTTTCAATAAATACAGCTGCAGTCGAAAATTCAAAAGTTGTTATCGATAGTTCAAAAAAGTTCGGATCTCAATGTATTGTAGTTGCAATAGATGCAAAAAAGAACGGAGATAAATGGGAAGTATTTACACATGGAGGAAGAAATAACAGCGGTATTGATACATTAGAGTATGCAAAACAAATGGAAGAAAATGGTGCTGGAGAACTATTAGTAACTTCGATGGATAGAGATGGAACACAAGTTGGTTATGATATTGATCTAATGTCTAAAATTTCATCTAAAGTTAATATTCCTATAATTGCATCAGGTGGTGTTGGAAACTTAGATCATTTAGTTGACGGTATAAAATTAGGAAATGCCAGTGCAGTTTTAGCAGCGTCTATATTTCATTATGGAAAACATTCTATAAAAGAAGCTAAGGAATATTTGGACTCAAAGGGAATACCTGTTAGAATTTAGAATGCTTAATACTTTAGAAAATTTGTTCAGTCTCGCTAGAGATAGAAAAAAATCCCCAAAAGAAGGATCATATACTAACAAATTACTTAACGATAAATCTTTAAGTAAAGCAAAAGTTTTAGAAGAGATAAATGAACTAATAGAAGCTGTAGAAAAAGATACTAATAAAATTCATGAGGCAGCAGATGTTTTTTATCATTTGATAATGTATCTTGAGGCAAATGATATAAAAGTTGAGGACGTAATGGGTGAGCTCGATAATAGAAAAAAATGAGTTACGACGATAATAATATTTTCGCAAAAATATTAAGAGGAGAAATACCTTGTAAAAAAATTTATGAGGATGATTTTGTGCTATCTTTTTATGATATAAATCCTCAAAAAAAAATTCATGCTCTGGTTATACCCAAAGGAAAATACCTAGACCTTGATGATTTCAGCACTAATGCTTCTTCAGAAGAAATGGTTGGATTATTGAAAGGAATAAATATTGTTGCAAAAAAACTTCAAATTTCAGTAGATACTGGGAAAGGATACCGGGCACTAGCTAATATAAGTGAGCACGGGGGCCAAGAGGTGCCTCATTTACATTTTCATTTGTTTGGAGGAGAAAAAGTTGGCAAGATGGTAGAGTGAATAAAAAAGTTGAAAGAAATTATTTAGAAATAACATCTCTTAAAGATTTTAGAGATTCTTTTTATAATTCAGATGAATACGCAGTTGAAATTGTTAATCCAGTAGATTTTCAATTAAACAAATTTTTTTACAAAAATATTGGCAAGAATCATAATTGGGTAGATAGACTGGTTTGGACTGAAAAACAGTGGATAGAATACGTGTCCAATACAAAAGTTGAAACTTATGTTTTAAAAGCAAAAGGTGAATTTGCTGGTTATTTTGAATTAATTTTGCATTTCGAAGCTAATGAAGTTGAAATTGCATACTTAGGATTATTAGCAGAATATCAAAATAAGAAATTAGGCTCATTCATTTTATCAGCAGCTATTAAGAATTCATTTTTAAAAAAACCTAAACGAGTATGGGTACATACATGTTCATTAGATCACAAAAATGCACTTAATAATTATATCTCAAGAGGTATGAAAGTTTTTAAAACAGAAACAATACTTTATTAAATCAGATTATTTTTCTTAAGGAAGTAAAAACAAATTTTCTTTTAACTTTTGATTTCGCTTAATTGATGAGAGATAAGTAATACTAATATTTTGATAAATATCAATTGTTTGCCAACCAATTAGGTTAAAGGTAAATTTGTCAAAGAATAAATTTATTTGATTTTCATTTTCTTGAAAACTAAAATTTATAAATTTATTATCAATATCTTTTTCTTTTAAATCTTTAATTTTCTTTAATATAAAATCTTTATCTAAAATTGCATTTAGAGGGGTCTTTTTTAATGGATAAATATAAGAACCACTTAAAGTTTTTATTACTAAAGACTTACCATTTGAAATCAAAATTTTCTTATTACTTAAATTATATTTACAATTAATTTTTCTGGGGTACTGAATTACACAATTTCCACTCTCAATTTTTCCATTAATATTTTGTTCAAATTCAAAAGATATATTTTCAATTTCTGTTAATTTTGCAATGATATTCTCTTTTATAGATGCAAATGAATTTTTTGTTAAAATTAAAAAAAAAACTATAAAAAATATTTTTTTCATTAAAGAACGTCTCTTTTGCCAACATGATTAGCTTTACTAACAATACCTTCTGCCTCCATCATATCAATAATTCTTGCAGCTCTGTTGTAACCAATTTGTAGTTTTCTTTGTAAAAAAGATGTTGAAGCTTTACCTTCAGATTTAATTATCTCCACAGCAGTCTGGTAAAGTTCATCTTTATCTCCCTGATTTTTTGCAGATTCATTTATTTCTTTTTCGTCAACAAAATTTAAAATTTCATCTACATAATCTGGTTCAGCTTGTGATCTTAAAAAATTATTAATTTTTTCTATTTCATTATCAGAAACAAAAGGAGCATGTATTCTCACAATTCTATTTGCAGAGGACATATACAACATGTCTCCTTTACCTAATAATTGTTCGGCTCCCTGTTCTCCTAAAATAGTTCGACTGTCAATTTTGGAAGTTACTTGAAAAGATATTCTAGTTGGAAAATTAGCTTTAATTGTTCCTGTTATTACATCAACGCTAGGCCTTTGGGTCGCCATTATTATATGAATACCAGCTGCTCTTGCCATTTGAGATAATTTTTGTATATAATTTTCAATTTCTTTACCTGCTACTAACATCAGATCAGACATTTCATCAACTACAACAACTATGTAGGGCATAGGTAATTTATGTTTTGCATTATAACCATCAATATTTCTCACACCCTCTTTAGTCATTAACCGATATCTACTCTCCATTTCTTTTACAACCCAACCTAAAACTGAAGCTGCTTTTTTTGCTTCAGTAATTACGGGACAAAGTAAATGTGGAACACCTTCATATGTAGATAGTTCCAACATTTTAGGATCTATAAGAATGAATTTACATTTTTCTGGAGTATGTTTGTAAAGGAGTGATAGAATTATAGTATTTATACAAACAGATTTACCAGATCCTGTTGTTCCAGCAATTAGTAAATGAGGCATTGAAGATAGATCACCAATTATCGGTGTTCCAGAAATATTTTTACCAAGTGCTATCGGTAATTTTATTTCTTTCTTTTTAAAATCTGTACTATTTAAAATTTCACTTAAATAAACATTTTCTCTATGAGAATTAGGAAGTTCAATTCCTACTGTGTTACTACCTGGTATAGTTGCTATACGGGCTGACTCTGAACTAGTATTTCTTGCGATATCGTCTGAAAGATTAATTATTTTTGAAACTTTTACGCCTGCTGCAGGTTCAAACTCATTAAGAGTAACAACAGGGCCATGACTGACTTTTTTGATTTTTCCATCTACACCAAAATCTAAAAGAATTTTTTCTAAAAAATCTGGATTATTATTTGGATTATTGTTTATCTCAACTTTCTTCTTTTCATTTGAAACTTTTAACAAATCTATAGAAGGTAAAAAAAATTTATTTTTATTTAAAGATTTACTAACATCTGCCTTAATAAATGGTAAGTCTTCTTGAATTAAATCTTTTATCTCTTCTTGAGGTATAAATTCACTGATAACTTCATTCTGATTTGTATAATTCTTTGAATTTTTTTTGAAAACAAAATTTTTAAATCTTTGAGAATTTAAAAAAAAACTTTTTAAATTAAAATTTATACTAATTAAAAAAAATAAAAATGTTACTAAAATGAATAAATAGAATAAAACATCATTATATGAGTTGGTTAAATCTTTGATAAATGAGTCACTTAAATAGTTTCCAACAAATCCTCCATTGCCATTTATGTAAAGAGTAAAAGTGTCCAAATAAAAAAGGCTAAAGAATATAGATCCAAAAAAAGAATAAACTACAATATAAAAAATATTTTCAATTAGCAGAAAAATTTCTTTACGTTTAAAAATATTTATTCCAGTAAATATTAATGTAACTGGAATTAAGTAAGCAATTAATCCGACAGATTGAAAAATAAGATCAGATATAAAACTACCTTGATATCCTAATATATTTTTAATATCTGTATTTTCTGGAAAAATAAAATTTGGATCCTCAGGAGAATATGAAATTAATGCTACAAGCATTAAAACACCAAATAGAGAGATTAAAATACCAAATATCTCAATTAAACGCTTAATAAGAAACGTTAAAGCCGTGTTAGATAGTTTTTTTATATCCATTTTAGATGAATCAAATTTATCACTTTGTATCATCTAATTTTTATTGTTAAAATTAAAAATATTATGAAACTAGGTATAATAGGAGGTGGATTAACAAGTTTGAGTTTAACTAAATCTTTAGTTAATCAAGGAATAATAGTTGATCTTTTTTTTACCGAACCTAAATCATATTTTAATAAAGGAAGAACCATTGGAATCTCAAAAAAAAATTTAGATTTCTTTAACAAAAATATTTTGGATATAAAAAATATTACTTGGAATATAGATAAAATTGAAATTTTTTCTGATAAACTTTCTGATGAAAATATTTTGAATTTTGAAAAAAATAATGAACCACTTTTTGGAATAATTAAAAATTATGAGTTACAAAAAAAGTTATTATCTAAGCTATCTAAAGATAAATTATGTAACTTTAAAACAAAAAAAAATTATCAAAATTTGAAAATCAAGGATTATAGTTTAATTATAAATTGTGACAGCAATATTGGTATTTCAAAAAAGTTTTTTTTTAAAAAGATAAAAAAAAATTATGAGAGTTTTGCTAATACAGCTATCATTACCCACAAAAAGATTAAAAATAATATTGCAACTCAGACTTTTACTAAAAAAGGTCCTATCGCTTTTTTACCAATATCAGCAACTAAGACTTCAATTGTTTATTCTGTTAAAGGGAACCAGAATTTAGATTTAAAAAGTTTAATTAAAAATTATAACAAAAAGTATTCCATTTTAAAATTTAGTGACTTTGGTTCTTTCGAATTAAAAGCATCAAATCTTAGATCTTATTATTATAAGAATATTCTAGCTTTTGGTGATTTATTACACAAGCTACATCCATTAGCAGGCCAAGGTTTCAATATGTCAATTAGAGATATAAAAGTAATTTTTGAGTTAATAAAATTTAAATTAGATCTTGGATTAGAAATAGATAATTCAATATGTATTGATTTTGAGAAAAAATCAAAACACAAAAATTATCTTTTTTCAAAAGGTATTGATTTAGTTTATGAGTTTTTTAATCTAGAGAGTAAAATAAATAATAATGTTTTAACTAAATCCATCCAATTTTTTGGAAAAAATAAATTATTAAATAAATCTTTTGAAAAAATTGCGAATAATGGATTACAAATATAGAATTATTGAACGGTTGTATTATTATAATTATCGAAAGAATAGGTAGTTAATATTTCTGATATTTTAGTTTTTCTTAATTCTAAATTTTTTGCCTCTAATAAAATTTGTTTTTCTTCTAGAGTAAATGGGGATGCCATTGCTAAAGCGTTTATGGTTTCATCTAGACTTTGTTTTTCTAATGCTTTCCAATTAATTACAAACCCTCTTTTTTCAAAAAGAGTTTTAAGATCTTTAAAAATAAGTTTTAAATCTGAAAATTGAAGATTTTCTTTTTTACCATTTAGATCATCATAAAAATCAGCAAAGCTCACTTCACATTCTCTATATTGTTTACTTGATTTGACTTCATTTATAATCTTAAATCTAATTAGTCCTTTAAGTTCTATCAAAAACTGACCACTATCATTTTCTTTAAAACTCATTATTTTGCCCATACACCCTATTTCATGTAATTTAGGAGCTTGTGTAATATCTTCAGCAGATGTTCTGGGCTGGATCATACCAATAAACTTGTTTGACCGCATACTATCATTGATCATATCAATATATCTAGGCTCAAATATATTCAGAGGCACTGTAGTTCTTGGAAAGATTATAAAATTACTTAATGGAAATACAGAGACTATTTTTGGCAAATCATTTTTTTTCATATTTTTAATATATCATATTTAATATTGCTTGAATTAAAAAAAACAACTATTTATACTATTTTATTTTGCGGGCATAGCTCAGTGGTAGAGCGTCTCGTTGCCAACGAGAAGGTCGAGGGTTCGACCCCCTTTGCCCGCTCCATAAAATGTTTTTTGAATAAAGAAATAATAGAGTTAAGGTATAATTTAAATGAATAAACTTTTAGAAAAAAAATGTGTTCCTTGTGAAGGTGGGGTAGTCCCGTTTGATATTTCAGAAATCCATAAATATCAAAAAATGGTAGATGGTTGGAATATTATCAAAGATAAAAAAGATATTTATTTTTTAGAAAAGCAATTTAATTTCAAAAATTTCTTAGATAGTCAAAAATTTATTAACGAAGTAGGAAAGATATCAGAGGAAGAGGGACACCATCCAGAAATCACGTTTGGTTGGGGCTATGCAAAAATCAATATAACCACACATGCAATTGAAGGGTTATCAGAAAATGATTTTATTTTAGCTGCAAAAATTGACAAAATTTAGTGTCTAAAATGTCTGGTCTTGGAAAAGATTAATACAGTTCCTGTGGCATTAGCAAAATTTATTACTTCTTTGTCATTAATTGATCCTGAAGGTTGAACAACTGCAGAAATTCCTGCCTGGACTAATTTTTCAATACCATCAACAAATGGAAAAAAAGCATCAGATGCAGCTACAATCTCTGTTTCTAGACTCCTAAATTTTTTCATTTTATCAATAGCAATTTGACAGCTATCAAGTCTACTTGGCTGACCTGAACCAATACCTACTGTTGTCTTATTATCTACTAGAACTATTGCATTAGATTTTACATATCTACAAACATTAAAAGCAAATATCAAATTATCAAATTGTATTTTAGTAGGCTTCTTTTTTGAGACAATCTTAAAGTCATTTTTAGAAAAAAGTTTTTTATCCTCAGATTGTATCAAAATAGAATTGTTAAGAGAGCTAAATTTAAATATTTCATTTAGTGAAAAGTTAGAAGCATCAATAAGTCTTAAGTTTTTTTTTGATTTTAATATTTTAAGTGCATTTTTTTCAAATCCATTAGCAACGATTACCTCAAGAAAAATTTTATTTAGCTCAAGAGCCAATTTTTTATCAACTTTAAAATTAAAAGACACAATCCCTCCAAAAGCACTTGTTGGATCACAAGCTAAAGCAGCTTTATAACTATCTAATTTATTTTTAAGAATTGAAACACCACAAGGGTTTGCGTGTTTTACAATAGCTGTACCAATATTTTTTGGTAGAGTTTTTGATATTGCTAAAGCAGAAAAAATATCATTATAATTATTATAACTAAGCTGTTTCCCATGTATTTTATTAATCTTTAAATTTGTGTTTTCTGAGTAAATAGCACTCATTTGATGAGGATTTTCACCATATCGTAGTTTCTCTATTAAATTACCATAAAAAATTTTTTTTTGAGGAAAGTATGTTTTAGAGTCCATATTAAAGTAATTTGATATAACAGAGTCATAATAAGCAGTTTCACCAAAAGCTAATTGGGACATATCTTTTCTAAACTTTAATGTAGTGGACCCTTTATTCATTTTTAACTGGTCTATAAGTTCAGGATATTGTTTTATAGAGGTAATAACAGTTACATCAGTATAATTTTTGGCAGATGCTCTGACCATTGCTGGTCCACCAATGTCAATATTTTCCAAAATTTTTTCATGTTTTTTTGTTTTTTCTAGGGTTTTTTCAAATGGGTAGAAGTTTACAATAACCAAATCTATATTTTCGAACTTATTACTTTTAAGTTGTTTTTGATGTAATTTATTACTTCTCTTACTTAAAATTCCAGCATGAATTTTTGGATGTAAAGTTTTTACTCTACCTCCAAGGATTTCTTTGAAACCAGTAAAATCTGAAATTTCAGAACAATCAAATTTTAATCTTTTTATAGTTTTAAATGTTCCTCCAGAACTGATTATCTTCACTTTATTTTTTTTTAGAATTTGCAAAAGTGGTTTTAAATTTGATTTGTCAGATACAGATACTAAAGCTGATTTAATTTTTTTCATCATATCTTTTTTATTTCCCACATTATACTTTCAATTTGGTTATTAGAAATGCCAGATATAAAAATATTTTGGTTTTCCGTATATGAATTTTTAATACCGAAATATAAACCATTATCAATATTTATATCATAATTATCACATGTAAATTTCCAGCCTTCATCATCCAATTGAATTAAGATTGTTTTATTATCTTGAGTTTTCATTAATTTAACATTTGGTTCGACATGAAAACGAATATCAAACTTATAATTAGCATTTATTTTTTTTATTATCTTGTCAGTACCTACAAAGGTCAACTTTTCAGGAAAAAATTCTATTTCTCTTTCATGAATAGCTTTATATCTTTTTTGATAACCATCATGAGATGAGTTTATTTTCCAATAATTTTTTTCAAAAACAGTATTTTTTTTTAAAATTTTTAATCCCTTGTTTATTATCCAAGATTTATCAATTTTACTAAATTTACATGATGAATTATCATCAATAACTAAAGTGCTCTGAGCTGCAGATGACTTCGATATTGAGTTTAATTTAATATTATTTTCCTTATGATATCCACAATTACTGATTAATTTTTTTCCATTACTTATTACCTCGAAAGACAAGGCACCAGACTGATAATCTTTTGAAAAAGCTGAATTTGGTGAGGACCCTACATCCATTGTTAAACAAATTTTCTTATTTTTTAAAATTATATATCCACCTACATCTTGATTTTCATTCTTAAACTTATATCCCAATCTTTTTAGATAATTGTCAAAGTTATCATTATCAGAGATATTATTTCCGTTATATAAAATGTCAGATTTTATATTTTGCCAAACAAAAGCATAACCTTGACCAAGATAATAAATTGTCTCATCAATATGCTCTGGAACACTTATTTGAGATTCTTTAAACCATTCCCTTATCAAAATAAAATATTTTAAATAAAATATTAATTGTTTAATACTTCGAGATTTTGGAAAACCATAATTATCTAAAGTTATTTTAGAAATTTTTTTTAATAAATTAGATCCAAAAGATAAATATTTTTTTTCATCTTGATAGCAAAGTCCTACTAATATAATTGATGCACAACCAATTAATTTATCATCAACTAATTCTGATTTGTTAATTTCATTGATTAAATGATTTGTTTGTTTTTGTATCATTACATTAAAATGATTTCTATATTTCTCGTCACAATTCTCATAAGTAAGATTATGATTAGATAACCAGGCAATAATTCGTTTTGCAGTTAAATCAAAACTCCAGCTTTTATCGTTGTATTTATTATTATGATTAATCCAATTTTTAATTACTAATTGTGTATTTTTTTTTGAGGATTTTAAATCTAAACTAAAAAACCAGTAAAAATTATTTAAATTATTATAGTCTTTTGTGCTTAAATTCTTATTATTCCAAATATCATCTAATGAAAAATCTTCAATTTTAAATTTTTTTTTTTGGTATTTAATTAAAGAGGAAAGAAGATGAGGACTAGGTCTATAAATAAATTCGTTATTATTTATTTTTGAAATTTTTTTGTCATAAAAATTAGATCTTAAATAAAATTTTCTGATTTGATCAAAAATTTTAAAAAAAAATCGACTTATGTAAATCATGAAATTATTTTGATCTTAATAATTCAATGTTTTTTTTAATATCCCCATTATTGCTTTTAAAAATAGTAGTTCCTGAGACTAAAATATTTGCTCCAGCTTCTATTGCTGTTTTTGAATTATCAAAATTAATGCCACCATCTATTTCAATATCAAAATTCAACTCTTGTTTTTCTTTTATATCCCTTAGTTTTTTTACCTTTTCTAATACTTCAGGCATAAATTTTTGACCACCAAATCCAGGGTTAACACTCATAATTAAAACTAAGTCAATTTTTTTTAGGTGTTCGATAATAGTATCAATTTTAGTTTCAGGATTGAGGGAAACACCAACTTTTTTATTTAATTCTTTAATTTTTAAAATTGATAAATTTAAATCATCTGTAGCCTCAGGATGGATTGTAATTATATCTGCCCCAGCATCTGCATAAGCCTCAATGTATTTATGAACAGGAGAAATCATTAGATGAACATCAAAAATCATAGAAGATTGTTTTTTCAATGCTTTTATCACAGGGGGTCCTATTGTTAAATTTGGAACAAAATGGCCATCCATTACGTCTACATGTATCATATCTGCCCCTGCATCTTCTAATCTTTTAATTTCAATACCCAATTGACCAAAGTCAGCAGACAAGATTGAGGGTGAAATTTGTATTTTTTTCATTGATAACTAGATTAACTAGTATCAATTTTTAAAATTTAATTGAATTAAAAAATTGGTAAATTTGTCTCGAAATTTCACTTTCTAAAGGAAAAGACAACATCCCCATCACAGAATACCCCAAAACCCATGGCATTAAGTAAAATCTAATCATAAAGAAAAACCAAGCCACGTATAGAGGAACTAAAGGCCCTATTATAAATGAAGGTGTTATAGGTTTAAATATTTTTAGTAATGGATTGGTAAACTTAACAAATACTCTCATAAAAAAAAACTGAGAGTCCTCTCTTTGGAAGATATTCATTGCAACCCGTCCAATTAATGTCCACATGATTACTCCAAAAATATAATCAATTATGTAAACTAAAGGGTGAAAGTTGGCTGACATTTTAAATTTATATTGAAGAAAGTGAGAAATTAAAAGGGGCGAAATTAATCGCCCCTTTAAAAGATTTAATTAGTGTTGTTTGCCAAGGATCGTTTTACCTGACGGTACACGAACCTCATCAACCATTTTTTGCGTAGCAGCACTTGGTTCTGAAGTAATTAAACTTACAACAACCATAGATACTAAGCTGACAGCTGAACCAAAGATACCAAATGTTAACTGAGTAATACCTAAGAATCCACTTCCACCATTTCGTACCCAAACTAAGTACGCTGTACCTGAAATTAGACCTAAAGCCATACCAGCTATAGCACCTTCTTTGTTAGCTCTCTTCCACCATACACCAAGTACAAGTGGGAAGAACAATCCAGACATCGCAAAGTCAAAAGCCCAGATTACTGAACCTAAGATACCTTGGATCTCCATTGCCGCAATAGTTGCTCCAGCAAAACCAATTACTACAAGTAGTACCCTTGCAACAACTAGTCGTTTTGCAGTTTCTGCTTTTGGATCAATGATCTTGTAGTACAAGTCATGAGATAAAGCATTTGCAATCGCTAGAATCAAACCATCCGCTGTTGACATGGCAGCAGCCATACCTCCAGCAGCAACTAGACCTGAGATTACATATGGTAATCCAGCTATCTCTGGAGTTGCTAACACAACGGCTTTACCACCCATGAAAAACTCGTTTAATTCAAGAGTTCCATTTCCGTTAAAGTCGCTTACAAACATCAAGTTTGCTTGGTTCCAGTTTTGATACCAATCTATCGCTTGAACTTCTGCAATTGATTTACCGATAATACCTGTTGATAGTGTCGGGTCAATCAATGACAATTTAGATAGTGTTGCTAACATTGGCGCAGAAGAATAAAGTAGGAAGATAAAGAATAAAGACCAACCTACTGACTTTCTAGCTGCTTTTACACTTGGAGTAGTGAAATATCTCATCATCACGTGAGGTAATGATGCTGTTCCCATCATCATTGCAAGTGCTAATGAAATAAATGCCCAAGGCGTAGCGTTTACCGCTGAGTGAGCCTTAGTTATTCCAGCTAATCCTTTTGGTACATTTGCAAGATCAGCAGCAGAGTTTTTCACAAAACCAAACTGTTGTTCTAGTTCACCAATTCTAGCTACTTCATCAGCTAACATAAAGTGAGGGAAGAAACCCGCACCCATTTTGTTACTGATCCAGAATACTGGAAGTAAGTAAGCTATAATTAGTACAATGTATTGCGCAACCTGTGTCCAAGTTACCCCTCTCATACCACCTAACATTGAACAAAGTAAAATACTTACTAGTCCAACATATACTGCGTATTGGAATGGGATATCTAAAGCAACAGAAGCAATAGTACCTGTAGCGTTAATTTGTGCAGTCACATAAGTAAATGAAGCAACAGTTAAAACTATTACCGCCATTAACCTCGAAACATTACCACCATATCTTGTACCAATAAAATCTGGAACTGTGTAACAGCCAAATTTTCTTAGGTATGGTGCTAGTAATGATGCAACCAATACATAACCACCGGTCCAACCAACAAGTAGTGCCATATAGCCGTAGCCTTTGAAGTAAATACCACCTGCCATTGCAACGAATGATGCACCAGACATCCAGTCTGCTGCAGTAGCCATTCCATTGAATACGGTAGGTACTTGTCTTCCAGCAACGTAATACGCATCTGCTGCCATTGTCCGAGACATGTAACCGATTATAGCATAGATGGCCACTGTGAAGGCAACGAAACAAATTCCGATTGCTTTCGACGTCATACCCATCTGCTCACCGATCGCCATTATGATTATGAAAGCTATAAAACCTCCTGTATAGATTCCATAAACCTTAGGCAAATTATCTATAAAATTACCTTTAATCATTAGTCGTCCTCTCTTTCTGAAAAGCCGAATTCTTCATCGATTTTTTCTTGTCTGTTCGCAAACCAGAAAATTAGGATTACGAAAATTCCAAGAGATCCCTGACAAGTAAACCAATATGTCAAAGGATAACCGAAGGGTCCTGTTACAGACTCCATCTCAGCTCCGAATAAGAAGATGCCAATTGAGAATACAAACCAAATTGCTAACGTCATCATTAACAATCCTCTGGTTTTTTCCCAGTGTTGTGCTTGTTTTGACATTTATACCTCTCTCTTTTTAGTTATAACTGGCCAAAACCATAACCATTATGAAAGAGATTTAAAGTGTTAAAATTGCTCAAATTAGGCAGATTTTGAGGTATAAGGTCATTAAATACTGGTTTTTTATGGCAAAATATAAACTTACTTGGAGAGATCTTACTTGGAATGACTTTAAAATTTACCTTTTTGGTCTTTTTAAGGCCTTCATACCAAAGAATAAAATAAAAGATCTAGATGAACTAGAGAGTTTTATTCAATCTAAATCTGCATGGGTAAGCCAAGTCACTCTTTATGGATATTTAAAAACAAGAATGGGAACTAGATATGTTCTTCATTTTGAAAATGATAAGTTCATGGGATCTGTAAATCTAGCTAAGTGGAATATTTATGCAGTTGCTTTGCAAGATTTAACATTTTTTACCTTTTCATATTTAAAGGCAAATTTAGATTACCAAGATTTTGATAAGGCAAAAGAAATTTTTTTAAAAATTTTAGATGATGAGACCTCAAATAAGATGCCATTAGATATTATAGATAATGCAAAAAAGAATTTTGATGAAAGACTTCAAAAAATAAATTGGGACACATACTGTAATGACCTTCCTTTTAATTTAAGTGCTTTATCATTATATGAATGGGCACCTATAGCTGATGAGCTTAAAACTTTGGATCGAAAAATAGTTTTAAATTCAGTTATCTTAAAATGGGATGTTGTTAAAAAAGAATTTAAAGAAAGATTAGGTTTCTAAGTATTTTTTCTATTGTCCACTAAACTTGTAACTACACTAGGATCGGCTAAGGTTGTAGTATCTCCCAATTGACCATGTTCATTAGCAGCAATTTTCCGTAAAATTCTTCTCATTATTTTTCCAGACCTTGTTTTAGGAAGTCCAGGAGTAAAATGTATAAGATCTGGAGTTGCCAATGGACCGATCTGCTTTCTAACCCATAACTTTAACTCTCTTTCAAGATCTCCTGTTTCACTTTCACCTGCATTAAGAGTAACATAACAATATAAACCATTACCTTTGATATCATGAGGATAACCAACTACAGCAGCCTCCGCTACTTTTGGATGGGCAACAAATGCACTTTCAATTTCGGCTGTACCTAGATTGTGACCTGAAACAATAATTACATCATCAACTCTTCCTGTGATCCAGTAGTATCCATCCTTATCTCTTCTACAACCGTCACCAGTAAAATATTTTCCATCGAATTGTGAAAAATAAGTATCTATAAATCTTTGGTGATCACCATAAACTGTTCTCATTTGGCCTGGCCATGATTGAGCTATACACAATCTTCCTTCACCAGCCCCTTTTATTTCTTTACCATCTTTGTCTACAAGAACGGGTTTAATTCCATAAAAAGGCTTTGTAGCTGAACCTGGTTTTAAAGGAATAGCACCAGTTTGAGGTGAAATTAAAATTCCTCCTGTTTCAGTTTGCCACCAAGTATCCACTATTGGACATTTTGAGTTTCCAACTGTCTTATAATACCACATCCAAGCCTCAGGATTTATGGGTTCGCCCACAGTCCCTAATAATTTGAGTGATTTTCTTGATGTTTTGTTGACAGGTTCATTTCCCTCTCTCATTAATGCTCTAATAGCTGTTGGTGCAGTATAAAATGTATTCACTTTAAATTTATCAACAATTTGCCACCATCTTGAACTATCTGGATAATTAGGAACTCCTTCAAACATTATTGTTGTAGCACCATTAGAGAGTGGTCCATAAATAATATAACTATGTCCTGTCACCCAACCAATATCAGCAGTACACCAGTAAATATCTTTGGGTTTATAATTGAAAATATATTGATGGGTCATTGAGGCATAAACCATGTAACCACCTGTTGTATGTAAAACTCCTTTTGGTTTACCAGTTGATCCTGATGTATAAAGAATAAACAATGGATCTTCAGCGCTCATTTCTTCTGGTTCACAATGAGCTGGAACATCTTTTATCAAATCATGATACCATACGTCTCTATCAGTATTCCAATAAACATAATTTCCAGTTCTTTTAACAACGATACATTTTTTTACATTAGGGCAATTACTTAATGCTTCGTCTGTAGTAGCTTTTAAAGGAATTGTTTTTCCTCCTCTTACACCCTCGTCAGCAGTAATGATATATTCAGACTTACAATCGTTAACTCTTCCTGATATTGATTCAGCAGAAAAGCCTCCAAAAATTATTGAATGAATTGCTCCTATTCTTACACAAGCTAACATTAATATTGCTAGCTCAGGAATCATAGTTAAATATATTGTAACTCTATCACCTTTCTTTATTCCTAACTTTTTTAACCCGTTAGCTGCTTTAGAAACTTTTTGATGAAGTTGTTTGTAAGAAATTTTTTGAGTGTCTTTTGGATCATCCCCAACCCAAATAATTGCTGTTTTATCTTTTTTATCTTTTAAATGTCTATCAATACAATTTGCAGAAGCATTTAATGTTCCATCTTCAAACCATTTTATTCTTACTTCTTCCTTGCTATATTTAACATCTTTAATTTTTTTATAAGGTTTTATCCAAGTAATTCTTTTTCCCTCTTTTTTCCAAAAAGCATTATTATTTTTTATCGATTCGTTATATTTATTTTGATATCGAGATTTATTTGCTAGACTAGCCTTGATCCACTCTGGCCTTGTTTTAAAAATGAGCTCTTGAGAAGAAGAGTCATTTTTTTTGTTCTTTGAAGTTTTTCTTTCAATTCTAGATTTTCTCTTTGTTACTCTTCTTTTCTTTGGAATCTTTTTTCTACTTTTGACTTTTTTTGTAGATTTTCTTTTTTTAATCTTAGATTTTTTCTTTTTTTTAGGCATAAATATTATATTTAAATCTTACTCATCTTATTTAAAATTTTCCAGCTTTTAGAGTCTATTGGCATAACTGACAGTCGACTTTGTTTTATGAGGGATAAGTGGCTTAATTCCTTGTTTTTTTTGATGTCTTCGAGAGTAATTGGTTTGACTAACTTCTTTAAAAACTTAACAGTTACAGCAACAAATCGTCCAGATTTATCAGTTTTATCAATGTAATGCTCTTTTGTAACTTGGACAATTCCAACTATCTCTTTTCCAATATTGGAATGATAAAAAAAACACTCGTCTCCTTTTTTCATAGATCTTAAATTTTTAGCTGCCTGATAATTTCTAACTCCATCCCATGGAGCACCTTTAGCACCAGCTTTAATTTGTTGTTCAATAGACCAGACATCCGGTTCAGATTTCATTAACCAATATTTCATTTTAACTGAACTCCAGCACCTTTTAAAAAAGCAGCCTTTTTATCTAATGGCCACCTTGGTTTTGCAGGATGATCTAAATCGCTAAACTCTTTTAATTTAAATTTTTCTAAACCAACCATTGCGATCATCGCAGCATTATCTCCACATAACTCTATTGTGGGAAAAATACTCTCATAATTGTTTTCTATACATAAGTTTACCAGCATTGATCTAATTTTTTTATTTGCAGCCACTCCACCTGCAACCACAAATTTTTTTTCTTGTAGATTGTTAAGTTTTTCAAACTCATTAAAAGCAATTTTAGTTTTTTTATATAAAATGTTCTCAATAGTTTTTTGAAAAGATGCTGCTAAGTCAAATTTATCTTGTTCTGTATTAATTGTCTTACTTATCTTTAAAATTGCTGTTTTAAGTCCTGCAAAAGATAAATTACATCCACCTTTATTAAAAATTGGTTTTGGTAATTCATATTTATTTGGATCACCCTTTTCAGCAAAAACTTCAATCTGGGGTCCACCAGGAAATTCAATTCCTAAAAGTTTTGCAGTTTTATCGAATGCTTCACCTAATGCATCATCAATAGTTGTTCCTAATCTTTTATATTTTCCCAAATTTTGAACGCTTAAGTATTGTGAATGCCCTCCTGAAATTAATAATAAAAGGTATGGATAATTAATTTTTGAATTTAATTTTGGACTCAAAGCGTGACCTTCTAAATGATTTACAGCAATAAATGGTTTGTTAATTGTTGAAGCAAAAGCTTTCCCAAAACTTAGGCCTACTGACAAACATACAATCAAACCAGGTCCTGCAGTTGAAGCTACAGCATCTATCTCCTCAATACCTCTACCACTCTCATCTATTGCTTTTTTAACAATCCAATCTATCTTCTCGATGTGAGAGCGTGCGGCTAACTCTGGAACAACCCCTCCAAACTCTTTATGTATATCTACTTGGCTAGAAATGATATTACTTAAAACTATTGGCATTCCTTCTTCATTTTCAGTTATTAATGAAGCAGCTGTTTCATCACAGCTTGATTCTATTCCAAGAATTAAGGGTTTTTTTCTCATTCAAATAGTTTTTAATAATTGTACAAACCCAATACAAGTAAGAAATAAATTTTTTTATGAATAAAAGAATAATAATTGGATCAAGAGGTAGTAAGTTAGCTTTACTTTATGCTCAAAAGGCTAAAGATAAAATTATTGAAAATACTAACTTAGTTGATGGAGACATTATTATTAAATCTATAACAACTAAAGGTGATCAAGTTCAGGATACCAGATTATCTGATTTAGGAGGGAAGGGTTTGTTTTCAAGTAATATTGAAAAGGAACTTAAAGATAATAATATTGATATAGCTGTCCATGCACTTAAAGATATGCCAGCGATTGAAACAGATGGACTTATAACAGATACATTCTTAGAAAGAAATGATCCTAGAGAAATTTTAATAACTAATAATAAAAAAAAACTTAAAGAATTAAATTTAAAATCAACTATCGGAACTTCATCTTATAGAAGGGAATTTCAGATAAAAAAAATTAGACCAGATATTAAATGTAAACTTATAAGAGGAAATGTTGATACTAGAATAAAAAAATTAAAAGAAGGAATTTATGATGCAATAATACTATCTTATGCTGGAATAAAATATTTAAACTATGAAAATGAAATTTCCGAAATTTTTTCAGCTGAAGAAATCATTCCTAGTGTTGGACAAGGAATTATTGCATTGCAGTGTAGAGATGAAGATAAAGATACAACATCTATTTTAAAAAAAATTAATCATCTAGAAACTTATAAAAGAGCACATGCAGAAAGAAACATTTTAAAAATTTTGGAAGGAGATTGTGAAACTGCAATAGGTGCTCATTCTAAAATAAATGGAGATCAGATTACTTTAGAAGCAGAACTTTTTTCCTTAGATGGCTCACTTAGATTTCACGAAAAAAAAACTGGTAAAATTGATGAATATAAAAAAATCGGAACAGAAATTGGTAAAATTTTAAAACAAAAATCAAAAAATTCCTATAAAATATAATATGCACATATTACTAACTAGACCAATAGAAGATTGCTCAGAAATAATGTCGAAATTTCAATCTTTAGGTTATCAAGTTTCTCATCTTCCTTTATTGAGTGTGAAAAAAGTGAATTATGGAGAGATAGATTTTTCAGATTATAAGGGAATTATCTTTACAAGTGCTAATGCTGTTAAATTTTTAGATCTAAAAAAAATTGAAAAAAAAACGTTATGCTTTTGCGTTGGAAGTGCTACAGAAAAAAAAGCAAGAGGTGCTGGTTTCCAAAATGTAATTGCAGCAGGAGGAAATGTCGAAAATTTAAAAGAGCTGATTTTACAAAATTTTGACAAAAAAGATGGAAAATTAATTTATATAAGTGGAGAAATAGTGTCTGTTAACCTCGATCATCAATTAGAGGAGGAAGGTTACAATATCAAAAGAGTTATTAACTATAGAACAAGTCCTATCGAAAAGTTTGACGAAAGATTTATTAATGAATTAAAGTTAAAAATACCTGATATAGTCTATATTTACTCTCAAAATAGTGCTTCTAGTTTTCTTAACATTATAAAAATTTACCAATTAGAAAGTCTGTGGATGAACACTAATTTAATGTGTATTGGAGAGAAAACCTCAACAATATTGAATGAAATTAAGTGGAAAAAAATTTTTCTTTTTAATCCTGGAGAAGAAGAGTTTTTGTTATATAAAATTTAATTATGGAAATAATAAATAATTTTTCTGATATTTTTTTATCTGTATGGAATAAAGGCATTTTAGGTGTTGATATTTTTCAAATATTAATTGGAATTGGAATTTTCTTAATTTTTCTAATTTTTAGAGGAATAATCAGTAAACTTATAATTAAAAAATTAGAGATTATTTCAAAAAGGACTACTAATAAATTAGATGATACTTTTGTTTCAGCATTAATTGGACCAGCAAGATTTCTACCAATAGTGCTAGGTTTTTTTATAGCCAGTTATTACATGACTTTTTCTTTAGAAGGTAGGGAAGTTGTAGATACTATTAACAGAACATTGATTACTATTTTAATTTTTTGGGTTATCCACCAGATTATAGAGCCAGTTTCATATATCTTAAGTGGTCTTGATAAAATTTTAACAAGAGAATTAATTGGATGGATAATTAAATCCCTAAAAATATTAATATTTATTTTAGGACTTGCAGCGGTCTTAGAATTATGGGGAATAAAGATTGGACCAATCATAGCTGGACTAGGTTTATTTGGTGTTGCTGTTGCATTAGGGGCTCAAGATTTATTTAAAAATTTAATTTCAGGTATTTTAGTTCTTGTTGAAAAAAGATTTAAAATTGGTGACTGGATATCAGTCGAAGGAATAATAGAGGGTATAGTTGAAAAAATTGGCTTTCGATCAACAACAATCAGGAAATTTGATAAATCTTTAGCAATAATTCCTAATTTCCAATTCGCAGAGAATGCTGTTGTAAACGTTAGTGAAACTTCAAATTGGTTAATTAGCTGGATTATTACTCTGCAATATGACACGACAGTAGATCAATTAAAAACTATCAGAAATCAAATTGAAGAGCATATTAATAAAAGTGAGGATTTTAATACAAGCATAGGAATTGCTGTAAGAGTTGACAAATTTTCTGACAGCTCAATCGACATGTATGTTCGTTGTTTTACTAATTCAAATAGTTGGAATGATTGGCTTTCAGTTAAGGAAAAATTAGCAATAGCAATTAAACAAATTGTAGAAAATAATAAAGCTTCGTTCGCATTCCCAAGCTCTTCGATTTATATTGAGAAAAAATGATAGCTATTTTTTATTTAGCTTTACAAATACTTAAACTTTACTCTTATGTTGTCATTGTAAACGTTGTTGTGAGCTGGCTCATAGCTTTTAATATTTTAAATACTCAAAATAGGTTTGTTTATTCTATTTTAGAATTCAGCTATCGTTTAACTGATCCCATATTAAATAAAATTAGACGTTTTTTACCCAATTTAGGTTCGTTAGACATTTCTCCTATAATTTTACTCTTATTGATTTGGTTTATAGAAATGTGTATGAAGCTCTACATCGCACCAATGATATTCTAAATTATATGATTTTAATTGATGGAAAAAAAGCTGCTGCAGAACTTAGAGAGAAACTCAAAAAAGAAGTTTCTGACCTAAAAACTAAATATAATAAAGTACCAGGCTTAACGGTAATTTTAATTGGTGATTTAACACCAAGTCAAATTTATGTTCGAAACAAAGAAAAATCAGCTAATGAAGTTGGATTAAAATCAGATGTAATTAAGTATCCAGATACAGTCGAGGAGAAAACGATATTAAATAAAATCGATGAATTAAATAATGACGAGACAGTTTCTGGAATTTTAGTTCAATTACCACTCCCAAAACATATTGATAAGCAAAAAATCATTGAAGCTATTAACCCTACAAAAGATGTTGATGGTTTTCATCCAATGAATGTTGGCAATCTTTCATCAGGTTATGAAAGCTCAATACCTTGCACACCTTTGGGATGTTATTTGTTAATAAAAAAAATTGAACCAAATTTGAATGGAAAAAAAGCAGTTATTATTGGAAGGTCAAACCTTAATGGTAAGCCAATGACTCAACTTCTTTTAAAAGAAAATTGTACAGTAACTATCACTCATTCAAAAACAAAAGATTTAAAAGCAGAGTGTTTAGAGGCAGACATTATCGTTGCTGCAGTTGGAATTCCAGAACTTGTTAAAGGTGATTGGGTCAAGAAAGATACAATAGTTATTGATGTTGGTATAAATAAAACTGACAAAGGAATTGTAGGCGATGTAGCTTTCGAGGAAGTTTCAAAAAATGCAAAAGCATTGACACCCGTGCCAGGTGGAGTGGGTCCTATGACTATTGCATGTTTACTTAAAAACACCATTGACTGTTTCAAAAGATCGCAAGCTTAACAATTAGACCAATAAATTTTATTTGATATGATTGTCTATGAAAAAACCTAAGTACCCATATAGAATAGCAATCCTCATGTTAATACTTACCGTACCCCCAATAGGTGCAACTCAACTTGGTTGGTATTTATATGATATGCAGACAGGTTTTGATTATGGTATGATAGCTGGAACATTTTCAGTAATATATGCAGCATGGTTAATGTATGAAAAAAATTGGAGAGAGGATGATGAAGATTAATTTATGGAAAAGATAATTTTTTTCGGTCTAGTTATTCCAATTTTTCTTTTTGTGCTTTACCTGGGTGGAAGAGCTATAATGACAGGATTTAGTGCCAAGAGCTCCAATAAATCTGACTCAGAAATAGAAGTAAATAATAACGTAGACAATTCTGAGAATTTAACTGAAGAATTGAATAAATTAAATGAGCTTTTAAAAAGTGGCGCTTTAACTCAAGAAGAGTTTGAAAAGGCTAAAAAGAAAATTTTAGATAATTAATCTTTATTTATTAAATCTTTAAGAGCAGTCATTTCACCTATTTTAAAAATCACAGCATCTTCTTTTTTAAATCCATATTTTTCTGCATTTTTTTTAAACCGTACAGGTGGTTCCATTATTGGCTCCAAAGATAAAACAAACGTACCCCAATGTGTCCCAACAACTTTTTTACTTTTCAAATCTCTACCTACACTTAAGGCCTCTTCAGGATTAGTATGATAAGCAGATTTGTCTTTATAAGGTGAAATTGGATAAAAATTGTAAGCACCAATATTAATAAAAGAGAGGTCTATTGGGCCATATTTATTACCTAAATCTTTATAAATATTTCCAACTCCAGTGTCACATGCAAATAAAATCTTTTTTCCATCATATTCAATTAAAAAGTTACCCCATAAAGTTTTGTTAGTATCAGTTAAACTTCTTTTGGACCAATGAACTGCAGGAAGAAATGTAATTTTTAATTTTTCATTAATCTTTATTTCATCATACCAATCCATTTCATTTACATCTCTATAACCATTCCTTGTAAAATATTTTCCAAGTTTTAGCGGTAGCATCACTTTTGCATCTTTAAAAGGAAACCTACGAATTGTCATCATATCCTGGTGGTCATAATGATTGTGAGTAAGTAAAAATAAATCAATTTTAGGAATTTCATTTAATTTTAATGCTGGTTCAGTAAATCTCTTTGGACCAAATATTAACGGTCCTGCATTTTTAGAAAAGACAGGGTCAGTTATAATTGTAGTATTTCCTAGTTTGATAATGAATGTAGCATGACCAATCCAAACAATGTAATCGTCATTTTTCAACTTAGATAAATCTGATAGTATTTTTTCTTTTTTAACAACATGCTCTTCTGGAACTGTCATATCAAGTTTCTTTTTTTCTTTATTAAAAACTTTATATGACCATTTAAAATTTGTATTTCTTTTAGGAGATCCCTCTGGATTTCTAAATGTTCCATCTGAAACGTGATGATAAGGTTTTTTTTCCATTGTTAATCCAATATGATTATATGAAGTTATCCCAATTAAAAGACATAAAATTTTTATTAACTTTTTTCCATTAGCCACAAATTATCTCCTGCTAAAAAATAAATTTTTCCATTGATTGGATGAACTTGTATATCTCTTATTCTTCCAATTTTGTCTTTAAAAATTATCTCTTCCTTAACATTTGATTTATCGTCAAATATTAATTTTCTTAATGATTTATCCTTAAGAGATGTAATTAAAGCATGGCTGTTCCATTCCTTAAACTCATCACCTTTATAAATAGTAATTGCACTAGTAGCGATAGAAGGGACCCAGTATTGAATTGCTTTAGTAAAGCCTGGTTTCCATTTAGGTCCAATTTTAGTTCCAGTATAATTTTTTCCTCCCCAGCCTAATATTTTCCAACCATAGTTTTCACCTTTTTTTACTTCTCCAAACCAGTCACCTCCTTTTGCACCATGGTTGCTCATATAAATTTTTCCGTCAAAAGGTGATAAAGATAAGCCTTGGGGGTTTCTAATTCCAATTTGATAAATTTCAGGAAGCCAGTTTGGATTACCTTTAAACTTAGGATTGTCATTAGGAATACTTCCATCTAAATGAATTCTTATAATGCTCCCTGGGTGATTTGTAGGGTCTTGTGCAATCATACCTTGTCCTCTTTCTCCAGCTGATGCAAAAAGGTAATTATCTTTAATTACTAATCTTGAACCAAAATGATAACCCGAGTCAATCGGAGGTTCAGCCTGAAAAATGTTTTCAAAGTGTAGTTTGATTTTATCAAATTTTGCTTTTGCAATTGAAGTACTTGACTTCCAATTACCTCTATTTTCAGAATAGGAAATATAAACAAAATTATCTTTAAATAGAATATCTAATAATCCTCCTTGGCCATAATCTAAAAAATTTAAATTGTGATCAACTTCAGAAATTTTATTGGATTTAATATTTACAATTTTTATTTTTCCACTTTTCTCTGTAATTATTAATTCATTTTCATTCAAGAATGACGAACCCCATGGTCCATCAAGTTTTGTTAATTTTTGAAAACTATAATCTTGAGAAAAAGATTTTGAGGTAAAAAAAAAAATTAATAGTGTTAAAAATAAAACTTTTTTCACTTTAAGAAAGTTTAGATCTTCCACCATCTACTGCAATTATTTGTCCTGTGACCCAAGAACTATCTTCAGTAATAAGAAACTTTGCTAGTGAAGCAGAATCTTTTCCTTCACCCAATCTTTTAAGAGGATGAGCTTTTGCTATTCCATCGGCTAGAGCTTTATTTTTTAACATTGGTTCAGCAATTTTAGAATTTGTCAGACTAGGCGCTATACAGTTAACTCTAATGTTTGGTGCAAATTCAGCTGCTAAAGAAACAGTCAACCCTTCAACCGCAGCTTTTGTAGAAGCGATTATAGCATGATTAGTAAATCCCCTTTGAGCAGCAACTGTAGAAAATAAAACTACTGATCCTTTATTTTTTTTTAAACTTTCTTGGTATCCTTTTATAGCCTCAACTGCAGAATAAAGATTTAGTTTCATACACTTGTTAAAATCTTGCTCTGTAACCATTCTTAAAGGTTTTAAATCAATTGAACCTACACAGTAAGCAATCCCGTTTGTTTCTGGTATATCATTTTTAACTTTATTGATAAATCCTTCCTCCAAAACATCAGCCACAGTAGATGTACATCCTAGTTTGTTGGAAATATTTTTAAGCTCAGCTTCATTTCTTGCAACTAAATGAACGCTATTTCCTGAACTTACTAACTGTTCTGCTAAACTTGATCCGATTGAACCTGTCGCACCAAAAACAATATATTTTTCTGACATAAAAAATTTTATTAGTTATATTTAATTATGAAGTTATTTTTTATACTTGGTAATCAATTATTTCCATCAAAATACCTCGACCGCTTCAAAAAAGACCATATATTCTTTATGGCAGAAGACAATGGTTTATGTACTTATGAAAAACATCATAAACAGAAAATACTATTATTCTTGTCTTCTATGCGATCTTATGCAGACAAACTCAAAAAGAATAAATTTAAATTAGAGTATACAAAAATTGAAGATAAAGAATTTAAAGATGATTACCTTAAAAAATTAAAAAAGATAATTAATTCAAAAAAAATTAAGGAGATTTCTAGTTTTGAAATTGAAGATAAGTTTTTTGAAAAAAAAATTTCTCAATTCCTAAAAAAAGAGAAAATTAATTGGAATGTTGTTCAAACTCCTATGTTTTTAAACTCAAGGGGTGAATTCAAAAATTACTTAGGAAAATCAAAAAAACCCTTTATGGCAACGTTTTACAAAGAGGTTCGAAAAAAATCAGGAATATTGATGGGGGCTGACGGAAATCCAATCGGTGGAAAGTGGAGCTTTGATGAGGACAATAGAAATAAATTACCAAAAGATATTTCAATACCAAAATTTCCTAAAATTAATGAAACTAATCATACAAAAAAATTAAAGCCTATCGTAGAAAAATTATTTAAAGATCATCCAGGTAGTACAGATAATTTTTGGTTAGCAACAGAATTTGATGACGTAGTTAAATTACTCAATTTTTTTATAAAAGAAAAATCAAATTTGTTTGGTGATTATGAAGACGCAGTAAATCAAAAAGACAACATTTTATTTCATAGTGCTTTAAGCCCCTATATCAATTTAGGTTTAATAACTCCTGAGTTTATTATTCAAAAAGTTTTAGATTTTCATAAAAAAAAGAAAATAAGAATGAATTCCTTGGAAGGTTATATCCGTCAGATAATTGGTTGGAGAGAGTTTATGCGAGGTATTTATCAAAGTTATTCAGATGAAATGGAAACAAAAAATTTTTTTAAACAAAATAGAAAAATGAAAAAGTCTTGGTATGATGGAACGACAGGTTTGCCACCATTAGATTATGCAATCAAGAATGCATTAAACCACGGCTGGTCTCATCACATTGAAAGACTAATGATTTTATCTAACATCATGAACCTTTGTGAGATTAAACCAATTATAGTTTACAAATGGTTTATGGAAATGTTTGTAGACTCTTCTGACTGGGTGATGGTACCAAATGTTTATGGCATGGGATTATTCAGTGATGGTGGAATATTTGCAACCAAGCCTTATATCTGTGGGTCTGCTTATTTTATGAAAATGATGGATTTTAAAAAAGGAGAGTGGTGTAATACAATGGATGGTCTTTATTGGAGATTTATAGATCGGAATAGAAAATTTTTTTTAACTAACCCTAGACTATCAATGATGGTAAGAATTTTTGATAAAATGAAAACGGATAGAAAAAAATTTATTTTGTCAGCCGCAGATAAATTCATTAAAGAAAATACAATTTAGTGAAAAAAGAAAATTTACCAATTAAGGTTTGTCCAATATGTCAAAGGTCATTTAAATGGAGAAAAAAATGGAGACTGAATTGGGAAAAAGTAAAGTATTGTTCAAAAAAATGTTCATCAAAAAAATAAAAAATTTTTCTAAATATTTGATCTTATTCTTATTTATAATTCTTACAAATAATGCTCGCGCAGAATTTTTTGAGGATTTGTCGAAAATTATTGAAAATAACGAGAAAAGGCTTAGCTACGGTATTTCTGTAACAGATTTTAATATGGATGGAAATTATGAGTTTTTAGTTACAGGTTTTGGCTTTGCTAATTTAGCTTTATCTTATCAGGATGGAAAACTAAAGGATTTAAACCAACAAAAAATTTTTTCAGATGCATCAAAAAAAACTATAGGAGTTGCTGCTTGTGATATTGATAAAGATGGCTTTGAAGAAATCTACTTTTTAAATACCGATACATATAGTGGAGTTAAAAAATATTCAGATAGATTATTGGATATAAAAGATAATGATTATTTTGATTTATTCGAATTAGAAAAAAATAAAGAAAATCTAAATTTAACTGCAGGAAGATCTGTAGTTTGTGTAGATAGAAAGGGAGATGGTGAATATGGTATTTATGTTGCTAATTACGGAGGACCAACAAGATTTTATGAGATTGAAAATGAACTTATCAAAGATAAAGCTAAGAATTTAAATCTTGATAATATTACTGGCGGAAGAGCAGTTGTATCTGGACATATTTTGACAGAAAGAGCGGATATTTTTGCAGCTAATGAGAGAGGAGCAAATTTTCTTTTTAAAAATAATAATGGAAAGTTCGATGATGTTGCATTTGATTATAGATTAGATGATGCAATCCAAAATGGAAGGGGTACAGCTTTATCAGATGTATATTATAGGGGTAGATTGGATATTTTAAGTGGTAATTGGCTCGGATATCACAGAGCTTGGGTTTTGGAAAATAATGAATTTAAAGACATTGGAAATAAAGATTTTGATGAACCCTCTAGAATAAGAACAATTATTTCTGCTGATTTTGATAACGATGGTTTTGATGAAGTTTTCATGAACAATATAGCAGAACCAAATAAGTTATTTCGCATTAAAGATAATGGAAAATTTGAACAGATAAATTTCAAGGTAGGACTTGAAGCTAATGGATATGGAACTGGAGCTGCAGTTGCGGATATAGATAATGATGGAGTTTTAGAATTATTAGTTTCTAGAGGCGAAAGTAAAGAACAAACATTAACTTTGTACAAGGCAATAGTCAAAAAAGAAAATAAATATTTAAGAATTAAACCACTTAACAAACATGGTGCACCAGCAAGAGGAGCCACTGTAACGCTAATAACTGATCAGAGAAAACATTCAAAAACTATTGACGCAGGATCTGGTTACTTATGTCAAATGGAGCCTGTGGCACATTATGGAATTAGAAAAAATGAAAAAAATTTTAATGTAGAGGTTAGATGGACAGATGGAAGTAAAGAAATGATTGATATAAAGAGGCTAAATCAAACAATTACTGTAAAACAAAAATGAAAAAAATATTAAATATTTTTTTAATAGTGTTTGCAATATTATTTCAACTTAAGTCGTTTGCTGAGGAAAAAAACTATCACAAGGAGTTGATTACTGATTGGTCAAGAATATTTCCAGATAAAAATAGAAATGCTGCAGGACCGAAATTTTTTAAATACATAATAGATAAGAAAATTACCTATAAAGACTTTATTGAATTTAATAAATTATATTGTGCAGTTTCTGGATCTTTGATCGATCCAAACAGTGACTCAGAATTTTTATACATCAAAGAAAGTAAAACAAACAAAAAAATTTGTGGAAACTATTATAGGTGTTGTGTTCCATGTTCATGTGATTTAATGAAGTACTCTGAAGCTCAAAAAATGAAATATAAATTTGAAGATGGTTTTAAAGAATTTTATGTTTTAACAATAAAGAATCCTTGTAATAAAAAAGATTTTCCAAACAGAGTAAACAAAGATTATTTTTGTGATGGTGAAAAAATTAATAAATCAGAGGTTTATAGTCTTAATGGTCGAATTGTGATAGGCTTGTTGCATAATGGAAAAAATTGTGAAAAAGATGAAATAGATTTCGTTAAAAGTCACCAAGTTACTGGTAGATATTGTGAACTTAGAAATAATACACCTTTAGAAAATTTAGATGCTGGTATGGGGGATATTTTTATTAAACTTGCAAGATAAAAAACATGAATAATAAAATTTTTGAATGGGCAGGTGTTATTACGGCAATATTATATTCATTATTTGTAGCTATGAATATTGGTATAGAGTTCTTTGGTTTTTGTTTATTACTTATATCTGCAATCTTAATTGGAATTTGGGCTTTTAGGGGTGGTCATAGAGGAATATTATTTTTACAATTCTTTTATGCGACAGCTGGAATTATCGGAATGTTAAGGTGGTTTTAATTAAAAGTTGTAATTATTTTTGGAATATAATTTTTAAAATTAAAAAAACCTTTATTACAATATTGCCAAGAAAATTGGTCTAATTTTCTATACAGAAATTCTATTTTTAAATTATTTGTATTTATAAAATCTAGGTTTTCACCAACTGTAGGATATAAACCATAAGAAGTTTCATTAATATTCTGTATCTCACTTAAATCTATAATTTCAGTATTGATTGATTTTTCTTCCAATCTCTTTTTTTGATCTTCAATTAATTGAGACTTGAATTTTACTAATTTTTCACTGAGTTCTATGGTTCGGTTTTCATTTTTGTTGGAAATTAAAAAAACCTTTTTAAATTTTTGATCTTTAAAATCACTTATTTCAAAAGATAAATTATTCTCAAAAATAAGAAGATTTTTTTCTTCAAGATTTTGTGGATTGTTAAACTCTAATTTTAATGCAGCATAAGTCTTATCGCTTGTTTTTGGAGGAGCATTTTCATTAAGTTTGATATTACTAAATCTGTTGTTGGTAAATTTTTTAATGTTCCATTCACTAGCCAGATAATTTTTTCCTTGTGTTTGAATTCCAGCAACCCATCTCCATCCTAAAGTATTGGATGCAGCATCTCCATCATAAAGATGTTTCATAAAAAACTCTGCACCTAGTTGCCAAGGCAAATCTAAAGTAAAAATCCAGATACTTGCAAACCACATCCTTGCGTGATTGTGTAAATAATTAGTTTCTTTTAATTCTTTTATCCATTCATTAAAACACTCGATGTTTGTATTACCCTCAATAACATTTCTATAGTTTTGATTGTCTTTAAATTCTTCACGAATTTTTTTTAATTCATTTAAATAATCAGTCCAAACATTAGGTCTTAATTCTAACCAACCCTTCCAATATGTTCGCCATAAAACTTCTTGAATGAATTTTTCATTTTTAGAGAATGAAAATTTGCTTAATGATTTTTTGATTACTTCTAATTCTGATATAACCCCATGAGTAATATAAGGTGAAAGGCACGAAATATTTGATCTATTGTCTGGACCATAATCAAAATTTCTTAACTTAGAATATTCAAACAAATTTTGGTCTACAAATCTACTTAGATTTTCGATCGCCGAAGCTCTTGACGTCCCAAAATTCATTAAGATTATTTATTTTTTTTTCTTTTAAGACCTAATTTATCACTATGTCTTAATCTTAAGATAACAATCGCGCCAGCGATGAGAACTATAGCTACTGCCTCATAAACTAATGCTGTTGGATCCATTTCTTTTCCTTGAAGAATAATAAATCGTGCAAGTGCAGTGATTGCTATTAAAAGTGGTAAGGTTATGCTAATCGATTGTTGATCCCAAAAAACTCTAACCATTGCCAACACTTCTAAGTAAAGAAACATTAATAGTAAATCAGCTAAAGTTACTGACTTAACAAGAAACATTTTATTAATTTCAATTCCAACCGCTATAACAGTGCTAATTAAAATGATTACCATTAAAACTAGTTGTAAATTTTTGGCAATTTTTTCCATTACTTATCTTTACTAAATGGTAGCCATTTTTCAAACACTGATTTTGAAGAACCGTCGTAAGGAATTGAATAAGAGTAGGGGTTAGGACTTGTTAATACTTCAATCCCTTTTGAAAAAACGAAGATAAACACAACCACAAAAACAATAACCATTATTTTAAATGGATCAAAATTTTTTGTTTTGAAAACACTAGCAGAACTTTCCTCAGCTCTATGAAAATGTTTAAATGTCATATAAACTGCAAATATTAATCCAACGTGGGCTACAAAAAGTCCTGCCCAACCAAATGCAAAAGTGGTGTATGAAAATACATATAAACTAAAAACAGTAGTCCAAATAAAACTTAAGACCAACAGAATTTGCAATCTGACAGTCTTTGGAAGAGCTCTTAAATCATTTTTACTATCATCAAATAAAATATTTGCTGCTTCTTTCATCCAATTTTTAAACGATTCCATGATTACAAGATATATTTTCTAACAAATTAAACAAATGATAAATTGACCTAAACCTTATTAAGAACGTAGTTTTTTCTTATGAAAATTAATAAATTTTTCAACATTGGATTTATTGAATGTTTTATTTTCTTCAAATGAAACTTTTTTTAATGAGTAAGCAGAACTTTTAGTTTGTCTAGAAATTATAGTAATATTTCCTTTATAAAGTTTAAGTTTAACAGTTCCATTAACTTTGTTTTTTTTTAAATCGACAATTTTCTGAAGTTTAAATCTTTCTTTTGAATACCAATAACCATTATAGATAAGCTCAGCATATCTTGGCATTATATTTTCCTTTTTATGCATTGTTTCTTTATCTAAAGTAACAGACTCGATTGCTCTATGAGCATGAATTAACAAAGTTCCTCCAGGAGTTTCATAAACTCCTCTCGACTTAATTCCTAAAAATCTATTTTCAACAAGATCAACTCTCCCTACTCCATTTTTTCCAGCTAATTGATTAAGTTTTTCAAGCAACTTTGCTGGAGTTAATTTTTTTCCATTAACCCCCATTGGATCTCCGTTTCTAAAATTAATTGAAACAAATGTGGGTTTATTTGGTGCTTTTTCTGGTGAAACAGTTCTTTGAAAAATCAATTCTGGTGCAGAGTTTTTTGGGTTTTCTAAAACCTTACCTTCTGTTGAAGTATGAAATAAATTATCATCAACCGAAAAAGGTGGAGCACCTTTTTTATCTTTTGGAATAGAAATTTTATTTTTTTTTGCATAATTTATTAAGTCTGTCCTTGATTTTAATTTCCATATTCTCCACGGAGCAATTATTTTTATTTTTGGACCAAAGTAATGATAGCCAAGTTCAAATCTAACTTGATCATTCCCTTTTCCAGTTGATCCGTGGGATACAGCATATGCTTTGTATTTTTTTGCAACTTTTATTTGATCTTTTGCAATAAGTGGTCTCGCAATTGAAGTTCCCAATAGGTAAACTCCTTCATATACCGCATGACCTCTCAACATCGGGAAAACATAATCTTTTATAAATATATTTTTTAAGTCCTTTATAATTATATTTTTAACTCCAAGTTTTTTAGCATTTGAAATAATTTTTTTCTTATCAATTTCTTGACCAATATCTGCAGTATAACAAATAACCTCTGCCTTATAATTCACTTGAAGCCATTTAAGGATTATGGATGTATCTAACCCACCAGAATAAGCTAGAACAATTTTTTTTTTCATTTATCTACTTTTTTTAACTCTGTCATTGAATTTGCCGATATAATCATTCTATCATTCTCACCACTAAAAGGATGCGAGCCATGATATAAAAATCCAGGAAATACCAAGAGTTTTCCTTCTTCAGCTTTAAAAGTTGTTTGGGCATTTTTCATATATTTGCTTCCAAAATCAGATGGATATTGAGGGTTATAAGGTTTCATAAAGTATGTTGATCCATTCATCTTTTTTGACTCTTTACCTACCTGAACATAATAAACGCATGACCAACTAAAATTACCATGATTATGAGGATATATCATTCCACCCTGATTATATCTTATGAACCAAGTCTCAACTAAATTAAGGCTTAGTTCATGTTTATGATTTTCAAATTGATCTATTGATGCTTTGTTAGTTAACTTTGCCGTTTCTAAAATTGACTTTGCAATAAATTTTAACACTTTATGTAAGGCATCATTTTTTTCTTGATGTAAGTTGTAAGAACTTTGATAAAGATTATGATTACCTGTATAGTTTTTGTCATGTAGCTGTTTATTTCCTTTAGGGTTTTTTTTTTCATAATCTTTAAAAAAATTGAGCAAGTCTTTTTTTATATTATTGTGTTCACTATTATAAAACTCACCAATCATCACAGGCCAATATTGGAACAAAGTATTTTTAGTCATTTTTTTGATTTAGCTATTACAAGCTTTTTTTGCTGTATTATAAGCTTTTGTAAATCCTAACAACGAATAGTGATCTATAGTTTGAGATCCTTTTTCATTATATCCCGCCACCATTATTCTTGATCCTTTTTTCATTACTTTGACCATAATATTTTCTTTTTTATTACTAGTCATCCAGGCAAAACCTTGCTGCTTTATATCAAATTTAAATTTATTATTTCCTGAAGTTGCTAAGACTGTATTATTTTTATTAAATTCGTACCCTGCAGTTGCACTTATTTCATTAGAAATTTTTTCTCCAGGTCTAAAAGTTACAAATAATCTAGCATCTCTTTTATTTTTTTTGGGTGCTTGTAAAACTGGAATTGATTGAGCAAAACATACTTTACCAGATACTTCAGTCATTACCATTACTTCCCAATCCTTGTATTTTCCAACTTTTTTTAAATCTTCTGCAAAAGTTTTTGAGATACTGGAAATAAAAACTATAAAAGAAAATAATAAAGTTTTTTTAATTATGGACATGGGTTTGGATATTTTTTTTGAATTTTGTTAATCTCATTAATAATTTCGTTTGTTAGACTTACATTTACACTTTCTATGTTTGTTTTCAACTGTTCCATTGTTGTTGCACCTATGATCACACTTGTTACAAAAGGCTGGATTTCACAAAATTTTAATGACATTTGAGTAAAATCAATATCAAATTTTTTTGATATTTCATAATATTCTTCTATAGCGTTTTGACCATTTTCATTTTTATATCTCGTAAAATCTTTAAATAATTTCATCCTTGATTTATCAGGAAGATTATTATTTCTATATTTTCCTGTTAGGTATCCAAATGCTAGCGGTGAGTATGCTAATAACCCACTTTTTTCTCTTACTGATATTTCAGCTAATCCAACCTCATAAGATCTATTGAGTAAATTATAAGGATTTTGAACTGACATCATTTTTGGAAGCTTTTTTAATTTTGATAGTTCTAGAAATTTAGACAAACCCCAAGCGGTTTCATTAGATAAACCTATATATCTAATTTTACCTTCACTAATAAATTTATCTAAACTTTCTAAAATCTCCCCAAAAGGTGTCCAATCATTATCTTTTTCGTCATGCTCATAGCCGTGCATGCCAAAAAAATTTGTGTTTCTCTCTGGCCAATGCAGTTGGTATAAATCTATGTGATCAGTCTTTAATCTTTTTAAACTTTCCTCTAAAGCCTGGGTGATTTTTTTTTTTCCAAAATTGTATCCACCTCCTCTAATGTACTTGTTAGAAGTGTTTCCACAAACTTTAGTTGCAAGTATAACTTTATCTCTCTTTTTTGTTTTCTGAAACCAATTTCCAATTATTCTCTCAGTTTCTCCATATGTTTCCTCTCTCATCGGAATAGAATAAATTTCAGCTGTATCCCAAAAATTTACACCTTGGTCTAAAGCGTAATCCATCTGTTCAAAACCCTCGTCTTGAGTGTTTTGCTCTCCCCAAGTCATTGTACCGAGACAAATTGTACTTACGTCAAGATCAGTATTTCCTAATTTTTTGTAATTCATTGAGGTTTTATAGTGTTAGTTTTTTTATTAATCTTTTAAGGCATCTTGAATAATTAGTAAAAGACTATATATTTCTTTCATTATGGAATTCGATAAAAAAGGCATTTTAGGAAGAGCTAAAGCAGCTCAACAATCAACAGTAGTGATGGATGAAGGCCTAAGAGCCTACATGCTTAAAGTTTACAACTATATGGCAACAGGAATATTGTTAACTGGTATAGTGGCTCTTTTAACATTTAAAATGTCAGTAGTTACAAATGACGCTGGATCTATTGTGGGTTTAACTCAAATGGGAAATGCAATTTATATGTCTGGGCTTAAATGGCTTGTGATGTTGGCACCTCTAGGAATTGTTTTTTATATGAGTTTTGGAATAAATAAAATGAGTGCATCAAAAGCTCAAACAACTTTTTGGGTTTTTGCAGCATTAATGGGTTTATCTCTTTCTTCAATTTTATTAGTTTATACCGGTATGAGTGTGACTAGAGTTTTCTTTATTTGTTCAGCTACTTTCGGAGCAATGAGCATATACGGTTACACGACTAAAAGAGATTTAACTAAACTAGGATCTTTTTTAATGATGGGATTAATTGGAATTATTATCGCCTCATTAGTTAACATTTTCATGAAATCATCGATGATGTATTTCGTAATTTCAGTTTTAGGAGTTTTAATTTTTGTCGGACTAACTGCGTACGATACTCAAAAAATTAAAAATATGTATGCAGCAAGTGATACAGGTGAAACTATTGGTAAAAAAGCTGTAATGGGAGCGTTAACTCTTTATCTAGATTTCATTAACCTATTTATTATGCTTCTAAGGCTTTTTGGTCAAAGAAG